>VGDZ01000166.1 GCA_016869515.1 Alphaproteobacteria bacterium | reverse complement strand
TCGGGCTCGAGCTTGCGCACCCGCACCACCTGGCCGAGGCCGCCGCGCCGCGCGCCGGGTCCGCCGCTGTCGGCCACCAGCGCCTTTTCCTCGACCAGCGCCGGGCAGCGCGCCTCGAACAGCTCGATCGAGGTGTTGGCGGCCGAGGTCGGCCACAGCAGGCTCGACTTGCCGTCCTGGTCGCGGCCGGCGCCTTGGCCGCCACCCATGAACAGGTGGTCCGAGTAGTACCTGCCGTCGCCGCCCTTGCCGTAGAAGGTGACCGAGGTCGGCAGGCCAGTGAAGGCCTGGACGCTGCCGATCGCCGCCGGCGCCAAGGCCTGGAACAGGTTGGGGGCGATGTACCAGCCGGTGCGGGTGCGCATGTTGACCGCCACCGGACGGGTGCAGTTGAGGATGCTGCCCTCGGGCGCGGTGACGGCGAACGGGCGATAGCAGCCGGCATTGCCGCGCACGTTCGGCGTCAGCATGCACTTGAGCGGATAGGTGGTGTGGGCGGCGGTGTAGTTGAGGGTCGAGTTGAGGCCGCCATGGGGCTGTTGGGGCGGCGCGTCGGGGAAGTCGACCGTGATGCTGTCGCCCGCGACCGCGATCTCGATCTTGTAGCGCAGCTTCTGGCCGAGCGGGTTGTTCCAGATCTCGCCGCGATAGACGCCGTCGGGAATGGCGGCGATGGCCTGGCGCATGGCCTTTTCGGCGCGGTCCTGGACGATATGCGCCAGTGCCGCCAGGTCTTCCAGCCCGTACTCGGCCATGAACGCCAGCAGCCGCTCGCTGCCGATGGTGTTGGCCGACAGCAGCGCATGCAGATCGCCCAGCACCTGGTGCGGGTTGCGCACGTTCTCGGCCAGCAGGGTGAAGATGTCCTCGGACGGAACCCCGGCGCGATAGAGCTTCATCGGCGGGATCTGCACGCCCTCCTCGAAGATCTCGCGGGCGCGCAGCGAATCCTTGGTGCCGCCGATGTCGCTGACATGGCCGACGGTGCCGACATGGCCGACCAGCCTGCCGTCCTTGAACACCGGCGTCACCACCGCGACATCGAACAGGTGCCCGGCGCACAGCCAAGGATCGTTGGTGATCAGCACGTCGCCCGGCTTGAGCGTGTCGGGCGGGTACTTGGCCAGCAGCGCCTTGACCGCGCGCGGCAAGGTCAGATTGAACACCGGCATGGCGCGCGGGCTGTGCGACAGCGGATTGCCCTCGCGGTCCAGAAGCTCGCAGGCAAAGTCCTGGGCCTCGCTGATGATCAGCGAGAAGGCGGTGCGGCAGACCGTCAGCCACATCTCCTCGACCACGGTCACCAGCCGCGCCCACATGATCTCCAATCCGACCGGATCGGCCTCGATGCGGCGCACCGCCTCGGCCAGCGGCAGATCGTGCGTCACCCGCGGCGCGGCCGCGGCGCCGCCGCCGATGGCGATGCGCAGATTGAGCCGCTCGTCCACCGTCAGCCTGTCGCCCGGCGGGACGATGGTGGTGGCCTCGCGTTCCTCGACGATGGCCGGACCGGAAATAGCGTCGCCCGGGCGCAACGCATAGCGATCGAACACCGGCGTGTCGCGGAAGCCGCCCTCGAACCAGGCCGGCCGCGTACCCTTCTGCGCGGCGGCGACGTTCGAGGGCTGGCCGACCATGCGCAAGGGCAGCGCCGGCTCGCGGCCGATGGCGCGCACCTTCCAGCCGGTGATCTGGATCTCGGCGCCCTTGTAGACGTGGGTGTAGAGCCGGGCATAGGTGGCGGTGAAGGCGTCGCGCAGTTCCTGCACCCGCTCGGGCCCCAGCCGGCCCGCGGGCAGCGCCACCACGATCTCGTGCACCTGGCCCAACAGCCGCATCTCGGCCGCGCGTTCGATGCGCACTTCCTCGGCCGGGACGTCGGCCGCGGCCAAGCGGGCGCGCCCTTCGGCCTCGAGTTCGGCCAAGAGCCGGTTGCCGGCGTCGAAATCGAATCCCGCCCCCAGCACGCCGCCGGCCGAACGCGACAGATCGACCCCGGGCGGCGCGGCCAGGAAGCCGA
>VGDZ01000165.1 GCA_016869515.1 Alphaproteobacteria bacterium | reverse complement strand
CGGGAAACCGCGCCGCGGCCGCGGCTGCGGGATCGGCGGCGGCGCGCTTGGCGCCCGGCGGGCGCGGGGTCTGGATGGTCATGGCGAACCTCGTTGCGGCCATCATAAGGACAGCCGCCCCAGGTGACAACGCGACCGGCTGCCTCATAGACTGCGGGTTCGGTTCCATACGGAGATGCGCATGATTCTGGTCGGCCGCTTCCTTTCGCCCTTCACGCGTCGGGTCGCCATCGCCCTGCAGCTGGCACGGCTGGGATTCCAGCACCAGCCGCTGTCGACGCTGGACGACCGTGCCGCCATCGCCAAGATCAACCCGCTGGGGCGGGTGCCGGCGCTGATCCTGGACGACGGCGAGACGTTGATCGATTCCGCCGCCATCGTCGACTGCATCGACGAACTGGCCGGGCGCACCCGCGCGCTGACGCCCTATTCGGGCATCGACCGCCGGCGGGTGAAGTACTGGGAGGCGGTGGCGCTGGGGGCGACCGAGAAGGCGGTGGCGGCGTTCTACGAGCGCAACCGCCGCCCGCCCGAGAAGGTGCACCAGCCCTGGCTCGACCAGCTCCAAGGCCAGCTAGTCGCCGGCCTCAAGGCGCTGGAAGCGCAGCTGGCCGAGAACGGCGGCGTGCTGCACGGCACCTACCTGACCATCGCCGACGTCACCGCCATCTGCCTGGTCGATTTCCTGCGCGCCCAGAAGTCGCCGGTCTGGAGCGACAAGGACTTCCCCCAGCTTGCCTTCGCCGCCGACCGGGCGAACCGCGAACCCGCCTTCGCCTCGACCAAGCCCTGATCCGGCCATGGCCAAGATCGTCCGCGTCGAGATCCTGCAGATCGATCTCGTCCCGCCGGTGCCGCGTTCGGACGCGATCCAGTCCTTCGTCGCCCAGGAAACGCCGATCGTCCGCCTGACCGACGCCGACGGCGTCCAGGGCATCGGCTACAGCTACACCATCGGCACCGGCGGCTCGTCGGTGGTGGCGCTGCTGCGCGACCATCTCGCGCCCAAGCTGATCGGACGCGAGGCCGGCGAGGTCGAGGCGATCTGGAAGGCGCTGTTCTTCCACACCCATGCCACGGCAGTGGGGGCGATCACGGCGCTGGCGCTGGCGGCGATCGACACCGCGCTGTGGGACTTGCGCTCGCGCAAGGCCGGGTTGCCGCTGCACGTCATGGCCGGCGGCGCCCAGGCACGGGTGCCGGTCTACACCACCGAGGGCGGCTGGCTGCACAAGCCGATCGACGCCATCGTCGCCGAGACCGTGGCCGCCAAGGCCCAGGGCTTCAAGGGCGCCAAGATCAAGGTCGGGAAGCCGACCGGGCGCGAGGACGTCGAACGCCTGACCGAGGTGCGGCGGGCGGTCGGCGGCGATTTCGCGCTGATGGTCGACGCCAATCAGTGCTTCACCGTGGCCGAGGCCATCCGCCGGGCGCGGCTTTACGAACCCTTGGACCTGGACTGGTTCGAGGAGCCGCTGCCGGCCGAGGACATCGACGGCCATGTGCGGCTGGCGCGCTCGACCAGCCTGCCGATCGCGGTCGGCGAGTCGCTCTATCACCCCTCGCATTTCCGCGAATACCTCCAGCGCGGCGCCTGTTCGATCGTCCAGGTCGACGTCGCCCGCATCGGCGGCATCACGCCCTGGCTCAAGACCGCGCATTTGGCCGAAAGCTTCAACATGGTGGTGTGCCCGCATTTCCTGATGGAACTGCACGTCGCGCTGACCTGCGCCGTGCCCAACGCCGCCTGGGTGGAATACATCCCGCAGCTCGATTCCGTCACCACCGCCGGCATGAGGATCGCCGACGGCCATGCCGTGCCCTCCGACCGGCCCGGCCTCGGCATCGCGTGGGATTGGCAGGCGATCGAGCGCCTGGCCAAGCCGGCCAGCCGGGCGAGTTTCGGCTAGGCGGTCATGGATTTCGAACTCAGCGAGGAACAGCGCGCCATCCGCGACACCGCGCGCGATTTCGCCGCGGCCGAGATGGCGCCCCAGGCCGCGCGCTGGGACGAGGACAAGGTCTTTCCGGTCGAGACCCTGCGCAAGGCCGCGGCCTTGGGCTTCGGCGGGCTTTATGTCGCCGAGGACGTGGGCGGGGCGGGGCTCAAGCGGCTGGATGCCGCGATCGTGTTCGAGGAGCTGGCGGCGGGCTGCGCCTCGACCGCGGCCTATATCTCGATCCACAACATGGCGGCGTGGATGATCGACCGCTTCGG
>VGDZ01000164.1 GCA_016869515.1 Alphaproteobacteria bacterium | reverse complement strand
CAAATTTTTTTTGACACAGTGCGAATGAGATTTTTTGATGCGGATCAAGGAATCCCGGTATTCACCGAGCTAGACATCGATCATGCAATGGCCCGGGAGAATGTCGGCTCTTCTGGCGACGGCGCTTGTCGCGACGACGGCACTGGTTGCCTCGACGGCACGGGCCGAAAGCGAAGTCGAAGCCCGATTGCGGGCGCTGGTTCCCGGGGCCGACCGGTTGGGGCTGGCCGAAGGGTCGCCGCCAGTGCATCCCGCCTATCGCGGCGACGATCTGATCGGCTACGCCTTCGAAAGCCGTCGCACCGGCGCGGCGCTCGGTTTTTCGGGTCGGCCGCTCAATCTCGGCATCGGACTCGATCCGGCCGGGCGCATCGCCGGCGTCACCATTCTCGAACACCACGAGCCGATCCTGATCATCGGCGTGCCGGAAGCGGCGCTGCATGCCTATGTCGGACAATATGTTGGCATCGATCTGCGCCAAGCGGTGCGCCTGAGGCCGTTGGCGCGCGGCGGCGACATCGCGGTCGACGCCATCGGCGGCGCGACGATTTCGGCCCTGGCGCTCAACGACGCCATCTTGGGCTCGGCGCGGGCGGTGGCGCGGGCGCGGGAATTGCTGCCGCGTGCGGCCGAGCATCGGCCGCGGCTGGACCGCGACAGCTTCGCGCCCGAAAGCTGGGCGGCGCTTGCCGCCGAGCGCTCGATCCAAAGCCGCGGCTTCGGACTGGGCGAAGTCGACCGCGCCTTGGCGGCGGCCGGCGCGGCGCAAAGCCTTGCGCCCGGCGCCGCCGCCGAAGTGCCGGCGATCGTGATCTCGCTGGCGCTGGCGACGCCGGCGCGGATCGGCGCCAATCTGCTGGGCGACCGGCTCTATCGCCGGCTGGTCGGATCGGCCGAGGCCGAGGCTCAAGTGATTTTCGTCGGCGCGCGCGGCTTGGTCGGCTTCAAGGGCCGCGAATGGCGGCGTAGCGGCGTGTTCGAGCGCATCCAGATCGTCCAGGATTCGACCGCCATCGCGCTGACTCGCGACATGCATCACGAGGTCGAACGCCTGGCGGCGGACGACGCGCCCGAACTGCGCGAGATGGCGGCCTTCGTCCTGCCGGCCGGAGCCGGACTCGATCCGCTGCGACCCTGGCGGCTGGAGGTCGAGATCGCCGCCCCCGACGCCGCCGGCCGCATGGTCGGGGCGCGGTTTTCCTTCCCCTACGCCTTGCCGGCGCGCTACGTCCTGCCTTCGATCCAAGCGGCGCTGCCGGCCGACGAGACCGAAGGCTGGCCGCTTTGGTTGCGGGTGTGGGAGGCGCGCTGGGGCCGCATCGCCGTGCTGGCGGCGGCGCTGCTGGGGCTGACCGCGATCCTGTTTGCCCAGGACGTGGTCGCCAAACGCAAGCGGCTCTGGTTGGCGCTGCGCATCGGCGCCATGGCCTTCGCCCTGCTGTGGATCGGTTGGTATGCCGGCGCGCAGCTGACCGTGGTCAATGTGCTGACCTTCGTCAACGCGCTGCTGACCAGGTTCGAATGGGACTTCTTCCTGCTCGATCCCTTGATCTTCATCCTGTGGAGCTTCGTCGCGGTGGCGATGCTGTTCTGGGGTCGCGGCGTGTTCTGCGGCTGGCTGTGCCCCTACGGTGCCTTGCAGGACCTGGTCAGCCGCGCCGCCCAGCGCATGGGCATTAAACAGATCGCGCTGCCTTTCGGCCTGACCGAGCGGCTGTGGCCGGTCAAATACGTCGCCTTCCTTGCCTTGATCGCGCTGTCGTTGGGGGCGATGCCGCTGGCGGTGCTGGGCGCCGAGATCGAGCCTTTCAAGACAGCGATCAACCTGAAGTTCCTGCGCGACTGGTATTTCGTCGCCTGGGCCTTGCTGCCGGTGGTGCTGGGCCTGGCGATCGAGCGGCCGTTCTGTCGGTTCCTGTGCCCGCTTGGCGCCGCGCTGGCGATCCCGGCGCGACTGCGGATGTTCGAGTGGCTCAAGCGGCACTGGCAGTGCGGCCGCGAATGCCAGATCTGCGCAGTGCGCTGCCCGGTGCAGGCGATCCGGCCCGACGGCCAGATCGCGCCCAACGAATGCATCCACTGTCTCAAATGCCAGACGCTTTATTTCGACGACACCACCTGTCCGCCGCGCATCCAGCGCCGCAAGCGCCGCGAGATGCGGGGCGGGAGCGCGCCGGCATGATCGCGCGGCGGCGACTCCTCGCCTTGATCGGCGCGGCCGGGCTGCCGCTTTCGGCGCGGGCCGA
>VGDZ01000163.1 GCA_016869515.1 Alphaproteobacteria bacterium | reverse complement strand
GCCGTGCGGCTGCTGCGGCGGGTGCGCGATTTCGCCTCGGTCGCCGGCGCCGGCCGCATCGACGCCCGCGCCGCCGACCAGGCGCTGGGCCGGCTCGAGGTCGACGCCAAGGGGCTGGATGCCATGGACCGGCGCTATTTGCGCTGCATCGCCGAGAACTATGCCGGCGGCCCGGTCGGGATCGAGACCCTGGCGGCGGCGCTGTCGGAGCCGCGCGACGCGCTCGAGGACATCGTCGAGCCCTATCTGTTGCAGCAGGGCCTGATCCAGCGCACCCCGCGCGGCCGCATGCTGGCGGCCCAGGCCTTCGCCCATCTTGGCCTGGCGCCGCCGGCCGCATCGCAGTTCGAACTCCTGGCCGGAGGCGAAGATGATACCTGACGCGCTGTCCGGACGGATCGAGGCCGGCACCCACATCTTCCCGCTCAAGGTCTATTGGGAGGACACCGACGCCGCCGGCATCGTCTATTACGCCAACTACCTCAAGTTCATCGAGCGCGCGCGCTCGGCCCTGCTGGCGCTGGCGGGCGTGTCGCAGACCGAGCTGCTGTCCGGCCCGGGCCTGGCCTTCGCGGTCAAGGCCTGCGCCATCGAATACCACCGCCCGGCGCGGCTCGACGACCGCATCGAGGTGCGCACCCGGCTCAAGGCGCTGTCGGGGGCGTCGCTGGAACTGATGCAGGACGTGACCCGCGGCGCCGAGGCCATCGCCTCGGCGCTGGTGCGCATCGCCTGCATCGATCGCGCCGGCCGGCCCAAGCGCCTGCCGCCCGCGCTGCGCCAAGCCCTGCAACATGTCGCCTAGGGAAATCGCATCATGGACGTAGCAAGCCAGGCCCTGACCGGCGGATCGCACAACCTCTCGATGCTGGCCTTGTTCCTGCAGGCCGACATCGTCGTCAAGGCGGTGATGGTGATGCTGCTGGCGGCTTCGTTCTGGAGCTGGGCGGTGATCTTCGACAAGGCCTTCCGCCTGCGCCGGCTGCGCCGCCAGGCCGACGAGTTCGAGCAGAGCTTCTGGTCGGGCGGCTCGATCGACGATCTCTACGACAAGCTGGGCGCCAAGGCGCGCCATCCGATGGACATGCTGTTCGTGGCGGCGATGCAGGAATGGCGGCGCTCGGCCTCGAAGGGGCTGCGCGCCGACCAGTCGCTGCGCCAGCGCGTGGTCCAGGTCATGCACATCACCATCGACCGCGAGATGGAGCGGCTGGAGAAGTATATCGGCTTCCTCGCCACGGTCGGCTCGACCGCGCCTTTCATCGGCCTGTTCGGCACGGTGTGGGGCATCATGAACAGCTTCCAGTCGATCGCCGCCACCAAGAACACCTCGCTGGCGGTGGTGGCGCCGGGCATCGCCGAGGCGCTGTTCGCCACCGCCGTCGGCCTGGTGGCGGCGATTCCGGCGGTGGTGGCCTACAACAAGTTCACCACCGATCTCGGCCGCTATGCGGCGCGGCTGGAGGGCTTCGCCGGCGAGTTCTCGGCGCTGCTCTCGCGCCGCATCGACGAGCGGAGCTGAGCCGTGGCCGCCGAGATGCCGGGCGCCGGCGGCTATCGCAGCCGCTTCCGGCGCTTCGCCCGCCCGCCGATGAGCCAGATCAACGTCACGCCCTTCGTCGACGTGATGCTGGTGCTGCTGGTGGTGTTCATGGTCACCGCGCCCTTGCTGACCGTGGGCGTGCCGGTCGACCTGCCGCAATCGCAGGCCAACCCCTTGCGCGGCCAGGACGAGCCGCTGGCGGTGACGATCGACGCCCGCAAGATCATCTACCTCCAAAACACGCCGGTGACGATCGAGGAACTGGTGCCGCGCCTGCGCGCCATCGTCCAGCAGAAATCCGACACCCGCATCTTCGTCCGCGGCGACAAGACCATCGACTACGGCACGGTGATGCAGGTGATGGGCACATTGAACGCCGCCGGCTTCGACAAGGTGGCGCTGATCACCGAAATGCCGCGCCCGACCGGACCCGCGCGCCGTGGCGGCTGAACGCGGCACCATGCGCGCGGGCGCCGTGAGCTCGGCGCTGTTCCACCTCGGCGTGGCGGCGCTGGCGGTCTACGGCATGCCACGCCTGCCGCAGCGCTATGTCATCGAGGAGCGGCCGGTTTTCGTCGAAATGGTGCGCATCGCCGAGGTCGCCAACGCCCCGCCGCGGACCCAGGCGCGCGAGGAACCCAAACCCGAACCGCCCAAGCCCGAACCGCCCAAGCCCGAGCCGCCGCGCGCCCAGCCCTTGCCTCCGCCGCCTCCGCCGCCGCCCAGGCCGGCGCCGCCGGAACCCAAGCTGGCCGAGGCGCCGCCTCC
>VGDZ01000162.1 GCA_016869515.1 Alphaproteobacteria bacterium | reverse complement strand
CTTCCTCTGCACTTCCTATGACCAGTTCGACAAGGCGCTGCCGGCGGTGAAGACCGCGACCGACGAGGTGCTGCAAAAGAAATTTGGCGTTGCGGTCGCGATTCACTGGACCATGCCGCCGCAGAACATGTGGCTGGGCAAGCCGGTGGCCAAGCTCGAGGAACTCAAGGGCATGAAGATTCGCGCCTGGAATCCCGAGCAGGTCGAAATGATGCGGGCGCTTGGCGGATCGGCGGTCTCGATAACGTCGGCCGAGGTGATCCCGGCGTTGGAGCGCAAGGTGATCGACGGCGCCATTACGTCGGCGCTGTCGGCGAGCGATTGGCGGGCCTATGAAATCGTCAAGGGCGGATTCATGGTCAACATGACCATGGGCCATCAGGTTCTGATGGTGAACGCCGCCGAGCTGCAGAAACTGCCGGCTGATGTGCGGCAGACCCTGATGGCGAAATCGGCCGAGTGGTCGCCGAAATATCGCCAGATGTCCGAGGAGGGCGACAACGCCGCGCGCCAGAACCTGGTCGCCAACAAGGTGGTGTTGACCACCCCGACGGCGGAGGATCTGGGCAAGGCGCGCGGCATGCTTCGGCCGATGTGGGCGCAGTGGGCCGAGAAGCACGGCGCCACCGGCAAGACGCTGCTGGATGCGTCGATGCGAGCCTGCGGCGCCTGATCGCCGCGCGCGCAGGTAACCGGCCTCGCGATACGGGGTCGGGCGAAAGGGAATAGTGACGTGTCGCTCGGTCGGGCCCTTGACCGCGCATCGCTGGCCCTGTGCGATCTCGGCGGCTGGTTGCTGCTGGCTTTGGCGGGGCTGGTCAATGTCGAGATCGGCCTGCGCTACCTGCTCGGCGGCTCGACGTTGGTGGCCGACGAATATGGCGGCTATCTGTTCGTTTGGCTGACTCTGCTGGGTTTCGGCCATGCCTTGCGAAGCGGTCAATTCCTACGGGTCGAGGCGGCGCTCGAGCGTTTCGGCCCGCGCCTGCGGGTGGCCTGCGCGGCGCTGGGTGCCGCGGTTGGCCTCGGGGTGGCCGCCATCACGACCCATGCCTGCTACGGCACCGTCGCCTTGTCGCTGCGTTTCAATACTTTGTCGATCCAGCCCTCGGCGACGCCGCTTTGGTTGCCGCAAGCGATCATGTCCCTGACCTTCGGCTGGCTGTGCATTCTTTATCTCGACACGTTGGTGCGCAGTTTGAGGGAATTGTTCGGGCGTCGATCATGAGTTGGGAGTTGACCGTCCTGGTCTACGGCGTGGTCCTTGCCGTATCGCTGACGGCGGGCGTCGCCATCGGGTCGGCCATGGGCCTGATCGGCCTGATCGGCATCAGCATGGTCGGCGGCACGCGCCTCTGGCCGACGCTTGGCGATATCGTCTGGAATACCGCCAACTCCTTCACCTTGGTGGCAGTGCCGCTGTTCGTGCTGATGGGCGAGATCATACTGCGCTCGGGCGTCTCCAAGCGGTTCTATACCGGCCTGTCGACCTTGTTATGGTGGGCGCGCGGCGGCTTGGCCCAGTCCAACGTCGTCGGTTGCGCGGTATTTGCGGCGATTTCCGGTTCTTCGACCGCGACCGCGCTGACCATCGGCACCGTCGCCCTGCCCGAGATGCGCCGGCGCGGCTATGACGACCGATTGACGTTGGGCACCTTGGCCGGAGGCGGCTGCCTCGGCATTCTCATCCCGCCCTCGATCCCGATGGTGATTTATGCCGCGGTCGTGCAGGAATCGGTCATCGACCTGTTCATGGCCGGCGTCGTTCCGGGATTGTTGTTGACCGCGATGTTCATGGCCTGGGTGGCCATTCGGCTGCGGATCGACCCCTCTTTGGTGCCTGCCAAGGCTGCGCCGCCGTCCCGGGCTTCCATCCTTCGGGGCTTGCGCGATTGCTTACCGATCGTGCTTTTGATCTTGGCTATCCTCGGCGGCATGTATTTCGGCATCGTCACGCCGACCGAAGCCGCCGCCTTCGGTTGCCTGATCGCGCTGGGCATTGCGGCGCTTTACCGCGAACTCGATTGGGTCGGCATGAAGGAGGCGCTGCGCACTTCGGTAACAACCAATGCGGTGGTGATGTTCATCATCATCAACGCCCAATTCCTGACCTATGCCCTCTCGGTGTCGGGAGTCGGCCGCGGCGTGTCGCAGGGCTTGGCGTCGCTGGGCTTGGCGCCGTTCGCCTTCTTCTGCGTGCTGTTCGTGCTGTACTTGCTGTTGGGCATGTTCATCGACGGCATCTCGATGATGCTGCTGACCGTGCCCTTGCTTTACACCACCATCTTGGCATCCGGATTCGACGGCGTGTTGTTCGGCGTCATTTTGGTGGTGTTGATCGAACTCGGCCAGTTGACGCCTCCGATGGGGCTGAACTTGTTCGCCATCCAGTCGATTTCGGGCGGCGCCAGCCTGGCCCGCATCGCCTGGTCGTCCTTGCCCTACG
>VGDZ01000161.1 GCA_016869515.1 Alphaproteobacteria bacterium | reverse complement strand
CGGTCCCGGCGCGGGCGCCGGCACGGGCGGCGGCGCGGCCGGCAAGGACAAGGTGGTCGATGCCGAATACGAGGAAGTCGACGACAAGAAAAAGAAGGCGGGCTGAGGCGGCATTGGTCCTCGCCCGAACCGCAGGTCACGGGGCGCGAAGGCCGATGCCGGCTTCCGCGCCCCGGCTGCGTTTTAGCCGGACGTCCAGCGAGCCCATAGGATCATGAGCAAACGCGACTATTACGAGGTGCTTGGACTCGCCAAATCGGCCAGCGACGACGAGATCAAGCGCGCCTTCCGCAAGGCGGCGATGCAGTGGCATCCCGACCGCAATCCCGGCAACACCGCGGCCGAACACAAATTCAAGGAACTCAACGAGGCCTACGAAATCCTGTCCGACGCCCAGAAGCGCGCCGCCTACGACCAGCTCGGCCATGCCGCCTTCGCCCAGGGCGCGGGCCCGGGCGGCCGCGGCGCCGGCTTCGATTTCTCGGGCGGCTTCGCCGACATGTTCGACGATCTGTTCGGCGAGATCCTGGGCGGCGGCCGGCGCGGCGGACGCCAGGACCGGCCGGGCGCCGCCCGCGGCGCCGATCTGCGCTTCAACATGGAGATCGCGCTCGAGGACGCCTATCGCGGCAAGAAGACCCAGATTCGCGTGCCCTCGATGCAGCCCTGCGAATCCTGCGAGGGCAGCGGCGCGGCCGAGGGCGCCAAGCCGACCACTTGCCACGCCTGTCGCGGCGCCGGCCGCGTGCGCGCGACCCAGGGTTTTTTCACCATCGAGCGCACCTGTCCCGCCTGCCAAGGCGTCGGCCGCGTGATCGACAAGCCCTGCCGCAGCTGCCAAGGCGGCGGTCGGGTGCATCGCGAAAAGGCGCTGTCGGTCACCATTCCGCCGGGGGTCGAGGACAACACCCGCATCCGCCTCGCCGGCGAGGGCGAGGCCGGGGTGCGCGGCGGGCCGCCGGGCGATCTCTACATCTTCCTCAGCCTCAAGCCGCACCGGCTGTTCCAGCGCGAGGCGCTCAACCTGCTCTGCCGGGCGCCGATCCCGATGACGGTGGCGGCGCTGGGCGGCGCGATCGAAGTCCCGACCCTGGACGGCGAAGGCGCCAAGATCTCGATCCCCGCCGGCACTCAGACCGGCAAGCAGTTCCGCCTGCGCGGCAAGGGCATGCCCGAACTGCGCGGCAACCAGACCGGCGATCTGTTCGTCGAAGTCATGATCGAGACGCCGGTGCATCTTTCCAAGCGCCAGAAGGAATTGCTGGAAGAGTTCCGCCAAGCCGAATCCGGCAAGACCAACCCCGAGACCGAATCCTTCCTGGCGCGGGTCAAGGAACTCTGGAACGACCTCAAGACCTGAGCCGCGCGGGCGACAAGACCCGCCGGTCTTGAGGGTTGTTCGGATTGGCCTCGGCTGGCCGAGCCGGTTAGAATGCTTCCATGATCCTTGGAAGGACGGAGACATCGCCATGACCCGCTATCGCCTGACCCGCCGCGCATTGGTTGCGGGCGCCGCCATCGGCGCAATGGCCGCGGGCTTCCCGCGCCTTGCCACGGCTCAGGCCCAGCCGTTCGAGTTCATGAAGCTGCCCTATGCCGACGACGCGCTGGCGCCGGTGATCTCGGCCAACACCATGGGCTTTCATTACGGCCGCCATCACAAGGGCTATCTCGACAATCTCAACAATCTGGTGCGCGGCTCCGACCTGGCCAACCAGTCGCTGATCGACGTCGTCAAGGCCTCGATGATGAACCCCACCCGCGCCGCGATCTTCAACAACGCCGCCCAGGTGTGGAATCACGATTTCTACTGGAAGTCGATGCGCCCGGGCGGCGGCGGCCGGCCGTCGGGCAAGCTGATGGCGGCGATCGAATCCGATCTCGGCGGCTGGGACAAGTTCCGCGCCGATTTCGCCGCCTTCACCGTCGGCCAGTTCGCCTCGGGCTGGGGCTGGCTGGTGGCCGACAAGGGCAAGCTGCGCATGGTGCGCACCTCCAACGCCGACACTCCCCAGGTCCAGGGCATGACCGCGCTTGTGACCATCGATGTATGGGAACACGCCTATTACCTCGACTATCAGAACCGCCGCGCGGACTATGTCGCGGCGGTGCTGGACAAGCTGATCGACTGGGATTTCGCTGCCGAGAATCTGGCCAGGGCCGGTTGATCCGGGCTAGATAGTTCGGACCCGCGGTCGCCTCGGCCGCGGGCGGGGCGCGAGAGGTTCGGACATGGCCAATCTCAAGATCGGCGTGGTCGGCATGGCCGGCCATATGGGCGTACTGCTGGCGCGCGAGGCGGCATCCACCGCCGGCTGCCTGCTGGTCGGCGGCACCGAGCGCAAAGGGCATCCCGCGATCGGCCGCGATGTCGGCGCCGTCGCCGGCCTCGATCCGATCGGCAAGGCGCTGAACGAGGACCCGGCCGCGCTTTTCCGCCAGGCGGATGCGGTGCTGGATTTCACCGCGCCGGCGGCCTCGGCGCTGCACGCCGAATTGGCCGCCAAGCACCGCAAGATCCTGATCGTCGGCACCACCGGCTTGGGCCCGGCCGAGGACAAGCGCATCGCCGCCGCCGCCAGGCGCACCGTCATCGTCCGCGCCCCCAATATGAGCCCGGCGGTCAACTGGCTGATGCAGTTGACCCGCCGCACCGCCGCCGCCTTCGGCGAGGACTACGACATCGAGATCGTCGAGATGCATCACCGCCGCAAGGTCGACGCGCCCTCGGGCACGGCGCTGGGCCTGGGCGAGGCGGCGGCGGCCGGGCGCGGGCGCAAGCTGGCGGATCTA
>VGDZ01000160.1 GCA_016869515.1 Alphaproteobacteria bacterium | reverse complement strand
CGAAATCGCCCAGACATAGGTCTGGTCCTCGGCGGTATAGGTCGAGACGAAAGCCTCGGTCGGACGCAGCTTCGCCTTGAGGCTGGCGATGCTGCTGGCGGGGCATTACCTGATCGTGATGAAGTTCGATCTCAACCCGCTCTACCTGCGCGGGGCCTCGATCCTGATTCCGTTGCCGTTCGGCGCCTCGCTCTACCATCGCACCGGGCCCAAGTTCCTGCCGGCGCTGGTCATGGGCGTGCTCGGCGGCCTGGTGGCGGTGAGCGGCATGCTGGCGGTGGTGGGCCTGATCGACGACGTGCCGATCGTTCCGGCCACCGTGCTGGAGTGGCGGGAGACCGCCGAGTATTCGCTGTCGATCGCGCTCGCCTTCCTGCTCGGCGCGCTGCTGTGCCAGGGCTGGAAGCTGCTGCGCCGCACGGTCGATGCGCATATCGACCAGGAAGTGGCCCAGGCCATGGCGATGGGGCTGGTCAGCGACATGGCGAAGTACATCGCCATCCGCGCCGGCTTGTCGGACGGCCACTCCAACATCGGGCTGCGCATCCAAAGCATCGAGAAGCTGCTGAGCATGGCCATGACCTCGGCCACCGCCGCCGGCTCGATCTACGCCGGCGTCAAGGCGTTCCTTTGAGGCTTGGTCGCGCGATCCGAACGGCTCGATTCGAGACCGCTCGCCGACGGCGCCCCCGCATCCCGGGCTGACGTAAGACCGAAGACCCGAACGGGCACGGTCAAGCTACGCCCGGCGACGGGTTACGGACCTCACGACAGATCGGTCTTGAACCGCATGGTTCGAGACCGACCGCGATTCATGCCCTCCTAACTCGGCCTGGCGCCATACCCACGGCCCGAACACGTTCGTTCATGCGATGCCGAAATTCCGGCTCGAATCGGCAGCCCGGGCGAGGCCGTCGAAATGCGAGGGTAGGGGCTCGAAAGTTTGATGTTAAAACCTCAAATGTTCACTCTACATACATATTATGAGAGACCCTTTGCGCGCCATGACCCGCCTGACGTTCCATACTTCCATTTCGAAGCGCCCCCAGGCGGACGTTAACCTTTTTGCGCGCGATCCGCATCCGACATACCTTAATTACCAAATACAATCAAAGACATGGGTAGTTAAAAACTGGCCATTTGCGCGCATTTGCGCGCATTTCCGGATCGACTCCGCGCCGAACTGGCCAGGACCGGTCCCTTTCCGCGCTTTTGGGGCCGGTGTCCGCGCATTTACGCGCGGTTTCGGTCGCGGCGGTGATGCCATAGGATCGTGCCATGGATAAGGCCGCGCTTTCCCTGTCGCTGCAACTGGCGTTGTGGAGCGTGATCCTGCTGCTGCCGGCGGCGGTGTGGGTCGGGCGCGCGCTGGCCTGGGGCCGGATGCGCTGGCGCGGTCTGGTGGGGGCGCTGGTGGCCTTGCCTTTGGTGCTGCCGCCGACGGTGCTGGGCTTTTATCTGTTGCAGGCCTTCGGCGGGCTCGGGCCGGCGTGGAGCGCGCTGTTCGGCCACGGCCTCGCCTTCAGTTTCGAGGGCCTGCTGATCGCCTCGCTGATCGCCAACCTGCCTTTCGCCATCCAGCCGGCCGAGCGCGCCTTCGCCGCCATTCCGCGCGAGGTGCGCGAGGCGGCCTGGTGCAGCGGGCTGAGCGCCTGGCAAACCTTCCTGCGCATCGAACTGCCCTTGGCCTGGCCCGGGCTCTTGACTGCCGGCGTGCTGGTGTTCGCCCACACTCTGGGCGAGTTCGGCGTGGTGCTGATGGTCGGCGGCAATGTCGCCGGCGAGACCCGCACCTTGTCGATCGCGATCTACGACCGCGTCCAGGCGTTCGACGACGCCGCGGCCGGGGCGATGGCGGCGGCGCTGCTGGCGCTGTCGCTGGCGGCGATCCTTCTGGTACAGCGGCTGACGCGCCATGTCGGGCAGACCCGTGACTGAGCCGCTCGACGTCCGCCTGCGCCAGGCGCGGCCGATCCCGCTCGATGCCGCCTTCGGCGTCGCGGCGGGCGAGCTGCTGGCGCTGGTCGGGCCTTCCGGCGCCGGCAAGACCACTTGCCTGCGCATGATCGCCGGCCTGGATCGGCCGGCGGACGGGCGCATCTCGGGCCGCGGCGGGGCGTGGTTCGATGCCGCCGCCGGCATCGACCGCCCGCCCCAGGCCCGCGCCATCGGCATGGTGTTCCAGCACTATGCGCTGTTTCCCCATCTCGGCGCGCTCGACAACGTGGCGCTGGCGTTGGGCCATCGCCCGGCCGAGGCGCGAGCGGCGCGGGCGCGCGAATTGCTCGACCTGGTCAATCTGGCCGGGCTCGAAGCGCGCAAGCCGGCCCAGCTTTCGGGCGGCCAGCAGCAGCGCGTCGCGCTGGCGCGGGCGCTGGCGCGCGATCCGGCGGCGCTGCTGCTGGACGAACCCTTCGCCGCGGTCGATCAGGTCACCCGCCGCAAGCTGCAGCGCGAACTGGCCCAGCTGCGCCGGCGCTTGGCCATGCCGATCGTGCTGGTGACCCACGATCTCGACGAGGCCGCGGCGCTGGCCGACCGCATGGCGATCCTGTCGCAGGGCCGCACGCTGCAGATCGGCCCGCCGGCCGAGATCCTGGCCCGCCCCAAGGACGCCCAGGTGGCGCGGCTGGTCGGGCTGACCAATCTGTTTTCGGCGCGGGTGCTGGGCCACGAAGGCGACTTCACCCTCTTGGATTGGAACGGGCGGCGGATCGAGGCGCGGCGGGCCGAGGGCTTCGCCGCCGGCGCCGAGGTCGGCTTCGTCGTGCCGCGCGCCGGCGTCATCCTGCACCGGCGCGACCGGCCCTCGC
>VGDZ01000159.1 GCA_016869515.1 Alphaproteobacteria bacterium | reverse complement strand
CCCGAGTCGGCGGGCGGGCGGCCGGGCCCGGCCTGCTTCGGCCTGGGTGGGCGCGCGGCTACGCCGACCGATGCGGCTTTGATCGCGGGCCGCCTGGCAGCGGATGGCTTTGCCGGCGGCGCGATCAAGCTCGATCGCGCCGCGGCCGAAGCGGCGCTGGCGCCGATCGCAGGCGGGCTTGGCATCGATCTGGCCGCTGCCGCCACGGCGATCCTCGATCTGGCCGAGACCCTGTTGGCGGAGGCGACGCGGTTGGTGGCGGTGCGGCGCGGCCTCGATCCCCGGCGGCTTGGCTTGGTGGCGTTGGGCGGTGCCGGACCCTTGCACGCGGCCGGCATCGCCGCCCGGCTGGGCATCGAGCGGGTGCTGATCCCGGCGCGGCCGGGCCTGGGCGCCGCCGCCGGACTGCTGGCGGCGCCGATCGAGATCGACACCATCGACAGCCCGATGCAGCTTCTGGACAATCGGTCGATGGCGCGATGGGCCGACGGCGCCGGCGTCGAGCGCATCGTCACCCTGAGCGAGCCCGACCGGGTCGACGGGCTCGATCTGACGATCGGCGCGAACGAGACCGCGGCCGCGTTGGCGGCGCGGTTCCGCGAGGCCTGCCGGCGGCAGTTCGGGCACGCGGGCGACGCGTCGCCGATGGTCTTGCGGCTGCGCCGGGTCGAGCGCATCGCCTCGCCGCAGGTGGCGATCGACGATCTTCCGTTTCCCAGTCGCGAAGGCCCGGCGGCGATGGCGCGCGCAGACTGCGCGATCTGGATTCCGTCCGGCTGGCGGCTGCGGCCGTCACCGGGGCAGGGCGCCTGGTTGGAGCGCGCGCGATGAGCGTCGCCGCCGAGATCCTGGGCCTGCGCCTGGCCGGCATCGCCGACGAGGCCCAGGCGCGACTGGTCCGCGGCGCGGTGTCGACCCTGGTGCGCGAGGGCCAGGACTGCTCGGCCGCCTTGTTCCTGGCCGATGGCCGCATGATCGCCGAGGCGACGGCGATCCCGCTTCTGCTGGGCTGTCTCGCACCGGCACTAGCCGAGACCCTGAAGCGGTTCCCGACCGAGTCCTTCAGGCCCGGCGAGCGCGTGCTGTTCAACGATCCCTATGCCGGCGGCACGCATCTGCCCGACATGATCGCGATCGAGCCAGCTTTCCTTGGCGCGCAGGTCATCGGCTTCGTCGCCGCCATCATGCATCACCAGGACGTGGGCGGCGCGACGCCGGGCTCGCTGCCGACCGAGGCGCGCGAGATCTTCCAGGAGGGCCTGCGCCTGCCGCCGGCGAAGTTCGCCGCCGGAAGCGAGGCGGAGGCCGCGCTGCTGGCGCTAATCCTGGCCAATTCGCGCGCGCCCGAGGCGGTGCGGCGCGATCTTGCCGCGCAACTGCGCGCCGGCGAGATCGCCGCCGCGCGGCTGTCGGAATTGGCGGCCGAATTCGGCGCGGACGGCTTCCGCGCCGAGGCCGATTCCCTGATCCGTTACAGCAACGACTTGACGCGGGCGGCGCTGGCGGAATTGCCGCGCGGGCGCTGGCGGTACGAGGACCGGCTCGATCACGACGGCGTCGCGCTCGACCGGCCGGTGCCGATCGTGGCCGAGGTCGCGCTCGATGGCCAGCGCATGGTGGTCGATCTCGCCGGCTCGGCGCCGCGCAGCCAGGGGCCGATCAATGCCGTCCGCAGCGCGGTCATGGCCGCGGCCTGCTTCGGACTGCGCGTCGCCACCGGCGCGCAGATCCCGACCAATGCCGGCTGCTACGCCGCGCTCGAGCTTCGCCTGCCCGAGGACTCGGTGGTCAATCCGCGCTTTCCGGCCGCGGTCAATGCCCGCACCGGCACGGTCAAGGCGGTGGCCAATGCCGTGCTGGGTGCGCTGGCCGAGGCCATGCCCGAGCGCTTCCCCGCCGCCAATGCCGGCGCCTCGTTGGTGCTGGCGCTGGCGCATGGCAGCGGGCGCGGGCGCCGCGTCACGGCCGAAGTGGTGGCGGGCGGCAGCGGCGCGGCCAAAGATCGACCCGGCATTGCGGGGCTTTCGACCGATGTCGGCAACGCCCGCAATTTGCCGGCCGAGATACTGGAAATGGAGGCGCCGCTGCGCGTGCTGCGCGTGGCGCGCCGTCGCGGTTCGGGCGGCGAGGGCGCGCAGCCGGGCGGGGACGGAGTGGTGCGGGAATACCTGGCGCTGGACGGCCCGATCGCCGTCACCCATCGCGGCGATCGTCATCTCAGCCGGGCGCGCGGGCTGGCCGGCGGCGGCGCGGGCGCCAGCGCGCGCACGACGGTCTTGCGCGCCGACGGTCGCTCGGAGGACATTCCCTCCAAAGCCCAGTTCGCGCTCGGCGCCGGCGATCGGCTGGCGGTCGAGACCGCGGGCGGCGGCGGTCACGGCAAGCGGAAAGAGCCATGAGTTTCGCCACGATCTACGATGCGTTCCAGGCGACGGCGCAGCGCTACCCCGACAACGGTTTCGTCGCCGCCCCGCCTCTGGCCGGGCGCGCCTATCACCCGGGCGGGATCGAATACAGCTACCGCCAGGCGGCCGAGCGGATCGCCCAATTGCGCGCGCGCTTCGCCGCCGCCGGCTACGGCCCCGGGCATCGCGTCGCGCTGTTGCTGGAGAACCGGCCCGAGTTCTTTTTCCATTACCTGGCGCTGAACGGCCTCGGCGCCGGCATTGTCCCCATCAATCCCGATTATCGCCATGACGAGATGCTCTACCAGATGGAGCACAGCGAGGCCGATCTGGTGCTGACCGTGGCGGCGCGGCGCGGCCAGATCGAGCCGGTGGCGCGCGACCGGGCCGCGGCCAAGCCGCTGCCGGTGGCGGCGATCGAGGATT
>VGDZ01000158.1 GCA_016869515.1 Alphaproteobacteria bacterium | reverse complement strand
GCCGAACGTCGCGAGCGCGCCAGCGCCACCGCCTCGAAGCGCCGCGCCGCGTTCTCGGCGCGGGCACGGAAATGGTCGCGCATGCGGGCAAAGGCGGCCGGATCGGCGCCCTGGAAGCTGTAGATCGACTGCTTGACGTCGCCGACCGCGAACACGGTGCGGGCCTCGGGCCGCGCGCCCTCGCCGGCGAAGAACTCCTCGGCCAGCAGCGCCACCACCCGCCACTGCTCGGGCGCGGTGTCCTGGGCCTCGTCGATCAGCAGGTGGTCGACGCCGCCATCCAGCTTGAACAACACCCAAGGCGCGATGCCCGGGCGCTCCAGCAGATCGAGCGTGCGCAGCACCAGATCGTCGTAGTCCAGGCGCGCGGCGCGGCGCTTGGCGGCGTCGTAGGCGTCCAGCACCGCGGCGCCCAGCACCGCCAGCGCGACCGAGGCGCGGGATACCCGCGCCGCATCGGCGCGCGCGCACGCCGCGACCAGGCGATCCGCCTCGAGCGCCAGCGTCTCGGCCACGCCGGGAACGTCCAGCGCCTTCTTGGTCGCGGGCTTCGCCAACGGCTTGCCTTTGTCGGTGAGGAAGGCGCTGCAATAGGCGTCGAACAGCGCCGGCCGGGCCTCGGCATCGGCGGCAAGAAACGCGCCGATGCGCGCGGCCTTGCCGCGATCGGTTTCGCTGCCGGCGTCGAGCGCCTTGACCGCGTTGCCCAGCGCGCGCCTGGCCAGCGCCCGGTCCTGGCAGGCGGCGGCGATGGCCGAGTCCGGCGTCTCGCGCGGACCGACGCCGAGGAACTGGCGGATGCGCCGGATCAGATCCTCGACCCCGCCCCGGTCCAGCAGCCGCCGCAACCGCCGCCGCCCCGCCACCAGTTCGTCCATCAGCCCCGAGAACGTGCCTTCGTCGGCATGACGCACGACCGCCTCGAGGGCGCGGCCGAGATCGGATTCGGGTTCGGCCTGGGCGCGGCGCAGAACCGACTCGCGCGCCTCGCGCAACAGCGCCTCGGCGTCGGCCTCCTCCAGCACCCGGAAGCGCGGCGACAGGCCGGCCTCGAGCGGAAAGCGCGCCAGCACCGACTGGCAGAAGGCGTGCAAGGTCAGGATGCGCAGGCCGCCCGGCGCGTCGAGCACGCGCGCGAACAGCTTGCGCGCCCCGTCGACCGCCGCCTTTTCGGGCGGGCGGCCGACGGTCGCGGTCAGTTCCTTGGCCAGTTCGTCCTCGCCGGCGGTGGCCCAGCCGCCCAGCGTCTCCAGCACGCGATTGGCCATCTCGGCGGCGGCGGCGCGGGTATAGGTCAGGCACAACAGCCTTCCCGGCGGCGTGCCCTCCAGCAACAGCCGCAGCACCCGCGCCGTCAGCACATGGGTCTTGCCCGATCCGGCCGAGGCCGAGACCCAGGCCGAGGCGCCGGGATCCGAGGCGCGCAGATCGGGCGCGGAGAAATCGCCGCTCATCGCCCGTCCTCGGCGCCCGACCATTCGCGCAGGCGCGCCAGCCTGGCGTAGTCGTCCTCGGCCTCCTGCGCCCGATAGGGCGTGGCGGGATCGTCATAGGCCCGCAGCAGGCGTTCGAGACCGTCCAGCGCGGCCGCAGCCAGTTCCGCCGGCCGGTCGAACACCGGGCCGATTTCGCCCGGCGGTTCGCCGCCGCCGATGCGCCAGTATTCCAGCAGCGCCACGGCGCCGGCCTTGACGCCGTCGAATCCGCCGTGCTCGGCAATGGCAGCCTCCAGCGGCAATTGCGACTGCGCGCCGGACTCGACCTTGGTGCGCGCGGGAACGCTGCCGGTCTTGTAGTCGACGATCGCCAGGCGACCGTCGGCCAAGCGATCGATGCGATCGGCCTTGCCGGTCAGCGTCACCGCGCCCGCCGGCAGGTCCAAGTTCAGTCGCCCCTTGACCTCGCTGGCGACGGTGACGCGGGTGGGGTCCTCGGCGAGGCGGTCCAGCACCCAGGCCGCAACGCGCTCGAAGCGCGGCCACCAAAAGGCGAAGACCCGCGGCTCGGCCAGATGCGGGGCGAACACGGCGCGGCCATGGCGCAATAGCCGTGCCAGCGCGTCCTTGGGCAAAGCGCCCGGGCACTCGGCGCGAAAGCGGTCCAGCGCCTCGTGCACCAGCCGGCCGCGATCGGCCAGATCGGGCGCCGCGCCCACCGCCGCCAGCGCCTCGAGCTTGAGCACCCGATGGGCGAAAAAGGCATAGGGATTCTTTTGCAGCAGCGCGACGTCGCTGATCGACAACCGCCGCGGCCGCAAGCCCAAGGGCGGCGCGGGCGCGGGTGCGGCCACCGGATCGACCCGCGCCGGCGCGTCCAACTCGGCCTGCCAAGCCAGGAACGGCGCCGCCGCCGGCAGCTTCAGTTCGTGCCCCTTGAGATAGGCCACCAGCCGCGACAGCCAGCGGCTGGGCACTTGCGGCGTGCCGCCGGCCTTGCGGGCATGGCTGAGCAAGACCTCGGGCGCCGCCGCCAGCAGGGCGAAATCGTGCGCCGCCAGGCCGATGCGCCGCTCGGGCTCGCCGAGGCCGAGCCGCGCCATCATCGGCCGGCTGAGCCAGGGATCGGGCGCGATCTCGCCCGGCCAGCTGCCCTCGTTGAGCCCGCCCAGGATCAGCCGGTCGGCGCGCTGCAGCCGCGCCTCCAACTGGCCCCAGATGTGCAGGCGGGGATGGCGGTTCTGGCGCGGGCGGACGACCGCCTCGGCCAAGAGGGTCTCGAACAGCGCGCCGTAATCGGCCGGCGCGATCTCGCCCAGATCCGCCGCCGCCGCGCGCAAGGCGGCAAGATGTTCGGCCAGGGCTTCGCCGGCCTCGCCCGCCCACAGCCGGACCGGCGCCGACAGCGCCTCGGCCGCCGCGACATGCGCCGCCAGCAGCGCGGCGAAGCCGGCGCGTTCG
>VGDZ01000157.1 GCA_016869515.1 Alphaproteobacteria bacterium | reverse complement strand
TGTCTTGTGGCGCGCCGCCGATCCCAACACCCAGCCCTGTTCGGGCGTATTGACGCCGATTCCGTCCTAAGGGGAATTGGCCGCTAACTCGGAGGCGGTGGCCGCCGCGCCGCCCAGGGCCGTGCCGTTTCGATCTGCGCGGCGAGGCGGAACAGCGTTCCCTCGTCGCCGAAGCGCGTCACCACCTGCACCCCGATCGGCAAGCCGGCCGCGTTCCAGTGCAAAGGCAGCGAGGCCGCCGGCTGGCCGGTGACGTTGAACAAGGGCGTGAACGGGATGAACGGCAGAACCTTGGCCATCACCTGGTCGAGCCCGCCCAGGGCCGCGATCAGCCTTCCGCTGCCGATGCGCGCCAGCACCGCGCCTGCCGCGGCCTCGATGCCGTGGGGATGCAGGCTGCCCAGCGCCACCGGCGGCTGGGCCAAAGTCGGCGTCAACAGGGCGTCGTAGCGGACGAAGAACCCCGCCACCTGCCGGCCGATCGCATCCAATATCCGCAGCGCGCCGGCGAAGCGATCGCCGCGCATCGACCGCCCCAGCGCCAGCAGCAAACGGGTCTCGTTTTCCAACTCCTCGCCCAGCGGCTTGCGCCCGCGCCAGGCGGTCAGCGCGTCGATCTCGGCCGCAAGCTCGACCGTCAGCATGACGACGAAGGCATCGACCAGCGCCTTGCCGTCGACCTGCGGCGCCGCCTCCTCGACCTCGTGGCCGAGTTCGGCGCAAAGCCGGGCGGCGCCCTCCAGCGCAACTTTGCAGTCTTGGTGCACCGGCACCGCCACCGGCGGCACCGCGCTGAAGGCGATGCGCAGCCGCCCGGGCGGGGCGCCGATCTCGGCCAGATAGGGCCGCGCCGGCGCCGGCGCCACATAGGGCGCGCCCAGATCGGGGCCGTGGCTGGCGTCCAGCAGCGCCGCCGAATCCCTGACCGAGCGGGTGATGGCGTGCTCGACCACCATGCCCTGCCAGGCCTCGCCGGCATCGGGGCCCAGCGGCAGCCGGCCACGCGTCGGCTTGAGGCCGAACAGCCCGCAGCACGATCCCGGAATCCGCAGCGAACCGCCGCCGTCGCCGCCATGGGCCATCGGCACCATGCCGGCCGCGACCGCGGCGCCGGCGCCGCCGGAGGATCCGCCCGGGGTCAAGGCGCGGTTCCAGGGATTGCGCGTCGGGCCATGGGCGCGCGGCTCGGTGGTCGGCATCAGCCCGAATTCGGGCGTGTTGGTCTTGCCGATCATGGCTAGGCCCGCGCGCCGGTAGCGCGCCATCAACTCGCAATCCCGCGGCGCCGTGAAGCCGCCGAACCAGCGGCTGCCATTGCCCAAGGGCGCGCCGGCCAAGGGACTCATCAGATCCTTGACCAGGAAGGGCACGCCGGCGAAGGGCGCCGAACGATCGGCCGCGCGCGCCGCGGCGCGGCCCCGGTCGTAAAGCCTGTGGATGACCGCGTTCAGCGCCGGATTGCGCGCCTCGATGCGTTCGATCGCGGCTTCGACCAGTTCCTCGGCCGCGACCTCGCCCCGCTTGACCAGCTCGGCCAGCCCAAGCCCGTCGTATTTTTCGTAGTCCGAAAAAGCCATGGCGCCCTCCCCGATGCCATCTTGCTCCCGAACCGTGCTCTGCGCCATGCTGCGCGCGACGTCCTATTGCTCCCGAAAGGATTCTCCATGCCGCTTTCGATGTATCAGGCCAGCGTGCCGGTGTTCGCCCAGGTGCTGACCAATCTCTCGGGCATCCTGACCAAGGGCGCGGCCCATGCCGTCGCCAAGAAGATCGACCCCGCGGTCATGCTGGGCACGCGGCTGATCCCCGACATGTTCCCGCTCTTGCGCCAGGTGCAGATCGCGACCGATCACGCCAAGGGCGCCTGCGCGCGGCTGGGTGGGCGCGACGTGCCGGCCTATCCCGACACCGAAACCGATTTCGAGCAGTTGCAGGCCCGCATCCAGAAGACGCTCAACTATGTCCGCTCCTACGCGCCGGCGGACATCGACGGCAGCGAGGACAAGGAGATCGTGCTGACCATCGCCGGCAACCAGCGCAAGTTCAAGGGCCAGACCTATCTTCTGTTCCACGCCACCACCGCCTACAACATCCTGCGCGGGGCGGGGGTCGAGATCGGCAAGCGCGACTTCATCGGCACCATTCCCGGCGCCTGAAGATCCCGGCGCCCGAAGACGCGGGCGCCCGCCCGGCGCCTGAAATCGTGGCATATCCGTTGCCGTCCTGCGCCCCGGCTTGCCGGGACGCGGGACTTTCATGCGTCCCGGCTTGCCGGGACGCAGGCGCAATGCTAGGTGTTGCAGCGCAACAAAGGGGCCTGGCGCCGCATGACCGAGCCGAAGAAAGCGCCTGTCACCATCAAGAAATACGCCAATCGCCGGCTCTACAACACGGCGAGTTCGAGCTACGTCACGCTCGACGACCTTTCGCGCATGGTCAAGGACGAGGTCGATTTCGTGGTCTACGACGCCAAGACCGGCGAGGACATTACCCGCTCCGTGCTGACCCAGATCATCTTCGAGGCCGAGAACAATTCCGGCCAGGCCGGTCTCTTGCCGGCCAGTTTCCTCCGCCAGTTGATCCGCTTCTACGGCGATTCCCTGCAGGCGGCGCTGCCCAGCTATCTCGACATGTCGATGGAAAGCTTCGCCCGCAACCAAGAGCAGATGCGCGATCTGATGAAGCAATCCTTCGGCGGCATGGGCGCCTTCCAGAATTTCGAGGAAGCGGCGCGCCAGAACATGGCCATGTTCCAGCGCGCCATGGCGATGTTCTCGCCTTTCGGCGGCGTCCAGGCGGCCGATGGCAAGCCTCGGCCGGAAACGGCCAAGGCCGGCGAAGGCGACCAGATCAAGACCCTGCGCGAACAGCTCAACGCCATGCAGCGCCAGCTCGACAAAATGGGCCGCGATCGCGGCTGACCTCTTCTCCCGCCTTTACGCTTCGTTAAGGAATTTCGGCGACACTTTCCGGAACGCCGCAAAAAGACCCCGCACGGGGCATCGGCGTTTTTGAACGGGAGAGACCGCATGGTGGCGCTGGCCGCCGTCGGCAGCATCGCATCCGCGCCCGCCAACGTCGTCTGGCTGAATCCGGCCGGCGCGCGCGGCGAAGCACCGGGCCGGGCGCGCGCGGGCGAGGCGATCGCCGCCGCCGAGGATGGCCGCCGC
>VGDZ01000156.1 GCA_016869515.1 Alphaproteobacteria bacterium | reverse complement strand
GCGGGGCACGGCGTCATGAGCCGGCTGGATGCGCTGGTGGAGGAGTACCCGCTGCCGTCCTGGCGGTCCTTGGCCTGGACGGCGATGATCGTTCTCGCCAGCGCCGCCGCCTGGGCGTGGACCGCCCAGCTCGACGAAGTCGCCATCGCCAAGGGCGAGGTCATTCCCCAGGGCAAGATCAAGACCATTCAGCATCTCGAAGGCGGAATCATCCAGCGCATCTTCATCGCCGAGGGCGCGGCCGTGCGCGAGGGCGATTCGCTGCTGCTGCTCGAACTGCCGGTCAGCTCGACCAACCGCGCCGAGCTGATGGCGCGGCTGGACGGGCTGGTGATCAACCGCGCCCGGCTGACCGCCGAAGCCAACGAGCAGGCGCTGGCCTTCCCCGCCAAGGAGTCCGCGGCGCGGCCCGAGATGGTGCGCGCCGAACGCGAGACCTACGAAGCGCGGCGGGCGGAATTCGCGGCGCTGATGCAGGGCATCAACGAACAGGTACGCCAGCGCGAGCTGGCGGTGCGCGAGTTCGAGGCCAGCCGCCGGGCCAAGCAGTCCGCGCTGCGGTTGGCCAAGGAGAAGTTCAAGATCAGCAGTTCGCTGATCGAGAAGGAACTGACCTCGCGGCTCGATCACATCCAGCTCGAGCGCGAGGTCGACGCGGTCGAGGGCGAATTGGCGCAATTGGCCGAGGCGATCCCGCGCGCGCAATCCTCGCTGGCCGAGATCCGCGAGCGCGCGCGCCAGGAACGGCTGCGGCTGCGGCGCGAGGCGTCCGAGGCGCTGTCCAAGGTCGAGGTCGAGATCCAGCGTACCAAGGAACTGGCGGCCGAGGCCTCGGAACAGGTGCGTCGCGCCGAGATCAAGAGCCCGCTCGACGGCGTGGTCAAGAACATGCGCTACGTCACCATCGGCGGCGTGGTGCGTCCGGGCGAAGCGATCATGGAGATCGTGCCTTCGGACGAAAGCCTGGTGGTCGAAGCCAAGCTCAATCCGGTCGATCGCGGCTATGTCGAAATCGGCCAACGCGCCGTGGTCAAGGTCTCGTCCTACGACTACACCCGCTATGGCGGGCTCGAAGGCCGCGTCACCATCGTCGCCGCCGACGCCAACACCGACCCGGTCAACGGCGCCTATTTCAAGGTGGTGGTGACCACCGAACGCGATTTCCTCGGCGACCGGCCCGACCGGCTGCGCATCACGCCCGGCATGCAGGCCGAGGTCGACATCCACACCGGCACCAAGAGCGTGATGAACTATCTGGTCAAGCCGGTGCTCAAGCTCAAGCACGAAAGCTTCCGCGAGCGCTGATCCGGGCCGCCAGCCCGCGAATTCACTCGTCCGGTCGGCCGATCGGGATGTAGCGGCCCTGGCTCTGGCTTTGACTCGAGCGCGGCAGGCGCGGCAACACGCGGTTGCGCGCATCGGCCACGGCGCGGTCGACATGGAATCCCTGGAACAGGGCGATCTTGAGCTTCTGGCCCAGCGCCAGCGCCTCGGGATCGTCGACCCGCGCCATGATCAGGCGCCGTCGGCTGGCGGCCTTGAAGGCTTCTCCGTAGCGCGCCGAGCGCCAGTCGGTTTCCTGGTCCTTGAACCAGAACAGCTTGAGGAAGTCGACGTCGAGGTCGGGGTGCGCCAGCATCGGTAACAGATCGGGCGTGACCCCGTCCATGCAGATGCGATAGCCGCGCGAGCGCAGGAAGTCGCGCGCCATGCGGAAAGCGCCGAAATCCATCAGCACGTCGGCCTTCTGGAACTCGATCACGATCGAGCCGCGGTTGCCGGTGCGCAGCGATTCGTCGAACTGCATGAACTTGTCCGACAAGATGGTCTGGACGTTGAGGTTGAAGGAAAAGCGCTCGTTGATGCGGGTGCGGCGCAGATGCGCCAGCATGCGATCGTCCAGCATGTGGGTCAGCACCTGGAACACGGCGCGGCTGTTGCGCAGGTCGATCTTGGGGAACAGCCGCGCCTTGAGCGCGTTGATCGAGACGTAGTATTCGGAAAAGATCACCTCGGGCGGGGCCGCTCCCACCATCACCGCCACCGGCTGGCGCTTGATGAACACGCCGATGTCGGCCGAGCGCAGGGAATTCTCGATCGCCGCCACCTCGGCCGCGGTCAGCGGCACCAGCGAGGCGTCGCTCTTGCCGCTGCGTCCGCCGCCGGGCTGGGCGCGTTCCTTGCCCTTGGGATCGCGGTTGGCCGCGGCCACCGCGTCGACCGCATCGCGCAGCGTGCCCAGCTCGGTCTCGAGCGAATACCAGGTGCACAGCCGCTCGTAGTCGCTGCCGACGCCGCTTTCGTAGGCCATCGGGTCCTCGGCGAACAGGTATTGCAGCTGCTTGGAGATGCGCGCGAGGTCCTGGTCCTGCGGCACCTCGACCATCATCACGAAATCCTCGTTCCACAGCCGGTAGACCTGGCCGAGATGGCGGGTGGCGAGTTGGCCGACGGTGTGGCCGGCGATCATCAGGAAGGCGCGGTTGCGGCGGTAGAAGTTCGATTCCGACAGGCGCAAGTGCACGGCGAACAAGCGCTTGCGCTGCCGCCGCGACAAGCGGTCGAGGAATTCGATCAGTTGCTGGTCCTGATGCGTCTGCGGCGGCGACTTCAATTCTCGACCCCTGCTGCTGGGGAGCGAATCGCCTCGATGATAGCGCCCTTGTCGACGCGGCGATATGTGTCAGGAACCGGCCAGCACCGGCGCCACCTCGCCGGCGATGGCGCGCAGGCTGGCTTCGTCCTGGCTGCCGACCAGGGCGTAGCCGTAATTGCCGGTCCGCCAATGCAGCACGTTGACGCCGCCCGAGCGGCGCTCGAAGGCGGGCATGCGGTCGCGCCCGGCCGAAGGCAGGATCGACAGCGCCATCGGCGCGCCGTCCTTGGCCAGATACATGATCTGCGCCGCCTGGCGTCCATCGACCACCAAGAGCCGCCCGCCCTGCAGCGCCAGCCCGCGCTGGGACAGATCGGGCAGGGTCAATTCGCGCCTGAGCTGCGAGCCGAAGAAATGCTGCAAGTTCTCGGTGTCGTCGGCCAGGACATCGACCAGCGGCCGGTCCTCGCCCTGGTAGATGCGGGTGTAGACCTTGTGGAAGCCGACGATCTGGTCGACCCAGGCGCCCGAGCGCGTCATCGAGGTGCCGGCGACCTGCGGCAGCAGGTCGTCGTTGAGGCCAAGGCCGAGCCCGACCGCCAGCCCGACGATGCCGGCCGCC
>VGDZ01000155.1 GCA_016869515.1 Alphaproteobacteria bacterium | reverse complement strand
AAAGCGCCCCCATCCCCTCGCGCGCCAGCCGGCGCGCCATGTCGCGCGGCGGCGACAGCGCGACGATCGGCAGCCGCGCCCCCAGCGCCGCCTGGAAGATCGGCCGGTATTCCATGAAGGCCGGCCAGCCGCTCTTGTCCCAATCCAGCGCCCGGCCGAGGGCGTCGGTATCGCCCGGCGCCTCGGCCAGTTGGCGCGCCAGGCGCTCGGCCTGGTCGCTGCCGATCATCTCGAAGCCGACCGCGGGGCGGCGGCCGCTGGCGGCGACGTGCGACAGGATCCGCGCTTGCAGCCGGTGGTGGTCGGGGTTGTCGTGGGCCTCGCCCAGCAGCAGCATCGGCGCCCGCGCCGCGCGCGCCAGCACCGCCTCGGCCGGAACGAAGGCCGCGGCCGCCGGGTCCCAGATGCGCCCGACCAGCGGATGGTCGCGATGATGCGCGCTGAGCCACGTCTCGGGCTCGACCGTACAGGCGGCCAGCAGGGCACCGAGCAGGATGAGGAGCGCGCGCATCGGCCGCGACTTTACACCACGCCCGAAAATAGCACGCGGGACTTCATGCCGCGGACGGGGTGCGTTATAGCCAAGCTGCGATGAGCGTCGCTCATTGCAGCTTGGAACGGCCATTGAGGCCGCGCGCCTTTCGGCGCGTGAGCCAAGGGCGCGGATGCGCCCGCCCGGCGGGAGTGCGATCGGTCTGAATGGGGCCTTCCATTCAGACCGTGAATCGCACTCCAGAGGGGGATACGAGGGCATGATTCATGACCTGTCTTGAACCATATGGTTCAAGACAGGTCGATCATGCCCTGAGGGCGCGTTGACCGGTTACGGTCAACGCGGTTTGTTATAAGGTATCCAGTCAAGGAGAGCCGCATCATGATCCGCTACGATTTGCGCTGCGCCAAGGGCCACGGCTTCGAGGACTGGTTCGATTCGATCGCCGATTACGAGCGGCTGGAAGCCGAGGGCGATCTGTCCTGCCCGAGCTGCGGCAGCCGGCAGGTCAAGCGCGGCTTCATGGCGCCGGCGCTGGCGGGCGCTTCGGCCAAGGCCGAGCCCGCGCCGATGCCGATGTGCGGCATGGCCCAGGGCGGCCCCGGCTGCGGCCGCTGCGCTTTCGAGGGGTAGGGCCGCCGGCTCAGTCTTCCAGCAGAAAGATGCGCTGGGCGTTCCGATAGGCCAGCTTGCGCAACGTTTCGGGCCGGAAATGCGGCAGGAAATAGGCCCGCATTTCGGCCACCAGTTCGCGATAGCGTCCTTCCAGCCCGCAGCACGGATCGGTCCCCAGCATGATGCGGTCGGGATGGGCCTCGATCAGGTCGCGCCATGCCGGCCTGGGACCATCCCGACCGTAGATTCTCCCACCGCCGCCATGGCTGGTGCCCTGGGCCGAAATTTCGCACACCAGATTCGGCACCGCCTCGAACAGGCGGCGCAGGAAATCGGGCGAGCTGCGGATCAGGCAGTGCGACAACACGGTGGTGACGTTGGGATAGTCGCGCCCCAGCCGGACCCAGGTCTCGAAATCGGCCATGCCCATGGTGTGGATCTGGACGAAGCCGTGATGGCGGTCGGCGATCTGGTACATCCGGCGGGTCACCGGATTGTCGAGCGGGATGCGGCGCTGGAACGAGGCCGCGACCCCGCGGCTGCCCCAATTGTCGACATGGATCTCGCCGAAGCCGCGAACCTGGCCCTGGGCGAAGGCCTGCTCGGCGCGCGCGAACAGGCCTAGGAACACCGGTTCGTCCGGGTCGACCAAGCCAGCCGTCCCGCGCCGCAGCAGCACGGCGGTGAACTCGGCCTGGCCCATCGCCGGGAAGACGCGCTTGCCCAGCCGGCTCTTGTAGATCAGCGGATCGTTCAAGGCATCGCCGCCGACCCCGCCGCCCCAGCGCACGCCGGCGCGGTTCATCCGCGCAAGATGCCATTCCGGGTCGGGCCCGCCATAGACATGCATATGGACATCGGCGATCGGCACCGTGCGGGCAAGCCGGCCGGACTCGGTGTCGGGCGGCTGCGGCAGGTCGGAATCCGAGATACAGGCACTCAAGCCCGACAACAGGACGGCGGTGGCCGCCACTTGGCTAAGGCCAACAAGATGCGATCGCTTCGATGCCATGACCGGACGTTGCGGCCATGGCATGGGCCAGGTCAAGGTCGGGTCGACATCGAGGTCAGCGAGCCGGCGCCTGGCTCTGCCGTCGCATTGTCGTCGCCGCCGCATCGCTCAGGCGGATGCTCTTGCCTTCGAAACCGGCCGTGACATCGTCGAGCGCCTCAGGCTGAATCGCGTGCAGGGCGACAAAGGCGACCAGGGTACAGGCGACGACGACCGGCCCCAGCGTAAGACCGAAAGGGCGAATGCGTCGTCACCACGGGAGAAGTGCGTCCGAATGACGAGAGAAAGAGCCAAATCGATCGATCGAACGTCGTTCGGGAGGTCGTACAGGGCGGAAGCGGCGGGAAAACGGGGCTGCACGCCCATGGCTTCCCCGGAACCGGCCAGACTGCTAGGGTTTGCACCGTTCCAGGGGTTCATCTGGGGAATGTCGGTTTGAAGAATGACGATCCCGAGGCGCTGTTCCGGCGTGCGGCGGAGCATGCGCTCACGTTCCGGCGCGGCATCGGCAAGCGCAAGCAGAGGCCCGAGCAGAGCTACGGTGAGGCGCTGAAGATCTGGGAGGCGCCGACGCCGGAGACCGGCGCGCCGGCCGAAGCCGTGATCGAGGAGCTGGTGCGGCTGGCCGAGGACGGGCTGCATGCGATGACCGGGCCGCGCTTCTTCGGCTGGGTGATCGGGGGATCCCATCCGGCCGGCGTCGCGGCCGACTGGCTGGTCTCGGCCTGGGGGCAGAATGCCGGCAACCACATCGCCACGCCCGCCGCGTCGGCGGCGGAAGTGGTCGCGGCGAAGTGGCTCGTCGACATCCTGGGATTGCCGCAAGGATCCTCGGTCGGTTTTTGCACCGGCGCAACCATGGCGAATTTCGTCGGGCTTGCCGCCGGACGCAGCGAGGTGCTGCGCCGCGTCGGTTGGGATGTCGAGGCGCGGGGGTTGTTCGGCGCGCCTGAGATCCGCGTCGCCGTCGGCGAGGATGTGCATATCTCGGCGCTCTCGGCGCTGCAGTTCCTCGGTCTCGGTCATCAGCGCGTGCTCAAGATCGCAACCGACAAGCAGGGCCGCATGACGCCCGACGCGCTCGATCGCGCGTTCGCGGCCGGCAGCGGTCCCGCGATCGTCGTGGCGCAGGCAGGCCAGATCAACACCGGCGCCTCCGATCCCTTCGAGCAGATCGTGCCGATCGCCAAGCGCCATGGCGCCTGGGTGCATGTCGACGGCGCCTTCGGCCTGTGGGCCAATGCGTGCCCGACGCGCGCGCATATCACCAAGGGCGTCGCGCTCTGCGATTCCTGGGCGACCGACGGGCACAAATGGCTGCAGACGCCTTATGACTGCGGCTTCGCCATCGTCCGCGACGCGGAAGCGCATCGCCGCGCCATGGCCTTCGGGGCGAGCTACCTGCCGCCGGTCGCCGAAGGCGAGCGCGATCCGAC
>VGDZ01000154.1 GCA_016869515.1 Alphaproteobacteria bacterium | reverse complement strand
GGCGCAGGCGCCGGTTGCGCTGGCCCAGCCGGCGATCGCCAAGGCGCCGCCGCTGGTGCCGCCGGCTCCGATCGTGACCGCGGCTCCGGCCGAGGCGCGGGTGGTGGCGACCCCGGCGCGCGATGCCTTCAAGGAGGCCGAGATCGCCAACGCCTCGGCGACGATGGCGCCGCAGGCCAAGCGCAGCCGCTCGATCAGCGACCTGTTCAGGGATATGACGCGCGGCGCCAAGCCGGTCTCGCCGCGGATCGAACCGACCATCGAAGCGCCGAGGGCGGAAGCTCCCGCCGCGGCGCCGGCGGTCGAGGCGCCGGTCGCTCCGATCGTTGCTCGTGCTCCTGAAGCCCCCAAGGCCGAGCTCGCGAAGGCGGCGCAGGTCACCGAGTTGCGGATCCCGCAGCCGATCGGCCGGGCGCTCGACCGTCCGGCGCCGACGCGCCAGCAGGACGATCTCGAGATCCCGGCCTTCCTGCGGCGCCAAGCCAACTAGGGCATGATCGACCTGTCTTGAACCATGCGGTTCAAGACAGGTCGCGGATCATGCCCTCGTATCCCGCTCTGGACCGCGATTCACGGTTTGCATGGAGTAGCGTCTTTGATTTCATGCAAACCGATCGCGGTCTAGGACGCATGGTTCGGAATTAGGTCTCCTCCCTGACTGCTCCCGGCCGGTGGTTCGCCATCGGCCGGGAGACCTTGTCGCCGCAGCCCGCACCGCGCTTGGGTTGAAGCTGTTGCGGCGCAACAATCGGTAACATCAAGTGATTTGTGGCCCCGGGACGCCATCGGTAGCAGTACCGTTGTCTTTCCGTCGGGACCCGGAATAGGGCGCAAATTCGTGGCTTTCGTTCGTCAACGGACCTTGAAAAACAGCGTCAGCTGTCGCGGCATCGGCTTGCATTCCGGTGCGGTCGTGACCATGACGCTGCGCCCGTCGGCGGCAGGCACCGGCATCGTCTTCCGGCGGATCGACCTTCCTGGCAAGCCCGAGATCGCGGCGCGCTATGATCGCGTCGCCGACACCACGCTTTGCACGCAGATCGCCGAAGGCGAGGTTCGGGTCGGCACCGTCGAGCATCTGATGGCCGCCTTCAGCGCGCTGGGCGTCGACAATGTCGTGGTCGAATTGGACGGGCCGGAAGTGCCGGTGATGGACGGCAGCGCCCAGCCTTTCGTCTTTCTGATCGAATGCGCGCAGCTGCTCGAGCAGACGATGGCGCGGACCTATATCCGGGTGCTCAAGCCGGTCGAGGTCGAGCACGGCAACAAGGCGGTGCGGCTGATGCCGGCCGAGCGTTTTGGAGTCTCGGTCGAGATTGATTTCGACAGCCAGGCGATCGCGCGTCAGACCTGCGGCGTGCTGGTCGATGCCGGCGCGTTCCGGCGCGAACTGGCCAAGGCGCGGACCTTCGGCTTTGCCGATCAGGTCGAGCAGCTGCGGGCGCTGGGTCTGATCCGCGGCGGCTCGCTCGACAACGCCGTGGTGGTCCAGGGCGACAAGGTGCTGAACGAGGGCGGCTTGCGCTACGAGGACGAATTCGTCCGCCACAAGGCGCTGGATGCGATCGGCGATCTGGCGTTGGCCGGCGCGCCGATCCTCGGCCACTATGTCGGCGTCCGTGCCGGCCACGCCCTCAACAACGCGCTGCTGCTGGCGCTGTTCGAGGACGCCGAGGCCTGGACCGCGACCCATGTCGAGGACCGCGTCATAGGCGCGCGGGCACCGCTGCCGGTCGGGCGCTTGGCGGCCGCGCCCTACTGAACTCTCCCCCAAGCATGGTCGGCGTGAACCCGGCGGATCGATCCGCCTGGCTCGAGAGCGGCCGATCGCGTGCGCAGGTCCGGTCGACCGAGGGGGCGCCGACTACTCGCCGTCGCCGTCGCGGCCGGTGAGGGTACGCAGCAGACCGATGATCGCCGCCCGGATGTCGGGGTCGGTCAATTCCGAGAAGCAGCGCACGAACTCGATGGTCGAGCGATTGCGCCCGCCATGCTCGGCCGGGCCCAGGGTGGTGCCCTCGAAGTCCTCGAAGAAGAAGCTGGGCGCGACTTCGAGTTTCCTGGCCATCTCGTAAAGACGGCCGGAACTGACGCGGTTGGCGCCGGTCTCGTATTTCTGGATCTGCTGATAGGACAGGCGCAGGGCCTTGGCCAAGTCCTCCTGCGTCATGCCGAGAACGACGCGCCGCTGGCGAATGCGGTCGCCGACGTAGTCGTCGACCCGACGGGCAAGCGACTTGCCCTTGGCACTGCTTCTCATGGCTGGGAGCCCCTGGCGGAATGGTAGTATTGGACTCGCCCAACGGTTGTACTCGCGAAATCCTGCTTCAAGCATACAAAGTAAAATATGGTTGAAGTAATACAACCATACTGCATAGACATGGGTCCGTGTCGAGTCATGGTGGGCAAATTAGCTGGAAGCCGAACAATGTCAATTTTTTGCAGCAGGCGGTTACTGCGTGAATTCGCAGCACAATTCAGTAGGACGGAACGACACTTTAAGGTTGTGCAACATAATGCTGAAACTCTCGATCGCCAAATTCGCGCCGCCGTTGCCGGGCGCTCGTGTATAGTCGCGAGGGACTCGCCATGATCGCTCGCTCGCGTTCGCTCGTCGACCTGCCGCGCCTCGGGATATTCGCCGTGGTCGCGATCGGATTGCTGGCCTGCGCGCCGAAGCGCGAAGAGTACGTCGAGCGGCCGGTCGAGGAGCTCTACAACCTGGCGATGGACGAACTCCACGCCGCCAACTACGTCAGTGCCGGCAAGAAGTTCGAGGAGGTCGAGCGCCAGCACCCCTATTCGGTCTGGGCAGTCAAGGCCCAGCTGATGGCGGCCTACGCCTCCTATCAGATCAACAAGTTCGACGACGCCATCCTGGCCGCCCAGCGCTTCATCCAGCTTTATCCGGCCAATCGCGACGTCGCCTATGCCTATTACCTGGTGGCGCTGAGCTATTACGAGCAGATCTCCGACGTCGGCCGCGACCAGAAGATGACCGATCTGGCGCTGAGCGCGCTGGACGAGGTCATCCGGCGCTTCCCGACCTCGGAATACGCCCGCGATGCGCGGCTCAAGGTCGACCTGGCGCGCGATCACCTGGCCGGCAAGGAGATGGAGATCGGCCGCTTCTACCTCAAGCGCGGGCTCCATGTCGGCGCCATCAACCGCTTCCGGCGCGTGATCGAGAGCTACCAGACCACCACCCATGTGCCCGAGGCGCTGCATCGGCTGGCCGAGGCCTATGCCGGGCTGGGCGTGATCGAGGAGGCGCGCGCCGCGGCCGCGGTGCTGGGCTATAACTATCCGGGCAGCGAATGGTACTTGGAATCCTATCGTCTGCTGTCGAATCTCGGGCAGCGGCCGCAGGTCGACGACCAGAGCTGGATGACGCGGCTGTTCGCGAGCGACGCCAAGGGACGCTGAATCGCCGATGCTGACGGCGCTTTCGATCCGCGACGTGGTGCTGATCGAGCGCCTCGAGATCGACTTGCCGGCGGGGCTGGTGGCGCTGACCGGCGAGACCGGAGCCGGCAAGTCGATCCTGCTCGACGCGCTCGGCTTGGCGTTGGGGGCGCGGGCCGAATCCGGGCTGATCCGCCACGGCCAAAGCCAGGCCGCG
>VGDZ01000153.1 GCA_016869515.1 Alphaproteobacteria bacterium | reverse complement strand
TCGCGGCGTCGATCGCCGCGCGGTCGGGACCGAAGCGCCGCGCCAGCAGATCGAAAAAGCGCTCGCGACCCTCGGCGCCGAGGCCGCCATAGATCGCCGCCAACTCGGCCGCGCGCTGGCGGGCCGAAACTTCGCCGCCGCGCCCGGCCAGGCATTCGGCGATGCGGCGCTCGAGCCGGTCGCGATCGGCCTCGGGCAATGCCGGATCGAAGCCGCCGCCCCAAGCCGCACGCGCGGCTTGCGTCACGCCGCGCACCGCCCGGCGCAGACCCTCGCGGGTGCGCTCGAACAGGCCGGCGCCGCCGCTCATCCCGCGTCCTCCGCCGGCGCTGCGACCAGATCGTCGGCGATCAGCCCGGGGCCGATGCGTGCGGCGGCGCGACCGTGCATCCAAACCGCCATTGCCGCCGCCTCGAAGGCCGGCATGCCTTGCGCCAACAGCCCCACGATCATCCCGCCCAACACGTCGCCCGAGCCGGCGGTGGCCAGGCTCGGCGGCGCATTGGCGTTGATCGCCGCCCGGCCGTCCGGTGCGGCGATGACACTGTCGGCGCCCTTCAGAACCACCACCGCCCCCGACTCTTCGGCGGCGGCACGGGCGCGGGCGAGGCGGTCGCCGCCATGGCTAAACAGCCGCGCGTATTCGCCGTCATGCGGCGTCAGCACGGTCTCGCCGGCGATGGCACGGAACAGGGTCTTGGCGCGGCCCTCGAAACTGCTCAGTGCATCGGCGTCCAGCACCGCCGCGCGCTTGCGCTTGAGGACTTGCAGCACGCGCCCGCGCGTCACGGCGCCGACGCCATTGCCGGGACCGATCAGCACGGCATTGCGCCTTTCGTCCTTGAGCGCGCGGGCGAAATCGCCTTCGATCATCAGCGCCGCCGGGCGCGCGGCATAGACCGCCATGGAAGACTTAGGCACCGCCAGTGTCACCAAGCCCGCGCCCATGCGCAAGGCGGCAAGGCCGGCGAGACGCGCGGCTCCTGCGCGCTCGGCCGGCCCGCCCACCACCAGCGCATGGCCGCGGGCGTATTTGTGGCCATCCGCGCGCAGCGCCGGCCGCGCATCCCGCCATAACGCCGGCCCGTTCTCGAAGGCGCGCGGACGGATGGCATCGAGCACGGATTCGGGTATGCCGATCTGCACCAGATCGACCGGGCCGCACAGCCCGCGACCCGGATAGAGCAGATGGCCCGGCTTTTTGCGGAAGAAAGTAACTGTGCGATCGGCGCGGATGGCGTTGCCCAGCACCGCGCCGGAATCGCCCTCCACGCCCGAAGGCACATCGATCGCCACCACGCGCGCGCCCGATCGATTGACCGCCTCGACCAGCGTGGCCAATTCGCCCTCGATCGGCCGGGCGAGACCGGCGCCGAACAGTCCGTCGACGACGATGCCGACGCCTTCCAAGAGCGCGGGCGTGGCCGGCTCGATCGGGCCCGGCCAACGCTCGGCCATGATCCGCGCATCGCCCGAGAGCCGCTCGCGACCGAGGCTGCAGCCGACCCGCGTCGACCAGCCGAAATGCGCCAAATGCCTGGCCGCGACGAAGCCGTCGCCGCCATTGTTGCCCGGCCCGCACAGCACCGCGACCGGCGTCCGCAAGCCCCAGGCCATGACCGCGCGCGCCACCCCCAGCCCGGCCCGCTCCATCAATTCGAGCGAAGGCACGCCGCCGGCGATGGCGGCGCGATCCGCCGCCGTCATCTCGCCGACGGTCAGGAGCCGGTTCATGCGATCGGCGGCCGCCTTTCGGTCAAGGGATAGGCGCGCTGATAGGCCTCGGCCGCGCGCAGCACCAGCGCCTCGCCGAAGGGCGGGCCGACCAGCTGCAGCCCCACCGGCAGCCCGGCCTTGGTGAAGCCGCAGGGCACGGTGATCGCCGGCTGGCCGGTGAGGTTGAAGGGGAAGGAGAACGGCGTCCACGCCGGCCAGTCGCGGCCATCGGAATCGCGCGGCACCAGGCGCCCGGCCTCGAACGCCGGCACCGCCACCATCGGCGTCGCCAGCAGCGCATGGCGCTGATGGAACTGGCGCATGGTCGAGCCGATCGCCGCCCGCGCCGTCATCGCCGCCTGGTATTCGGCCAGGGCGATGCGCCGGCCCATCGTCACGACCTCCTGCAGGCGCTTTTCGACCTTGGCGAACTTGGCCTTGGCCAAGCTGCCCAAAGCGTTCGCCGCGCCCGCGAACCACAGCGTCTGGAACACCGGCCCGGGATCGCCGATCGCCGGATCGACCGCCTCGATCCGCGCTCCCAGCGCCGCCAGCCGCTTGACCGCGGCGGCGACGATCGCCGCCACTTCGCGATCGACCTTCCTGCCGCCGAGATCGGCGCTGTAGGCGATGCTGAGGCCTTTGATGCCCTTGTCGATGCCGCGACGGAAGTCGATGGCGTCCGGCGCAAGGCTGAACCAGTCGCGCGCATCGGGCTCCGCGATCACGCTCAGCATCAGGGCCGTGTCCGCGACCGTGCGCGTCATCGGCCCGACATGGGCGACGGTGCCGAAGGGCGACGCCGGCCAAGCCGGAACGCGCCCGAACTGGGCCTTGATGCCGACGATGCCCGAGAAGGACGAGGGAATCCGGATCGAGCCGCCGCCATCGGTGCCGATGGCCAGCTGGCCCATGCCGGCGGCCACCGCCGCCGCGGCCCCGCCCGAGGAACCGCCCGGGGTCATGCGCAGATCCCACGGATTGCGCGTGATCCCGGTCAGCGCGCTGTCGGTCACGCCCTTCCAGCCGAATTCGGGCGTGGTGGTCTTGCCCAGCAGCACCGCGCCATGTTCGCGCAGGCGGGCGACGCAGGGCGCGTCGTCGCGCCAGGGGCCCTTGGGGTCGACCGTCAGCGAGCCGCGCAGGGTCGGCCAACCCTTGGTCAGGATCAGGTCCTTGATCGAGGTCGGCACGCCGTCGACCAGGCCGCAAGGCTTGCCCTTGGCCCAGCGCTTTTCGGATTCGCGCGCCGCCTTGAGCGCGCCCTTTTCGTCGACCAGGCAATAGGCGTTGAGGGCGCGGTCGTGCCGCGCGATCCGCCGCAGCGCCGCCTTGGTGGCCTCGACCGGCGACAGCTTGCGGGTGCGATAGAGAGCCAGCAGCCGGGTCGCCGGCATGAACGCAATATCGTCGGACACTGGGGAAATCCTCTCATTCTCGGGTGTCCTTCTTGCCCGTTTCCGCAACCGCCATCAAGTCGCGGGCCCTTGAGCCGACGACGCCTCGGGTATAGAAGCGGGCCATGCGCACTGTCATTCTTGCCTTCGTCATGGCCGGCGGCCTCGCCGCCTGCGATATTCAGTTTCGCGACGACTTCTGGGGCGAGCCGGTGATGCGCCGGAACGAGCAGATCGGCTCGGTCGAGCGCGACGACTACGGCAACCCGATCCTGCCAACGGCGCCTCCGCCACGACGCTGATGTCGGGACCGGGCGCAGGATTGGGCCGCCCGGCGCGTTACACGCTCAGGACGGAAGGGCCGCATGGCCGAGCCCGAGCAACGGGAACCGAGCGACGAGGATCTCATGTCGCGCATCGCCGGCGGCGATCGCCGCGCCTTCGATCTGCTGATAAGGCGCCATCTGGCGGGCAGCGTGGCGCTGGCCGGGCGGATCTCGGGCGATCGCGCCGCGGCCGAGGATGTGGCCCACGACGCCTTCCTTCGGCTGTGGCGGGCGGCGCCCGGT
>VGDZ01000152.1 GCA_016869515.1 Alphaproteobacteria bacterium | reverse complement strand
CCGTCGGCCATCTCGCCCAAGCCGACCAGGCCGATGTCGGGCAAGCCATAGCGCGCGCCGACCAGCGGGAACCCGCCGATGCTGTAGGCGTCGAACCCGGCCCGCGCGATCAGGCGCGCCGACAGCGCGTCATGCGCCACGGGCAGGATCAGCGGGCTGCCCTTGCCCAGCAGCGAACGCCAGGCGGGACGAGGTGACATGGCTCCGGTGGGGGGAACGGGGGACATGGATAAAACTCCTTTTGTCAGCCGAGGTTCATCATGGTCGCGGGCAACCAGAGCGCGATCTGGGGGAACGCCAAAACCAGGCCCAGCCCCGCCAGCAGCAGCGCGACATAGGGCATCACGCCCAGGATCACCTCGGCCATCGGGGCCCGCGTGATCGCCTTGATGGTGTAGAGATTCATGCCGACCGGCGGCGTGATCAGGGCCAGCTCGAGATTGACGGTCAGAAGAATGCCGTACCAGACCGGGTCGATGTTCAGCGCCGTCAGCACCGGCAGCACCACCGGCGTCGTGATCAGGATGATCGAGATGGTTTCGAGGAACATCCCCAGCACGAAGATCACCGCCATGACCGCGAGCAGAAATTCGATCTGGTTCAGGCCCAGACGCGTCACCAGTTCGACCAGTTCGGCCGGAATCCGCATCTTGGTCATGACATGGCCGAGCAGCGCCGCCGCCGCCAGGATCAGGAACAACATCGCCGACGTGCGCGCCGCCGCCGTCGCCGACTCCCAGATGTCGCGCAAAGTCAGGTTGCGATAAATCACGGCGGCCACGATCAGCGCCGCCAGCGCGCCCGCCGCCGCGGCCTCGGTCACCGTGAAGACGCCCAGATACATCCCGCCCAGGACCAGCACGGGAAGGGCCAGCGACCAGAACGCCTTGCGCAGCGCCGACATCATTTCCGCCACCGTGGCGCGCGGCAGGACCGCCGGGCGATAGCGGCCGAAGCGCGCATCGGCCATGCACCACAGCGCGAATATCGCCGCCAGCAGCAGGCCGGGCACGATGCCGGCGATGAACAACGCGCCGATCGAGGTGTCGGATACGATCCCGAACAGGACCATCGGACCCGACGGCGGAATCAGGATGCCGAGCGTCCCGCCGCCGCCGACCACGCCATAGGCGACGCGCGGGTTGTAGCCGTGACGGATCATCTGCGGAATCGCCGCCGCGCCGACGGTGATGGCGGTGGCGACGCTGGACCCCGAGATCGCCGCGAACACGGTGCAGGCCGCGACCGTGGCCACGCCCAGCCCGCCCGGCAGGTGCCGCACCAGCGCGTTGGTGGCGCCGTAAAGATCGTCCACGACCTTGCCGCGAACCATGAAATTCGCCATCAGCGTGAACAGCGGGATGGCGACCAGCAGGTAGGTGTTCAGCTTGCCGAAGATCAGTTCGCCGACGTTGACCAGCTTGCCCTCGACGCCGTAGAGCAGGCCGCCAGCGAACAAGCCGAGCGCGGCGAACACCGGCAGCCCGCCCAGCAGGACCGCCACCAACCCGCCCAGGATGAGCGCCAGCTTCACCGGCCGGCCTCCGGATCGGCGGAAGACTCATGCGGCTCGAAGGGAACCAGCCCCGCCGCCATCCGCGCCAACCCGGCCAGCGCCGCGACCGCGAGAAGCGCCCCGCCCACGGGCACCAGCAACTGCGGCCAGAACATCGGCACCTCGAGGTGCCCGGTCGAAATCTCGCCCACCCTGCGCGAGAAGGCGACCATCGCCCACCCCTCGCTGACCAGGAACCCGCCGACGGCGGCCGAGGCGGCAAGACCCGCCGCCGTAACGGTTTTGCGCGCCCCTTGGGGCAGGCGTTCGACCAGGACATCGACCGAAATGTGTTCGCCGACGCGCTGGGCGTCGGCCGCGGCGGCCATGACGACGGCCACCAGCAGATAGCCGACCAGTTCGTCCACCCACGTCTGCGGCATGTTGAAGACATAGCGCGCGACGACGGAATACGAGATCAAGCCGAGCGAGAGCAGCAAGGACAGCGCGCCGGCCGCCGACCCGATCCGGGTCAGCAGGCCGGCGGCCTGGACGAATCCAAGCAGGAAACGGCGCACGGTTTTCCCGTCCCGGTTCGCCGCCGATCAGAGCTTGTTCAGCAACTCGATGATCTTCTTGCCGCCTTCGGGGGCGGTCTTGAGAAACTCGTCGATCACCGGCGGCTGCATGACCGCCTTCCACTTGGCCGCCTCGGCCGGGGTCTGCATGTGCAGGGTCATGCCCTTGGCCTTGAGCTGGGCCACGGCGTCCTCGGCGGTTTTTTCCGTGACGGCGAGGGCGTCGGCCTCGGCCTTGGTTGCGGCAGCCTCGATCGCGGCCCGGTGCTGCGGCTTCAGGCCCTTCCACCAATCGGGATTGGCGTACATGTGAAAATAAACCGTGAAATAAGGCGCGACGGTTCCGAACTTCTGCACCTCGAAATACTTGCGGCTGTGGGCGGCCGAGACGTCGGTCAGGCCGGCATCGAGCACGCCCGACTGCAGCGCCTGGTAGACCTCGGACCCCGGCATCGCCGAGGTCGCCGCGCCGATCGCCGTCAACGCCTTGTCCGTCAGCGGGTTGAGGCCGCGGATCTTCACGCCCTTGAAATCGTCCATCGCGGCCAGCGGCTTCTTGCCCGAGGTGAAGATGGATTGGCGGGTGATGTAGAGCCAGGCGACGCTGTGCACGCCGCGCTTGGCCAATTCGCCGTCCAGGAGCTTGCGCGCCTCGGACGCCGGGAATTTCTTGATCCGATCCAGGTCGGTGATCAGGTAGGGGATGGTGAGCGCGCTCATTTCCGGGATGGTCTTGCCCCACTGGAAATTGACGCTCATCGCCGCCTCGAACGCGCCCTTGGCCACCGAGGGGAAATTTTCCCCCGCCTTGGCCAGCTGCTCGGACCCGAACAATTGCACCTCGACCTCGCCGTTGGTGCGCGCCTTCACGTCGGCGGCGAAGGCATCCAACATCTTGCTCATGTGGTGGGCGGGCGGAACCTGGTGGCTGATCCGCATCGTCACCTTCTGCTGCGCGTCGGCGCCGCCGGCGGCAACAACCATTGCCGCGGCCAGCGCCGCGGCGCGAACGGAAAGTCGCATCATCATCGGAAATCTCCCTGGTCTATGCGCGTCCTGGAGCGGCCTTTTTGGCCCCCCTGACGGCCGGACGCGCGTTTCTGCGTAAAACGATGCCTTCTTTCCCGGGTCTTTTCAAATCATTCCTGCGCGCCCGATATCTCCGCCCGCCAACCCAATTTTTCAAGCGCGGCCGCCATGTGCGGGGGCGGCGGCGCAACGGCGGCAACGGCCGGCTTGGTCGCGTAAAGGGGCACGCTTACGGCGCGGGCGTGCAGATGCAGCGGTGCGCCGGCCGCGTTCCGCCCATAGACCGGATCGCCCAGAACCGGGCAGCCCAGCGCCGCGCAATGCACGCGCACCTGGTGCGTGCGCCCGGTGCGCGGTCGCAGCTCCAGCCAGGCCAAGCCGTCCTTTTCCGCCAGCACGCGGTAATCGGTCACGGCAAGGGCGCCTTCGGGATGGACTTCCATGTGCCAACCCGTCGCATTGTCGGATTTCTTGCGCAGCGACTTCTCGATGCGCCCCTGGTCGGCGGCGGGGCGGCCGACCGTCACCGCCCAATAGATTTTCTCGACGCGCCCCGAGGCGAACAGCCGCCCCAGCTTGCGCAGCGCCTTGCGGTGCCGCCCCAGGACCAGGCAGCCCGAGGTGTCGCG
>VGDZ01000151.1 GCA_016869515.1 Alphaproteobacteria bacterium | reverse complement strand
GCCGACGGCGACGGCAACGACGCCGATGCGGTCCACGCCCTGGTCGGCGAGGCGGCGGCGCGGGCGCGCGCCGGCGAGGGGCCCAGCTTCCTCGAATTCGCAACCTATCGCTGGTTGGAGCATTGCGGGCCGATCGACGATCGTGCCTTTCCCTATCGTCAGCCGGGCGAGTGGGAATACTGGCGGGCGCGCGATCCGTTGGCGGCCTACGAACGACGCCTGGCGGCGGAAAAGATCGTCGTCGCCGAGGACATGGCGAAGATGCGCGCCGAGATCGGCGCCGAGATCGAGGCCGCGATCCGCTTCGCCAAGGACAGCCCCTATCCCGCGCGCGATACGCTGATGGATCGGGTGTGGGCGTGAGCGAACGCCAGATCAGCTATGTCGAGGCGTTGGCCGAGGGGCTCGACCTCGGCATGGCGCGCGATCCCAAGGTCTTCCTGCTCGGCCTCGGCGTGACCGATGCGGCGGCGATCTTCGGCTCGGTCAAGGGCGTGCTCGGCAAGTACGGACCCGAGCGCGTGCGCGAGATGCCGATCGCCGAACACGGCATGACCGGGATCGCGGTCGGCGCCGCGATCCGCGGCCTGCGGCCGGTGATGGTGCACATGCGCCAGGAGTTCGCGCTGCTGGCGATCGACCAGATCATCAACCAGGCCGCCAAGTGGCACTACATGTTCGACGGTCGCGGCACGGTGCCGCTGGTGCTGCGCATCATCGTCGGCCGCGGCTGGGGCCAGGGTCCGCAACATTCGCAGTCGCTGCACGCCTGGTTCGCGCACATGCCGGGCCTGCGCGTGGTGCTGCCGGTCAGTCCGCGCGACGCCAAGGGCATGTTGCTTGGGGCGCTGGAACAGTACAGCCCGGTGGTGTCGATCGAGCATCGCTGGCTTTACGGCATCAAGGGCCCGGTGCCCGAAGGCCATTACGTCGTGCCGCTGGATCGGGCGCGGGTGGCGCGCCAGGGCGACGACGTCACCATCGTCGCCGTCGGCTACATGGTGCTGGAGGCGCTGCGCGCGGCCGAGACCCTGGCTGCGCAGGGCGTGCAGGCGACCGTGATCGACCTGCGCAGCGTCAATCCGCTCGACATGGCGCCGGTGCTGGAATCGCTGCGCCGCACCGGGCGGCTGGTGGTGGCCGATCATGGTTGGCTGCCGGCGGGCTGCGCCGCCGATGTGGTGGCGCGGGCGGTCGAGACGGCGTTCGGCGATTTCAAGGCCGCGCCCGAGCGCGTCGGCCTGCCCTTCGCGCCGACCCCGACCACGCGCGGCCTCGCCAACTACTACTATCCGCTGTCCGGCGACATCGTCGCCGCGGTCGAGCGCAGCTTCGGCCGCAAGCCGGCCGATCCCAAGGCGGGGGTTCGGCCGACCGACGCGCTCGATCAGCCCGATCCCGGCTTCCGGGGTTTGTTCTGACATGGCGCGCGCCCGCACCAAGGAACGCCAGTACCAAGCCTTGCTCGAGCACCGCGGCCGGCACGGCACCGAACGCATGGGGCTGATGACCAGCCAGTACTGGCACGACGATCCCAAGCGACTGGGCTTCGTGCTGGCGCGCTACAAGTTCGTGGCCAAGATGTTCGCCGGCTACGGCAAGGTGCTGGAGATCGGCTGCGGCGACGGCTTTGCCTCGCGCGTGGTGCACGCCGAGGTCAAGCGGCTGGTGCTGGTCGATTTCGACCCGCTGTTCATCCAGGACGTCGCCGCCCGCCTGCCCAAGGACTGGCGCGGCGAGGCCAAGGTCCACGACCTGATGAGGCGCCCGGTGCCGGGCGGATTCGACGGCGTCTATGCGCTCGACGTGCTGGAGCACGTCGCCGCCAAGGACGAGCACCGCTTTCTCCGCAACCTGGCGCGCTCGCTCGCGCCGCGCGGCAGCGCCATCCTCGGCATGCCCTCGCTCGAAAGCCAGCCCTGGGCCTCGGCCCAGTCGAAGGATGGCCACGTCAACTGCAAGTCGCTGCCCGATTTCCGGCGCGTCATGCAGCGCCACTTCCACCATGTCTTCATGTTCACCATGAACGACGAGGTCGTCGGCACCGGCTATCACCGCATGGCGCACTACCTGTTCGCGCTCTGCGCGGGGCCCAAGCGCTAAGTTTTGCCCCCGGCGCACCAGCGCCGCCAGAGGTCGCGATAGGTGGCTTCGACGGCGCGGGTATAGGCGCCGGCGTCGCCGATTACCGATCCTGCCAGCAGCGGCCGCAGCCGCGTCCTTAGATCCGTCAAGGCGGCGCGGTCGCGGCATTTGGCGACCGCCAGTTCGACATAGGCCTCGGCGCTGTCGGCGATCCAGTCGGTCAGGCCCAGCGCCGACAGGATCGCGGTCGAGGCGCGGCCGGTCAGGTTCTCGACCGCCTGGGTCACCACCGGCACGCCCATCCACAGGCCTTCGAGCGTGGTCACGCCGCCGCCCTGGGGCACGGGGTCGAGCGCGAAATCGATCTCGCCATAGGCGGCAAGATGGTCGCGCTGCGAACTGCCGCCGCGCAGGATGGCGCGGGCGGGATCGATGCCGAACGTCCGCAGGCGTTCGGCCAGCGCGTCGCGGTCGGCTGCCTCGCCCAGCGTCTTGTCCTTGAGGAACAGCCTGGCCTCGGGCAGGCGCGCCAGAACGCGCGACCAGAGTTCCAAGGCCTGGTCGCTGACCTTGGCCAGGCGGTTGAGCGAGCCCAGCACCGGCGGGCCGTCGCTCGGCCGCGCCGCTACCTCGGGCGCGTCGGGCGGCGGCTGGTAGCAAAACGCCGACGGCAGGTCGATCAGTCGCTCGGCGTAGTCGGCGCGCGCCGCCGCCGGGATGAACCAGCGATCGATCAGCAGATAGTCCATCGCCGCCAACCCGGTGCCGCTGACATAACCCCAGGCGCTGATCTGCACCGGCGCGGGCTTGCGGGCGAAGGTCAACAGCCGATTGCCGGCATCGTGGCCCGACAGATCGACCAGGATGTCGATGCCGTCGGCGCGGATCTGCGCCGCCAGCTCGGCATCGTCCAGCCGATAGGCCTCGCGCCACTGGCCGGCGGCGGCGCGCAGTTCGGCGGTGATGCGATCCTCGAACTGGCTGGCGGAATAGCACACCGTCTCGAAGCGCTCCTTGTCGTGGTTGCGGATCACCGGGCCGTAAAGAAAAGCGGCCGAATGGCGATGGAAGCTGGCGGCGACGTAGCCGATGCGAAGGCGGCGCTCGGGATCGCGCGCGTTGGCATGGGGCGCGATCGCGGCCGCCAGCGGCTGGGCGAAGCGCTCGGCCCAGGCGCGGCGCTCGGCCGAACGTCGGGCGGGGGTCGATGCCGGATCGGCGTCGAGCACGAAGATCAACGCCGAATGCGCCACCGTGTTGTCGGGATCGAGCGCCAGCGCGCGCTCGAAGCTGGCCTCGGCCTCGGTCGGTCGACCGATCGCCGCCAGCGCGGTGGCGAAATTGTAATGCGCGTCGGCATGTTCGGGATCGAGCGCCAGCGCGCGCCGATAGCGCGCCAGCGCCGCCTCGATCGCGCCCTGCTCTTGCAGCACGGTGCCGAGATTGCTGAGGATGTCGGGATCGTCGGCGGCTTGCGCGGCCGCGGCCTCGAGGCAGGAGCGCGCCTCGGCGATGCGGCCGAGCGCGGCCAGCGCGTTGCCCAGCGTGCCGCGCACCGCCGGCCAATCGGGCCGCAGGCGCACCGCCAGTTCGAGCGGCGCCAGCGCCTGATCGGGCCGGCGGATGTCGACCAGCAGGCGGCCGAGATTGGCCG
>VGDZ01000150.1 GCA_016869515.1 Alphaproteobacteria bacterium | reverse complement strand
CCGAATGGTCGTTGCAGGACGCCAAGAACCGCTTCAGCAGCGTGGTGCGGGCGGCGCGCGCCGGCCGGCCGCAGACCGTGACCAAGCACGGCCGGGCGGCGGTGGTGGTGCTGGCGGCCGAGGACTATGCCCGGCTGCGCGATGCCGAGCGCGCGGCCGCGCCTGGCTTCGTCGATCATCTTCTGGCGATGCCGGCGGTCGCGGGCCCGGCCTTCGGCCGCCTGCCCGGGGCGCTGCGCGATCTCGGGCGCTGATGTTCCTGCTCGATACGGTGGTGCTGTCGGAACTGCGCAAGCGGCCGGGCCGGCGCAACCCGCATGTCGTCGCCTGGCTGGGCCGGCGCGCGCCGTCCGAACTGTTCCTCAGCGCCGTCACCGTGGCCGAGATCGAACGCGGCATCGAACTGCGCCGCGCCGACGATCCCGCTTTCGCCCAAGCCCTGGCCGAATGGCTCGACACCGTGTTGCGGCTTTACGACGATCGCATCCTGCCGCTGACGGTGGCGATCGCCCGGCGCTGGGGAAGGCTGGCGGCGCGGATCGGCAATCCCGGCCTGGACCTCGCCATCGCCGCCACCGCGCTGGAACACGGCCTGACCGTGGCGACGCGCGACCTGGGCGATTTCGCGCCCGCCGGCGTCGCGCTGATCGATCCTTTCGCCGAGAGTCCGAGACGCGGCCGGCAATAGGCTGGCGGTCATGCGTCCCCCTGCCAGCAGCCGCATTCAGCCGATTTAGCCTGGGTTTCTCGGCCCCTGGCGGCCAGCGCGGATTAGCCATCATATGCTTGACATGTTCCTTGTTGTTCACTATATATACCTTTCCCACAATCGCCATACCAATGGACCGCCCTACCCTATGACCGCCCTCGCCCTCCGTCCCGCATTATACCAAGCTGCGATGAGCATCACTCATCGCAGTTTGGAACGGCCATTGAGGCCGCGCGCCTTTCGGCGCGTAAGCCAAGGGCGCGGATGCGCCCGCCCGGCGCCTGAGGGTGCGTTGACCGGTCACGGTCAACGCGGATTGGTATCAAAGCCCGGGTCGGAGGCAGGGGTTAACGGCCAATTTCGACCCTTGCACCCGACATACCTTGATTTCTCAATAGAATCAAAGACATGGGTGGTTAAAAATTGGCCATTTGCGCGCATTTGCGCGCATTTCCGGCTCGACTCCGCGCATTTGGCGACTCGTTCCGCGCCTGGCTGGCTCCAACCGGCCGATCTCCGCCTATTTGCGCGGCACGGCTCAAGCCAACGCCGGCGTCCAAGCCGATACCCACGCCGCTCGAACCCGCGCTTGCGCCGCCCCGGCCTTTTCGCTATAGAGCCGCGCCCATGCGCTCCTTGCCGGCCCCTCGCGGGTCGGCTTGATCCGGGCGGCCGACGGTCATCCCGACCCGGCGCCGGATCGCCAACAGCCAGAAGGAGTTTCGGCGCCATGCCGCTTTACGAAAACGTCACGATTCTGCGCCAGGACGTCTCGACCGCGCAGGTCGAGCAATTGACCGAGCAGTTCGTCCAGATCGTCGCCGCCAACGGCGGCGCCGTGCCCAAGAAGGAATATTGGGGGCTGCGCAACCTGGCCTATCGCATCAAGAAGAACCGCAAAGGCCACTACCTGCTGCTCAATCTCGACGCGCCGCCGGCGGCGGTGGCCGAGCTCGAGCGCAATCTGCGGCTCAACGAGGACGTGCTGCGCACGCTCTCCTTCCGGGTCGAGGCGCTGGAGGAAGGCCCCTCGGCGATGATGCAGGCCAAGACCAGCCGCGACGAGCGCGAACGCGGCGATCGCATGGACCGCGGCGACCGCGGCCCGCGGCGCGACGACGACCGGCCGCGCCGGCGCGACTTCGAGCGCCGCGAGCGCGACAATACCGAGGAAGGAGCCGCGTCATGAGCGAAGCCGGACAGGATCGCGGCGAAGGCCGCGGCGAGGGCGCGGGCGGTGCGGGCGGCGGCGGACGCCGGCCCTTCTTCCGTCGCCGCAAGTCGTGCCCGTTCTCGGGTCCGAACGCGCCCAAGATCGACTACAAGGACGTACGGCTGCTGTCGCGCTTCATTTCCGAGCGCGGCAAGATCGTGCCCTCGCGCATCACCGCGGTCAGCGCCAAGAAGCAGCGCGAACTCGCCCAGGCGATCAAGCGCGCGCGCAATTTGGCGCTGCTGCCCTACGTGATGAAGTGAGCCCGGGACCGGCCCGCGCCTTTCGATCATGATCCGCCATGACCAAGCCCGCGATCATAGCGCTGCTGGCAGGTGGCCTGAGCGGCCTCTTGCATTTGGCGCTGCTGGCGGGTTCGGCCGGCGGCGTGATCCTGGCCTGGCTGTCGCCCTTGCCGCTGTTCGCGGCCGGGCTGTGGCTGGGCTGGCAGGCGGCGGCGCTGGCGGGGTTGGTGGCGACGCTGCTGATCGGGCTGGGCTTCGGGCCGCTGGCGGGCCTCTGGTTCGGTCTCATCCAATGGCTGCCGGTGGCGGGGCTGACGCGGCTGGCCTTGTTGGCGCGCGAGGAGTCCGGAACCGCCGAGTGGTATCCGCTCGGCCGGCTCTATGCTTGGCTGGCGGGCTATGTCGGGCTCGGGCTGGTCGGGATGGCGCTTTACTTCTCGGGCAGCGAGGGCGGGCTCGAAGGCCAGTTGACGGCGGTGATCGAGCGCGCCACGCGCCAAGTGCTGGCGATGATGCCGGGCTCGGCCGAGCAGGCGCCGCGCGCGGCGGCGATGGCGGCCTGGGTGCCGCTCGGCTTCGCCCTGTCGTGGTCGGCGATGCAGGCGTTGAACGCCTTCCTGGCGCAAGGGCTGCTGGCGCGCTTCGGCCGCGCCGTGCGGCCGGCCTGGGGTTTCTCGGATTTCGCGTTGCCGCGTTGGATGGCGCCGGCCTTGGGCGCGGCCGCGCTGCTGATGCTGCTCGAGGGCACCGTCGGCTTGGTCGGTCGGACGCTGGCGGGCTATCTGATCGTCGGCTACGCGCTGGCCGGGCTGGCGGCGCTGCATGCGCTGTCGCATCGGCTGGGCGATCGCCGCAAGTTCGCGCTGATCGCGCTTTACGTCCTGTTGGCGGTGGTCGGCATGCCGATCGCGCTGGCGGTGGCGCTGTTCGGTTTGTTGGAGCAATGGTTCGGCTGGCGCGCCCGCATGGCGTCGGGTCCGCCCGCCTTGCCGCCTGGAGCTGGAGGCTGAGATGGATGTGATTTTGCTGGAACGGGTCGAACGGCTCGGCCAGATCGGCGACGTCGTCAAGGTCAAGAACGGCTTCGCCCGCAATTTCCTCTTGCCGCGCAAGAAGGCCTTGCGCGCGACCAAGGAAAACCGCGCCCTGTTCGAGGCGCGCCGCGTCCAGCTCGAGGCCGACAATCTCAAGCTGCGCGGCGAAGCCGAGGCCATGGCCAAGCGCATGGAGGGGCTGACGGTGTCGCTGCTGCGCCAGGCCTCCGACAAGGGCCAGCTCTACGGCTCGGTCTCGGCCCGCGACATCGCCGAAGCCGTCACCAAGGCCGGCTATACCGTCGGCCGCGACCAGGTCGCGCTCGACAAGGCGATCAAGGATCTCGGCATCCACGCCGTGCGCGTGGCGCTGCACGCCGAGGTCAAGATCGCGGTCAAGGTCAACGTCGCCCGCTCGGAAGCCGAGGCCGAACTGCAGCTCACCGATCCGGCCAAGCTGGCCGCCAGCGCCGAGGCCTTCTTCGAGAAGCCGCGCCTGCCCGAGGTCGAGCAAGGCCAGGCCGAGGCGCGGGCCGAGGCCGAGGGCGCGGCTGCCGCTCCGGCCGAGGACGCTCCGGCCAAGCGGCCGCGCA
>VGDZ01000149.1 GCA_016869515.1 Alphaproteobacteria bacterium | reverse complement strand
CGGCCATCTCGGCCGCGCCGCCGACGCCGCGGCCGAGGCCGAGGCCGCGCTGGAGGCCGCGCGGCGCGCGCTGGATGTCGATCCGGCGCGGCTGGAGCGGATCGAGGAGCGGCTGTTCGGCATCAAGGCGCTGGCGCGCAAGCACCATGTCGAGCCCGATGCGCTGGGCGGGTTGCGGGAATCGCTCGAACTCAAGCTGGCGGCGATCGACCGCGGCGCCGAGACGCTGGCCAAGCTCGAAGCCGAGGTCGAGGCGGCGCGCATCGCGTATCGCGACGCCGCCCAGGCGCTCGGCCAGAAGCGCCGGGCCGCGGCCAAGCGGCTGGACGCGGCGCTGGCGTCGGAACTCAAGCCGCTCAAGCTGGAGGCGGCGCGCTTCGCGACCGAGATCCAGCCGCTCGACGAGGCGCAGTGGAGCGCGGGCGGCGCCGAGCGCGTGCAGTTCGCCATCGCCACCAATCCCGGCACGCCGCTCGGCCCGCTCGACCGCATCGCCTCGGGCGGCGAGCTGTCGCGCTTCATGCTGGCGCTGAAGGTGGCGCTGGCCGGCAAGCGCGGCCCGGCGACGCTGGTGTTCGACGAGGTCGACGCCGGCGTCGGCGGCGCCACCGCCGAGGCGGTGGGCGAAAGGCTGCGCCGCCTGGCCAAGGCCGGACGGCAGGTGCTGGTGGTGACGCATTCGCCCCAGGTCGCGGCCCAGGCCGAGGCCCAGCTGCGCGTCGCCAAGGCGGTGCGCGGCGGGCGCGCGGCGACGACGCTGGAACGGCTCGACGAGGCGGCGCGGCGCGAGGAGATCGCGCGCATGCTGGCCGGGGCCAAGGTCACCGACGCCGCGCGCGAAGCCGCGGCCAGCTTGATGGCGCCGGTGGCGCAGCGGCGATGAGCCGCAAAGCCAAAGGCAAATCCAGCCCGCCGGCGCCGATCGACCGCCTGACGCCGATCGAGGCCGCGGCCGAGCACGCCCAGCTGGCGCGCGCGATCGACCGCCACGACCTGGCCTATCACCAAAAAAGCGCGCCGACGATCTCGGACGCGGATTACGACGCGCTCAAGCGACGCCACGAGGCGATCGAACGCGCGCATCCGAATCTTGCCGGCGCGCGCCGCGGGACGGGGATCGGCGCGCCGCCGGCCGAGGGCTTCGCCAAGGTCCGCCACGACCAGCCCATGCTGTCGCTGGACAATGCCTTCGACGATGCCGACGTCGCCGAATTCGAGCGCTCGGTGCGCAATTACCTCAAGAAGGACATCGCCGCGGACGCCAGGCTGGCGGTGGTGGCCGAGCCCAAGATCGACGGCGTGTCGCTGTCGCTGACCTACGCCGACGGAAGGCTGATCCGCGCCGCCACGCGCGGCGACGGCGAGACCGGCGAGGACGTCACCGCCAATGTCCGCACCATCGCCGACGTTGCCGCCGAGCTTGCGGGCAAGACCCATCCGGCGCGGATCGAGATCCGCGGCGAGGTCTATATCCGCCGCGACGATTTCCTGGCCCTGAACGCGGGGCTGGAAAAGGACGCCAAGCCGCGCTTCGCCAATCCGCGCAACGCCGCGGCCGGATCCTTGCGCCAACTCGATCCGGCGATCACCGCCCGGCGCCCCTTGCGTTTCTTCGCCTATGCCATCGGCGCGGGCGAGGTCGAGGCCGCCACCCAGTCCGAACTCTTGGACCGACTGCGGCACTGGGGCCTCGCGGTCAATCCGCTGGCCAAGGCTTGCGCCGATATCGGCGCGGCGTTGGAGCATTACCGCGCCATCGAACGCCAGCGCGCGGATTTGCCCTACGACATCGACGGCGTGGTCTACAAGGTCGAAGACCGCGACTGGCAGCGGCGCCTGGGCGTCGCCGGCCGCGCGCCGCGCTGGGCCATCGCCCACAAGTTTCCGGCCGAGCAGGCCGAGACCTGGCTGCGCGACATCGAGATCCAAGTCGGCCGCACCGGCACGCTGACGCCGGTGGCGCGGCTGGAGCCGGTGACGGTCGGCGGGGTCGTGGTCGCCAACGCCACGCTCCACAACGAGGACGAAATCGTCCGCAAGGACGTGCGCATCGGCGATCGCGTCGTCATCCAGCGCGCGGGCGATGTCATTCCCCAGATCGTCCGCGTCGTCGCCGAGCGCCGGCCGAGGGGCGCGCGCGCCTTCGTCTTTCCCGAGACCTGCCCGGTCTGCGGCGCGCCGGCGGCGCGCGAGGATGGCGAGGCGGCGCGGCGCTGCACCGCCGGCCTCGGCTGCAAGGCGCAATTGGTCGAACGGCTGCGCCATTTCGTCTCGCGCGATGCCTTCGACATCGAAGGCCTGGGCGAAAAGCAGATCGAGGCCTTCCATGCCCAAGGCCTGATCGAAGGGCCGGCCGATCTGTTCACGCTCGAAGCCCGCAACCCCAAGCTCGATCCGCCCTTGGAGGAGCGCGAGGGCTGGGGCGAGCAGTCCGCCGCCAAGCTGTTCCGTGCCATCGCCGCCCGGCGCAAGATCGCGCTGGATCGATTCCTGTTCGCGCTCGGCCTGCGCGGACTCGGCCAGGAGACCGCCAAGCGTCTGGCGCGATTCTACGGCTCGCTCGATCGGCTGTCGGATCGCATCAAGGCGGCCAAGGACCGGGAGTCCGAGGCCTGGCAGGAGCTGACCGCGATCGACAAGATGGGCGAGATCCAGGCCGGCGCCTTGGTCGCGGGTTTCGGCGCCAAGGCGACGCGGGCCATGGTCGCGGATCTGGCCAAGGTGGTGACGGTCGAGGACTATGTCGCACCGACGCGCGTCGCCTCGCCGATCGCCGGCAAGACCGTGGTCTTCACCGGCGAATTGCAGGCCATGGGCCGGCGCGAAGCCAAAGCCGAGGCCGAGCGCCTGGGCGCGACCGTGGCCGGCGCGGTCTCGGGCAAGACCGATTATGTCGTGGCGGGCGAAGCCGCCGGCTCCAAGCTGACCAAGGCGCGCGAACTGGGCGTCGCCGTGCTGAGCGAGGCCGAGTGGCGCAAGCTGCTGGCGGGTTAGGACAAAACCGTTAACCCTTTGACGCGCAAAGCGGCGGAACCAATCCGATTCCGACCAGCCAGGCGCGGGTTGAGTCGCGTTCGGCGCGGAGCGGGGCCGCAAATGCGCGCAAATGCGCGCAAATGGCCAATTTTTAACCACCCATGTCTTTGAGTTTATTGAGTAATTAAGGTATGTCGGGTGCAAGAATCGAAATTGGCCGTTAACCCCTGCCTCCGCCCCAGGCTTGGACAGGGGGCGGAGGTTAAGGGAGGCCATAGGGTAGGGTTGTCCTTTGATAGGTTGATCGAAGAATAGTATATATAGCGAACATTAACGAACTTGTCAAGCACGCAGCGCCGGATCGCCTGTGGCGCACGCCGCCCCACCGCGCCGGGTTGCATCCTGGAATTGGGGCGCTACCATGGCCGTTCTATCGGTCGGGGGGAAGCCATGGCGTGGTGGACGATGGGTCGGGCATGGGCGGGTGTCGCGGCGCTGGCGGGGCTGGTCGCGGCGACGGCGCTGGCGCCGGCCCCGGTGCTGGCCCAGGCCGCATCCAATCCCGACGGGGTGGCGGTGATCGTCGGCAACCGGGCCTATAAGGGCCGCGTGCCGGCGGTGGAATACGCCCATAACGACGCCGAGGCGATGAAGCGCTACGTGGTCGACGTGCTGGGCTTCCGCGACGGCAACGTGATCGTGCTCAAGGACGCGACCAAAGGGCAGTTGGACGGCACCTTCGGCACGCAAGGCAATCCGCGCGGGCGGCTGGCGAATTGGGTGCGGGCCAGCGAGTCCGACGTGGTGGTGTTCTACTCCGGCCATGGCGTGCCGGGGGCGCGCGATCGGCGGGGTTATCTGCTGCCGGTCGATGCCGACGCCGAGACCGCCGAGACCGCGGGCTATCCGATCGACCTGTTGTACGAGAACCTGGGCAAGGCCGGCGCGCGGTCGGTGACGGTCTATCTCGACGCCTGTTTCTCGGGCGACAGCCAGGCGGGAATGCTGATCCGCTCGGCCTCGCCGGTGTTCGTCAAGGCCGAGAT
>VGDZ01000148.1 GCA_016869515.1 Alphaproteobacteria bacterium | reverse complement strand
CGCCGCCGCGCACGAGCTCGGCACGCCGCTCGGCACCATCGCGCTGGTGGCGCGCGAGCTGCGCCACGAGGTCCCGGCCGAAAGCCCGCTGCGCGCCGACATCGATCTCTTGGGCGAACAGGCGGCGCGCTGCCGCGAGATCCTGTCCGGCCTCGCCCGCCGGCCCGAGGGGGTCGATCCCTTCGCCCGGCAAAGCCTGCCGCAGCTGATCGAATCCGCCGCCGCGCCGCACCGCAAGCGCGAGATCGGATTCCGCCTCGCCCCCGCCGGCGAGGGCCCCGCCCCCCTGCCGGCGCATGCGCCCGAGATCGTGCATGGGCTGTCCAACCTGATCCAGAACGCCTTCGACTTCGCCCGCAGCGAGGTCGCGGTCGAAGTCGGCTGGGGCGAGGCCGAATGCCGGGTCGCGATCCGCGACGACGGACCCGGCATCCCCTATGACGTGCTGTCGGCCATCGGCGAGCCCTATCTGTCCACCAAGAACGAGGGCGAGGGCATGGGGCTGGGCCTGTTCATCGCCCAGACCCTGCTGGAACGCACCGGCGCCGCCATCGCCTTCGGCAATCGACGGGCGGCGGGCGGGGCTGTCGTCGGCGCCGAGGTCGTCGTAACATGGCCGCGCCAGGAATTCGAAGCCGGAGCCGCCGCCCCATGACGACGCCTGCCGACCCCGAACGCTCGCTGCTGATCGTCGACGACGACGGACCCTTTTTGCAGCGGCTGACGCGGGCGATGGAGAAGCGCGGCTTCCAGGTCACCGCCTGCGCCGGCGTGTCCGAGGCGCTGCGGGCGGCGCGCTCCAAGCCGCCGGCCTATGCCGTGCTCGACATGCGGCTGAACGACGGCAATGGGCTCGAAATCGTCGACCAGCTGCGCGCGCTCAGGCCCGAGATCCGGGTGGTGATGCTGACCGGCTACGGCAACATCGTCACCGCGGTGGCGGCAATCAAGGCCGGCGCGGTCGACTATCTGTCCAAGCCGGCCGATGCCGACGAGATCGAGGCCGCGCTACTCAACAAGGACCGCAAGTTGCCGCCCGCGCCCGAACATCCGATGTCGGCCGACCGGGTGCGCTGGGAGCACATCCAGCGGGTGTTCGAACAGTGCGACCGCAACGTCTCGGAGACGGCGCGGCGGCTGAACATGCACCGCCGCACGCTGCAGCGCATCCTCGCCAAGCGCTCGCCGCAGTAGGGCGCGATCGATCCGTCGCGAACCGCGCGGTCGCGGACCGCGATCGGTGCATCGGGAATCGCGGTCCACAGCGGGATACGAGGGCATGATTCGCGACCTGAACGAATCGCTCGTGCGATTCCATTCGAATCGCCCGCAATCTCGCTATCCGGACCGTAAGACCGGCGCATGCCGGTCGCGACTCAGGCCGCGGAGGGGACTTTCGCGCCCGTGCCGAACAGCTTGTCAAGTCCGGCCTGGCCGCGCCTGCGGGTGTATTTGTCCATCGCCTTGCCCATCACGCCCTTGATCTCGACCGCGATCGGATCGCTCTCCATCTTGGCGTTCTGGCGGACGACGATCTTGATGACGTCGATATGCGCCTTGAGCAGGTCGCCGACGTCCTCGTTGATGTCCTGCACCGACTCGGTAAAGATGTGCAGCGAGCGGGCGAACTGGCTGACCAGGGGATAGCCGAAAGTGCCGCCGTGGCCGCGCAGTTCGCGCGCCACCTGGGCGATTTCGGCCAGTGCCTGCTGCTTCTCGGCCGGATTCTTGACCAGGGCCTGGAAGGCCTGCTCCATGCGGTTGCCGGCCTGCAGCACGTAGTCGCGGGTCTCGTTCTCGGCCGAGGCCAGCGCCGCCTCGGCCTTGACCAGATCGGCCGAATAGTCGACCGGCATGCCGGCCAGCGAAGGATCGACCTCGAGCTTGGGCTTGAGCCGGTTGGGCAGATCGAACAACCAGGTCTGCCCGCGCATGACGTTGAGGTTGGTCTGCTCGCTGGAAAAGCGCCGGACCTGGTGCATGCCCCGCCGCTCGCGCCCAGACCATTCGCCTTTCTGGCGGCGGCGGTCGGGTCCGAAATAGGCGCGATTGAGCACGAACTGGCGCGGCCGTTCGATGACATGGGTTATCTTCTGCAGCAGCGTGGCGAGCGAAAACGGCTTGGCCACCATCTCGCTCATGCCGACGTCGCGGCAGCCATAGACCAAGTCCTCGTCGGCCTCGCCGGTGACCATGATGAACGGCATGAAGCGATTGGGCGAGTTGGGGTCCTGGCGGATCCAGCGCAGCAAATCGACGCCGTTGATGCCCGGCATGTAGGCTTCGCTGAAAACGATGTCGATGCCCTGCACGCCCAGCCCGCCGCCGAACCGCGCCCGGCGCAGCGCCGAAAGTTGGCCGATCGCCTCGGTCCCCGAGCGCACCGTCCGCACCAGCCGAAAACCCGCATTGAACAGGACTTGGCGCATCAGACGACAGACGTAAGCGTCGTCCTGCACGATCAACAAAGAAATGCGTTCGAACAATGCCATCGAACCGCCCAACCCCGCTTTCTGCGCGCCCCGGCAGACCCGACCGACGCGGCCGGCCTAACGGCTAGGGCGTATCCTTAGACCTCGATGGGCCTTAGACGATATACGGAATATCCCCTATATCGGGGCGGGCGCGGACGGCGCGCGGCGGGCGCCGGCACGGGCCGAAAGATTCATCGCCCCGTGCTTCGAAGAGTATTTTGCGATGACCTTTTCCAGCATCAGCTTGATCTCGCGCGCCAGCGGATCGTTGGCGTGGCGGGCGTTCTGCTTGACCACCACCTTGATGACGTCGACATGGGCTCTGATCAGTTCGAGCGCGTCGGCATGCAGATCGCCCAGGCGCTCGAGAAACAAATCTAGCGAACGCGAGAACTCGCTGATCAGGGGGTACCCGAAGGTGCCGCCATGGCCGCGCAATTCGCGCGCCAGCGCGTTCATCTCGCCGCGGGTCGGCGCCACGTCCTCGCCTTTGGCCAGTTTCTTGAACTGGTTCTCGAGCCGTGTCACCGCCTCGACGATCCAGTCCTTGATCTGGGTGTCGGCCGCGGCCAGGGCGTCCTGCGCCTTGGCCAATTCGGCCGAATAGTCGACCGGCACGCCGGAAACCACGCCATCCAATTTCGGCTTGAGAGCATTGGGGATGTCGAACTGGAAGACATAGCCCTCAAGCAGGCTGAGATTGCCCTGGGCGGTGGTGAAGCGCTTGACCTTGTCGGCGCCGACGCGGCGGTCCTTGCCCTCGACCGCGGCCTTCTGGCGCCGGCGGTCGGGTCCGAAATAGCTGCGCGCCAGGATATAGGGCCGCGGCCGTTCGATCACCGCCATGATCTTCTGCAACAGGCTGGCCAACGAATAAGGTTTGGCGACGATCTCGGACACGCCGACGTCGCGGCAGGCCAGGATCATCTCGGCATCGGCCTCGCCCGCCACCATCACCACCGGCAGGAAGCGATTGGGCGAGCCGGCATCGCGTCGGATCCAACGCAACAAGTCGATGCCGTTGATGTTGGGCATGTCGGTGTCGGTCAGGACGACGTCGACCGGCTGCATCATCGCGCCGCCGGCGCCGCGCATGTTGCGATACGAAGCGAGGAAGGCGATCGCCTCCTGGCCGTCGCGCGCTGTGCGGACGTTGCGGAATCCGGCCGCAAACAGAACCTGCTTGAGGAGGCCGAGCATGAACTCCTCGTCCTCGACCACCAGCAGGGAAATGCGCTCGAAAAGTGCCATCGCGCGTGGGCTCACTCCGAAAAAGGAAACTTATAGGTGTCCTCGCAGATAAATCAATCGCGACGGCGGCGCAGCAGCACTTGACGCGCGCCCTCGCCGCCCAGCCGGGGCGGTGCCGGTCGGCTCGACAGCACCAATGAAGCCAGCCCCGGCTCTTCCAGCCAGCGGCCGAGACTGCGTCTCAGCACCCCCGTCCGGCCGTCGCGACTGCCCTTGCCGGTGACGATCAGCACCAGCCGCACGCCATCGGCCTGCGCCGCCGGCAGCGCCGCCAGCAACCGCCGATGGGCCTGGGCCTCGCTCAAGCCATGCAGGTCAAGCTTGCGGTCGACCGGAATCCGGCCCTGGCGCAGGCGCCGCTCGGTGGCGGCATCGAGCCCGGCGCCGATGGTTCTGGTCGCGACGACGGCGGCCGTGCGCCCCGCTGGCGGCCGCGCGGCCGAAACTTCCGC
>VGDZ01000147.1 GCA_016869515.1 Alphaproteobacteria bacterium | reverse complement strand
TGGGATGCGCGCGGCCGACGGCACCGCCTTGCCGATGCGCGCCTGGCTGCCGGCGGGCGAGCCGCGCGCGGTGGTGCTGGCGCTGCACGGCTTCAACGACTACAGCCGGGCGTTCGAACGGCCTGGGCGCTATTGGCGGGACCAAGGCGGGATCGCGCTTTACGCCTATGACCAGCGCGGCTTCGGCGCCAATCGTTCGGTCGGAATCTGGCCGGGCACGGCGGCGCTGGTGGCGGATGCGGCGGGTGCGATTCGGGCCTTGCGCGCGCGCCATGCCGGCCGGCCGCTCTATCTCTTGGGCGAAAGCATGGGCGGCGCGGTGGCGCTGGCCTTGCTGGCCGAGGCCGATGCGCCGCCGGTCGATGGCGCGATCCTGGTGGCGCCGGCGGTGTGGGGCTGGTCGACCATGAACCCGTTCTATCGCGCCGGGCTGTGGTTCGGCGCCCACACCACGCCCTGGGCGACTTGGACCGGGCGCGGTTTCGGCCGCGTCGCCTCGGACAACTATTCGATGCTGCTGGAGTTGTCGCGCGATCCGCTGGTGATCAAGCAGACCCGCACCGATGCGGTCTATGGCGTGGTCGAATTGATGGACCGTGGGCTGGAAGCGGCGGCGCGGCTGGCGGTGCCCAGCCTGATCGTCTATGGCGAGCGCGACGAGATCATCCCCCGCCATGCCGCCCGCCGCATGCTGGAGCGCACCGACGGTCGGGCGCGGCTGGCGGTCTATCCCCGCGGCTGCCACATGGCGCTGCGCGATCTCGATGCCGAGACGGTCTATCGCGATGTGCTGGCCTGGCTGGCCGATGCCAAGACAGCCTTGCCCTCGGGCGCCGAACGCGAGGGCCGCCAGCGCATCGCCGCCGACGGCGGCCTGACCGGCCTGCCGCCGCTGCGCTGCGAACTCAAGCGGCCGGAGACGGCGGGTTAGGCCACGCGGCGAGGAGCCTTGCTCGATCAGCGGAAATCGCGCGAGCGAAAGTCGGTTCCGCGCGCGCCTTCCGCCAGCAGGCCCAGCCGCGGGCTGAGATCCTCCAGCCGATCGGCGATGACGTGGATCACCAGCCCTTGGCGCTCGACCCTTCCCCGCACGCCCAGCAGCCGCGCCGCCAGCAGCGGGCGGCGGAAGCGGGCGAAACGGTCGGGCCAGACCACCAGATTGGCGACCCCGGTCTCGTCCTCCAGGGTGACGAAGACGATGCCCTTGGCGGTGCCGGGGCGCTGGCGCACCAGCACGATCCCGGCCAGGCGGATCGGCTGGCCGTGGCGGCTTTCGGCCGCGGCGGCGCAGGGCTTCCAGCCCTCGTCCGCCATCTGCCGGCGCAACAGCGCCATCGGGTGCGCCTTGAGCGAAAGCCGCAGGCTGGCATAGTCCTCGATCACCTCCTGGCCGAGCGGCATGGCGGGCAGGGCGGTCGCGGGCTCGCATCCGTCCTCGGCCGCGGGGTCCTGGGCGAAAAGGGGCAGAGGCGGGGGCGGCAAGGCGCGCGCCGCCCATTGCCCCGGCCGGCGGCCGAGCCCAAGCCCGCCCAGCGCATCGGCCTTGGCCAGGCGTTCGACCGTGGCCGGAGCCAGGCCGGCGCGTCGCACCAATTCGGCCGCATCGCCATAGCCGGCCCCGCGCGCCGCCACCAGCCGCCGTGCCTCGGCCTGGTTCAGGCCCCGCACCTGGCGCAAGCCCAGCCGCAGCGCGAGCCCCAGCCGGTCGTCGCGCTCGAGCGTGCAATCCCACGCGCTGGCATTGACGTCGACCGGGCGCACCGGCACGCCGTGCTCGCGCGCATCGCGCACGATCTGCGCCGGGGCGTAGAAACCCATCGGCTGGCTGTTGAGCAGCGCGCAGGCGAACACCGCCGGATGGCGGCATTTCAGCCAGGCCGAGACGTAGACCAAAAGCGCGAAGCTGGCGGCGTGGCTTTCGGGAAAGCCGTACTCGCCGAAGCCCTCGATCTGGCGGAAGCAGCGCTCGGCGAAATCGCGCTCGTAGCCGCGCGCGATCATGCCGGCGATCATCTTGTCGCGGAAGCCGCCGATCAGCCCGGTCTTGCGGAAAGTGGCCATGGCCCGGCGCAGGCTGTCGGCCTCGGCCGGGGTGAAGCCGGCGGCGACGATGGCGATCTTCATCGCCTGCTCCTGGAACAGCGGCACGCCCAGGGTCTTGCCCAGCACCTGGCGCAGCTCGGCCGAGGGGAATTCGACCGCCTCCAACCCATCGCGCCGGCGCAGATAGGGATGCACCATGTCGCCCTGGATCGGCCCCGGGCGGACGATCGCCACCTCGATCACCAGGTCGTAGAAGCAGCGCGGCTTGAGCCGCGGCAGCATCGCCATCTGGGCGCGGCTTTCGACCTGGAACACGCCGACCGAATCCCCCCGGCAGAGCATGGCGTAGACCGCGGGGTCCTCGGCCGGCACCTGGGCGAGGTCGAGCCGCTGGCCGCCATCAAGCGCCAGCAGATCCAGCCCCTTGCGGATGCAGCTCAGCATGCCCAGGCCGAGGACATCGATCTTGAGGATGCCCAGCGCGTCGATGTCGTCCTTGTCCCATTGGATGACGGTGCGCTCGGCCATGGCGGCGTTCTCGATCGGCACCAGCGCATCCAACCGGCCGCGGGTGATGACGAAGCCGCCGACATGCTGCGAGAGATGGCGCGGAAAGCCCTGCAACTGGCGGGCGAGATCGAGCGTCTGGCGGATGCGCGGCTGGGCCGGATCGAGCCCGGTCTCGGCCAGCCGCTCGGCCTCGATCTCCGATCGCCAGCTGCCCAGGGCCCGGCTCAGCAGCCCGACCGCGTCCAGCGACAGCCCCATCGCCTTGCCGACGTCGCGCAGCGCGCTTTTGGGGCGATAGCTGATGACGGTCGCCGCCAGGCCGGCGCGCTCGCGGCCATAGCTGGCGTAGATGTGCTGGATCACCTCCTCGCGGCGCTCGTGCTCGAAGTCGACGTCGATGTCGGGGGGCTCGTCGCGGGCCGCGCTGATGAAGCGCTCGAACAGCAGATCCGAGGCCACCGGGTCGATGGCGGTGATGCCCAGGCAATAGCACACCGCCGAATTGGCCGCCGAGCCGCGGCCCTGGCAGAGGATGCCGCGGCCGCGGGCGAAGCGGACGATGTCGTCGACGGTCAGGAAATAGGGGGCGTAGCCGAGATCGCGGATCAATCCCAGCTCATGCGCCAGCATGGCCTCGACCTTGGCCGGCACGCCCTGGGGATAGCGGCCGGCGGCGCCCAGCCGGGTGCGCCGGGCCAGGGCTTCGTCCGGGCCGAGCCCGTCGGGGGCGGGGTCGATCGGGTATTCGTAGCGCAGCTGATCGAGGCTGAATTGGGTGCGCGCGACCACCTCCAGGGTCCGCGCCAGCGCCTCGGGATAGGCCCGCAGCAGCCGCGCCATTTCGGCCGGGGGCTTGAGATGGCGCTCGGCATTGGCCAGCAGGCGATAACCCGCCTGGTCGATGGTGCAGCGATGGCGGATGCAGGTCAGCACGTCCAGAAGCGGCCGGCGCTCGGGGGCGTGCATGCGGACGTCATTGCCGGCCAAAAGGGGCAATCCGGTCATGCCGGCAAGCTGGGCCAGAATCGCCAAGCGGCGGCTGTCATCGGCACCGAATCGAACGCTAATGTTAATGTATAAATTATGATTTGAAAAATCCTTTATATAATTGATATAGTTATATAAAATATCAATATCTTCATCTTCATGTAGAACCGATAAAATCAGACTTTCGGCGTACTCGGGCAAGTCGCGGCGGAAGAGTCGGCACTGCCCCTTTTCGGCTCGCCGGCGGCCGAGGCTGAGCAGCTGGCTCAGCCGGCCATAGCCGGCACGGTCGATCGGCCAGGCCAGCAGGCTGGGGGCATCGACCAAATCCAGCCTGGCCCCGACCACCAAGCGCAGGCCGGCGGTCTTGGCGGCGCGATGCGCCCGCACCACCCCCGCCAGGCTGTTGCGATCGGTCACCGCCAGCGCCGCGAGGCCGAGCGCGGCCGCGGTCGTGGCCAACTCCTCGGCATGGGAGGCGCCCTCGAGGAAGCTGAAATTGCTGAAGGCCTGCAATTCGGCATAGCCGGGCGGGGTCATGCGAACAGCCCGTGCAGGAACCAGGCATTGGCCGCGCCGCGGAACAGCCAGAAGCGCCGGCCGTGCTGGTCCTCGATGCGGAAATAGTCGCGGCTTTCGGCGGCGGCGTCGCGCCACCATTCCGGGGCGATGCGCTCGGGGCCTTCGGCGCGGCGGACGCGGTGCAGCACCCGCCGCCAGCGGAACAGCCGCGGCGGGCCGTCGGGCAGCTCGGCCAAGGCGGCGACCGG
>VGDZ01000146.1 GCA_016869515.1 Alphaproteobacteria bacterium | reverse complement strand
GGCAAGGGACTTCGAACGTCATGTCCGAAAAGCCGCCGCCTTCGTCCGCCTCGCCATGATCCGCATCATGCTCAGGCGCCTCGCCGCAACCCATTCACCGTGAATCAAGACTTCTCGGTTGGGCTCTTAGATTTAATACTTCGGAGAGGGAATCTCAACCCCGCCACCAAAGCCATAAACGGCCGATCCGGCTGGTTTATTCGTTACTTCTTCTTGGCTGGGGCCGGCGGGTGCGGATGGGCCTCGGGTTTTTTCTCGTCCTTGGCCGGCTTGTGGTCCTTGTGCGGCGCTTCTTCGGCCGCAGCCTCCTCCTCGGCCGGCGGTCGCGGCTTGCCCATCAGCCGGAACACCGCCGTGGTCAAGGGCACGCCGATCGACAGCGTGACGACGATATAGGCGCCGGCGACGAAGGCATTGAGCTTGTCGATGCCGTGGAAGGAATCGATCAGCCACACCACCCCGCCCCAAGTCAGGATGCCGAACACGGCGCCCACCGTCCAGCCCAGCGGGTGGGTCGAGAGCCTCATCGCTTGGGCTGCCAGTTGCGGGCCAGACGTTCGCCTTCGTCGATCTGGCCGCGGGTCATCGACTTGCGCATGGTCTCGCGGGCACGGATCGAATCCTGAAAGCCTTTATTGGCCGAGATCGCGAACCACATGAAGGCGAAGACCGGGTCCTGGTTGACGCCCTCGCCCTTGGCGTAGAGCGTGCCGAGGGCGTATTGCGCATCGACATTGCCGGCGTCGGCCGAGCGCCGCAGCCATTTCAGGCCTTCGGGCTTGTTCTGCTTGACCCCGCCCATGCCGCCGAAAAGGATCCGCGCCACCCGGTACTGGGCGCGATCATGGCCCATTTCGGCCAGCGGCAGGAGCTCCTTCAAGGCCTCTTCGAACTGCTTGTTGCGATAGGCCGCGTCGCCCTCTTTCCAGCCGGCCAGGGCCGGGGGGGCAGCGACCATGAGCAAAACCATGCAGACGAAACGGAACATGGACAATATTTTACTCCCGGTGCAGCCTTTCGCCTAGTCGGGGGGCGAGGTTAGACTGCGGTTCGTGAGCAAGCGCAAGACAGCCAAACCCAAGGCCAAATCCAAACCGAGGCGAAGACCTGTCGCCATCGCCGCGGCGGTGGCGCGCGCCAGGGCCGAAGGCAAGCGCCTGCGCTCGGTGCTGGATGCGGCGCCGGTGCCGATCGTGATGCTGCGCAAGCACGATGCCAAGGTGCTTTTCCGCAACCGCCGCAGCGGCGAATTGTTTGGCACCACATTTCATATGCCGGGCCGCAGCGCCATCGAGTTTTGGGCCAACGCCGACGAAGGCCAGCGCTTCGCCCAGGTGTTCCGCGCCTCGGGCGGCGAGGTTCAGGACTACGAGGTGCGGCTGCGCAAGGGTTCGGGCGAGGTGTTCTGGGCCTCGGCCAGTGCCGCCGGAACGGAGTTCGACGGCCAGCCGGCCTTGGCCGTCACCATCCTCGACATCTCCGAACGCAAGAAGCTGGAGACCGCGTTGCGCTCCGGAGAGGAAACCCTGCGCGCCATGCTCGACGCCAGTCCGGTGGCGGTGGCGATCATGGGCGCCGGCGGGCGGGTGCTGTTCAAGAATCGGGAATGGACGCGCTTGACGCGGATTCCCGAAGACATGCTGCTGAATTTCGATACGCGCGACTACCTCGTCGATCCCGGCATTTGGGACAAACTGCGCGCCGTGCTGCAAGCCGAGGGCCGGGTGCGCGATTTCGAGATGGCGATGCGCAACTTCGCCGGTGAGGAGCTGTGGGTGCTGCTCAGCATGCTGCCGACCGAGTTCGGCGGCCAGGCCGCCACCATCTGTTGGTTCTACGACATCGCCCAACGCCGCCAGACCGAGCAGGCGCTGCGCGCGCTGCTGGACGACAGCCCGACCGCGACCCTGATTTCGACCCATGGCGGGCGAATCCTCTATCACAACCGGCAATGGCGCCATTTGACCGGCATCGACGAGCAGACCGCGGCCAGTATGGACGCGCGCACGCTGTTCACGCGCGGCGTTTGGCAGACTCTGCGCGCCCAATTGGCCGAGGGCCGAGCCGTGCGCGAAGTCGAGACCGAGTTTCAGCTGCCCGATGGCCGGCTGCGATGGGCGGTGCTGACGTTGCAGCCGATCCGCTATGGCGGGCGGCCGGCGACCATCGGCTGGCTGCACGACATCACCCAGCGGCGCGAGGCCGAAGACGCCATCCGCCGCAGCGAACAATTCCTCAACTCGGCCCTGGTCAATACCCGCTCGGGGGCTTGGGAATGCGACGTCGCGCGCGGCGGCAAGGGCTGGTGGTCGCCCGATTTTTTCCGCGACGTGCTGGGCTATCCGCCCGACTTGGCCCCGACCGGCACCAAGCAATGGTTCGGCTTGCTCCATCCCGACGACAAGAAGCCGGTGCTGGAGGCCTTCAACCGCCATCTTCGCGGCGAGGCCGAGCTTTATCGCGGCGAATACCGCATGCGCGCGGCCGATGGCGGCTGGATGTGGTTGGACGCCGTCGGCCGCAAGACCGCGCGACCCGACGGTTCGGTCTGGATCGGCGGCACGATGAGCGACATCACCGAGCGCAAGCGGGTCGAGCAGGAGTTGCGCGCGGCCAAGGAACAGGCCGAGGCCGCCACCGCCGCCAAATCCGCTTTCCTGGCGGCGATGAGCCACGAGATCCGCACGCCGATGAACGGCGTCGGCGGCATGCTCGAATTGTTGGCGCTGGGCCGGCTCGATCCCGACCAGCGCGAGATGATGCGCACCGCCGAGGGCTCGGCCAAGGCGCTGCTGCGGGTGATCGACGACATTCTCGACTTCTCCAAGATCGAGGCCGGGCGGATCGAATTGGAGCGCGTGCCGTTGTCGCTGGCGCAATTGCTCGACGACGTGGTCGAGACCCTGGCGCCGACGGCGCGCCGCAAGGGCATCGACGTCTCGGGCTATGTCGATCCCTCGATTCCGCAGACGCTGATGGGCGATCCGACGCGGCTGCGGCAAGTGCTGCTGAATCTGGGCGGCAATGCGGTCAAGTTCACCGCCCGGGGCGAGGTCGCGCTGCGCGCCTTCCTGATCGGCTTCGAGGGCGAGCGGCCGCGGATCGCGATCGAGATCAGCGACACCGGCATCGGCATCGCCAAGGCCGACCAGGAGCGGCTGTTCCAGGCCTTCGTCCAGGCCGAGCGTTCGACCACGCGGCGCTTCGGCGGCACCGGGCTCGGGCTGTCGATCAGCCGCCGCCTGATCGAGGCCATGGGCGGCGGCATCGGCGTCGACAGCGAACCGGGCGTGGGCTCGACTTTCCGGATCGACCTTGCGCTCGATCCGGCGCCGGCGGGCGCTCAGGCCGGACCGGCGCGGCTGGATCTGTCGGGCCTGACCGTGCTGTTGGCGACGCCCGACGACGCGCTGGCGGCGATCGCGCGGCGCTATCTGGTCCATGCCGGAGCCAAGGTCGAGATCGCGGCCGAGGCCGCCGCCGCCACGACGCGGCGATGCGACGTGGCGGTGATCGATTCCCGCCTCGGCAACATCGCCACCCTGGCGAAAAGCCGCGTGCTCCTGGCCGAGACCGAATCCGAGCGCCACGATGCCCGCATGGCCGGCAACGGCCATGCCGCCAGCCTGGCGCGACCGATGCGGCGCGGCGCGCTGTTGCTGGCGGTGGCGGTGGCGGCGGATCGCGCCAGCCCCGAGATCGTGGCCGCGCTCGGGGCCGACGAGGATGCCGAGATTCCGGTATCTTCGGAGGCGCCCAGCCCGGCCGAGGCCCGCGCCGCCGGCCGGCTGGTCCTGGTGGCCGAGGACCAACTGACCAATCGCGACGTCATCCTGCGCCAGCTCAAGCGCCTGGGTTATGCCGCCGAGGCGGCGGTCGACGGCCGCGCCGCGCTCGAAGCCTGGCGGGCCGGCCGCTACGGCCTGGTGCTGACCGACATCCACATGCCCCATGTCGACGGCTATGGCGTCGCCCAGGCGATCCGTTCCGAGGAGCCCTCCGGCACGCGCGTGCCGATCGTGGCCTTGACCGCCAACGCCATGGTCGGCGAGGCCGAGCGCTGCCGCGCCGCCGGCATGGATGACTTCCTGGTCAAGCCGGCGACGCTGGCGCAGCTGGCCGCGGTCATCGGCCGTTTCCTGCCGGCCGGAAGGCCGCCGCCTTCGGCCGATCCGATCGCGGATGCCGGCGGCGAGGCGGTGGCGCTGGGGCGCCTTGCGGCCTTGCTTGGCGACGACGATCCGGCGACATTGGATGCGGTGCTGTCCGACTATGTCGCCGCCGCGCCACCGCGCCTGGCCGAGATGCGCACGGCGATA
>VGDZ01000145.1 GCA_016869515.1 Alphaproteobacteria bacterium | reverse complement strand
GGCTTGCGGGAAGTGACGGCGGCGCGGCTGGAGCCGGGCGATGTCCCCGAGGACGAGGCCGCGCGCCGCATCGCCCTGGCGGCGGCCGGTCCGGGCCTGCGCGTGGCCGAGGCCTTCACCGGCCGCTGCAATCTCTACGCCGAGCAGGCCGGCCTGGCGCGGATCGACCGCGCCAGCGTCGATGCGGTCAACGCCATCGATGAATCCCTGACCATCGCCACTTTGGCGGAGTCTGAACCAGTTGCGCCCCGGCAGATGCTGGCCACGGTCAAGATCATTCCCTTCGCCGCGCCCGAGGCCGCAGTGGCAAGGGCCGAGGCGCTGTTGCGGGCGGGTCCGCCCGCCGTCGCGCTGGCGCCCTTCCGGCCGCATCGCGCCGGCTTGATCCAGACCCGGCTGGACGGCACCAAGCCTACCGTGCTCGACAAGACCGTGGCCGTGACCCGCGCCCGGTTGGAGGCGCGCGGTTCGGTGCTGGCGCGCGAACTGCGCTGCGAGCATACGATCGAAGCCCTGGCCCAAGCGATCCGGACTCTCGCCGCCGATGGCCTGGCACCGATCCTGATCGTCTCAGCCAGTGCCACCACCGACCGCCGCGACGTGCTGCCGGCCGGCGTCGTCGCTGCCGGCGGCGCGGTGGAGCATTTCGGCATGCCGGTCGATCCCGGCAACCTGATCGTGGTGGGACAGGTTGGCGCCGTGCCGGCCATAGGTCTTCCGGGTTGCGCGCGCTCGCCCAAGCGCAACGGATTCGATTTCGTGCTCGACCGGCTTTTGGCCGGGATCGAAGTCGGGCGCGGCGGCATCGTCGCCATGGGCGTGGGCGGTCTCTTGACCGAGATCGCCACCCGCCCGCAGCCGCGCGAAGCCGCCGCCGACGCCGAGACCCAGGCGCCGCACGCGCCGCGCATCGCCGCCATCGTCCTGGCCGCCGGGCGTTCGACCCGCATGGGCCAGCGCAACAAGCTGCTGGAGGAGATCGACGGCCGGCCGCTGGTGGCGCGCGTGGTCGACCGCGTGCTGCAATCCCAGGCAAGGCCGGTGGTGGTGGTGACCGGCCATCAGGGCGAGCGGGTGCGCGCCGCGCTGGCCGGACGCGAGGTGACCCTGGTCGACAATCCCGACTTCGCCGCCGGGCTGTCGACCTCGCTGCGCCGCGGCCTCGCGGCGCTGCCGGCCGAGATCGACGGCGCCGCCATCTGCCTCGGCGACATGCCCGAGACCAGCGGCGGCGAAATCGACCGCCTGATCGCCGCCTTCGCGCCCGGGGACGGCCGCGCCATCTGCGTGCCGACCCATGACAGCCGGCGCGGCAATCCGGTACTGTGGTCGCGACGCTTCTTCGCCGCCATGAGCGCGCTCGGCGGCGATGTCGGCGCCAAGGCGCTGCTCGACGACTATGCCGACCAAGTCTGCGAAGTGGCCATGGGCGGCGCCGGCGTGCTGGTCGATCTCGACACGCCTGAGGCGCTGGCGGCGTTTCGTTCGAGGAGCCGGGCATGAACTTCGATCTCGCCGCCATCCGCCGCCAATTCCCGGTGCTGCGCCCGGGGCTGCACTATCTCGACAGCGCGGCATCGAGCCAGATCCCCGCGCCGGTGATCGCCGCCATGGACAATTTCCAGCGCGGCGGCCGCGCCAACATCGCCCGCGGCGTGCATCGCCTGGCCGAGCGCGCCACCGAGGCCTATGAGGGCGCACGCAGCCGCGTCGCCCGCGCGCTCAACGTTGCTGCGGACGAGATCGTGTTCACGGCCGGCTGCACCGCCGCGCTCAACATCGCCGCCCAGGGGCTGGGCTCGCGCTGGGGCGAGGGCGACGAGATCGTGATCTCGGAACTCGACCATCACAGCAACATCGTCCCCTGGCAGATCCTGGCGGTGCGCTCGGGGGTTCGGCTTCGCTGGCTGCCGGTGACGCAAGAGGGTCGGCTCGACCTCGACGCCCTGCCCGGCCTGCTCTCGCCACGAACACGGCTGATCGCCGTCACCCACGGCTCCAACGTCACCGCGGCGATCAGCGACGTGCCGCGCCTGGCCGCGGCCGCGCGCAGCGCGGGCGCGCTGTTGCTGCTGGACGGCGCCCAGGTCGCGGCCCACGGCCTGCCCGATCTCGCCGCGCTAGGCTGCGATCTCTACGCCTTCTCGGCCCACAAGCTGCACGGCCCGACCGGCATCGGCGTGCTGTGGGCGCGGCGGGCGGTGCTCGAATCCATGGCGCCGGCCTTCGGCGGCGGCGGCACCATCGCCCGCGTCGCCAAGTCGGGCACGATCTTCGCCGACCCGCCGGCGCGCTTCGAGGCCGGCACGCCGCCCTATGTCGAAGCGGTCGGCCTCGGCGCGGCGATCGATTGGCGGGCGACCATCGACCGCAACGCGGCCGATGCGCACCTTGCCCGCCTGACGCAGCGGCTGGTCGACGGGCTGGACGCGATCGACCGCCAGCGCCGCGCCATCCGCGTGCTGGGACCGACCGGGCCTCGCCTGCCGCTGGTGTCGTTCGCGGTGCGGGGCGCGCATACCCATGACATCTGCCAGATGGTCGATGCCAGCCATGGCGTCGCCCTGCGTGGCGGCCATCACTGCGCCCAGCCGCTGGCCGACGCGCTGGGGGTGGAAGGGTCGACCCGGATCAGCCTGGCGCTGCATTCCGGGGACGACGATGTCGATGCCGCGCTGGCGGCGATCGACCAGGCGCTGGGCCGCCTGCTGCGATGAGCGACGATCTCTATCCCGAGGCGATCCTGAGACTGGCACAATCGGCGCGCGGCGCCGGTAGGCTCGATCCGCCCGGCCTTTCGGCCACGACCGACAGTCCGATCTGCGGCGATCGCGCCACGGTCGAGGTGCGCGCCGAGGGCGGGAAGGTCCGGGCGCTGGCTCATGCCGTGCGCGGCTGCGTACTGTGTCGCGCCGCGGCCGCGGCCCTGGCCGAGGTCGCCGAGGGCACGGCGACCGCCGAGATCGCCGCCCTGCCCGGCCGCATCGCCGCCATGCTCAAGGGCGAGTCCCAAGCACCCTCCGGGCGCTTCGCCGCCTTCGCCGTATTCGCGCCGGTCGGCCCGCATCGCAGCCGCCATGGCTGCGTGCTGCTGCCGCTGCGCGCCGCCGCCCAGGCTCTGGACAAAGCCTAATCCCGGATCGTCGCGCGCAGGTAGTCGACCGTGATGCGGCCGATGCCGTGGGCGTGCAAGTCGTTGTGCCCGCCCTGGGGCAGTTCGACATAGCGCTTGGGTTCGCGCGCGGCGTCGAACAGCCGCCGGCCAAACTGCACCGCCACCACCTCGTCGCGCGCGCCGTGCACCACCAAAAGCGGCGCAGCGATCTCGGCGATGCGGCCGATCGACTCGTAGCGATCGCGCATCATCAGCCCGACCGGAACGAAGGGATAGGCCGCCTGCCCGATTTCGACCGCCGAGGTGAACGGCGCCTCCAACACCACCGCGCCGATGCGCGTCTCGTGCGCCAGCTTGACCGCCACGCCCGAGCCGAGCGATTCGCCATAGAGCGCGATGCGGCGGGCCGGAATGCCGGCCTCGGCCAGGAAGGCCAGCGCGGCGCGGCCGTCGGCGTACAGCCCCTCCTCGCTCGGCGTGCCGGGATTGGGGCCGTAGCCGCGATATTCCACCAGCAACAGACCGAAGCCGGCGTCGAGCAGCGGCCGCGCCTTGAGATCGCGCCCGGCGATCGAGCCGCCATTGCCGTGGAAGAACGCCACCACCGGGTCGGCGGCGCTTCGCGGCGGCGCCCACCACGCCACCAGCGACAGCCCATCGGCCGTGGCCAGCCGCACCGGCTTCATCTCGGGCAGCCCGACCCGCGCCGGATCGGACGGAATGCCGCGATCGGGGAAATACATCAGGTCGCGCTGGAACACCGCCATCCCCGCCACCATCAGCAGGTAGATCGCGCCCAGCACCAGCGGCGTGCGCAGGATCAAATCCTCCATCCCATGTCCGGCTCCTCTATTCCTGGCGGCGGCGGGCGCCGTCATCGTGACGCGCCTCGGCCAGTTCGTCCTGGTCCATGGCCGCCTCCAACCCTTCCAGCCGCAGGCGCGCCTTGGCCGCGACCGTCGGATCGCCGGCACGAAGGCCGAGATTGTACCAACGATGCGCGGCGATGCGGTCGACCGGCAGGTCCTCGCCGCTTTCGTGCACCAGGCCGAGATTGAACAGCGCATCGGCGTTGCCGCCCGACGCGGCGCGGCGATACCAGGCCAACGCCGCCGGCAAATCCCGCGCCACGCCCAGGCCGCGCGCCAGCAGCACGGCCAGGTTGTTCTGGGCCTCGGCATGACCGAGCTCGGCCGCGGCGCGGTAGTGCCGGGCGGCCAGGG
>VGDZ01000144.1 GCA_016869515.1 Alphaproteobacteria bacterium | reverse complement strand
GGTGGCCGCGCTCTTTACATCGAGTACTACACCAAGATCTTGAAGGCCGACGTCATGCCGTTCCTCTACGCGCCCGATGGGCCGGAGGCTCTGGGCTGGTTCAAGAAGCCGATCACGTCGGTCGCCGAGTTCACCAAGCTGCGCTTCCGCATTTCCTCGGGCCTGCCCAGCGACGTGCTCAAGGACATGGGCGGCATTCCGATGAACCTGGGCGCCAACGAGGTGATCCCTGCGGCCGAGCGCGGCGTGATCGACGGCATCGAATTCATCAATCCGGCCAGCGACATCAAGGTCGGCCTGCACGACATCTTCAAGTACTACTCGATCCAGGGCCTGCACCAAGCGATCGACATCGCCGACGTCATCATCAACGGCAAGAAATGGCGCGAGCTCACGCCCGACCTGCAGACGATCGTCGAGGTGTCGATGACCGCTTCGCTGTTCGACGCCATGCTCTACTTCATCCACGAAAACGCCAAGGCGCTGAAGATCCTGACCACCGAGAAGGGCGTCACCATGTTCGACGCCCCGCCCGACTATGCGCCGGCTTGGATCAACTCGGCGAAGCGGGTGCTCGCCAAGTTCGAGGAGAAAGATCCCTTCTTCAAGAAGGTCCTGGATTCGCAACGCGAGTTCGCCAACCTCGTGGTCCCCTTCACCCGCGAGACGGCGAAGCTGTCGACCCTGATCAGCGGCGCGGCAACCGCCAAGTAGATGCTGGGTAGCACCGGCCCGGCGCCAAGGTCGCGGCGCTGGACCGGTGCATTCACGTCGATTCGCGCGTGTTTGTCTTCGCCGGAACCGGCTTGCCATGCCTAGCTCGTGAGGAACTGACCGACCATGGACTGGATCGACCGCGTCACCAAGATCATCGACCGAATCTGCATTGGCACCGGCAAGGCATCGGCATGGCTGATCATGCCGATGTTTCTGGTCCTGGTCTGGGAAGTGACCGTCCGCAAGCTGGTCCAGCCGACCATCTGGGCCAACGACATCGCGACCATGGCCTATGGCGCGCATTTCTCCCTGGCGGCGGCCTATGCACTGTGCCTACAAAAGCACATCCGCACCGATTTCATCTCCCAGCACCTGTCCTTGCGCACCCAGGTGCGGATGGACATCGCCCAATACATCCTGTTCTTCCTGCCCGGTATCGCCATGTTCGCCTGGTTGAGCTGGGAGTTCGCCGCGGAATCCTGGGAACTCAAGGAGCAATTGGTCACCACCTGGCGCCCGCCGGCCTATCTGTACAAGACGATCATTCCCATCACCGCCGCGCTACTGCTGCTCCAGGGCGTCGCCGAAGTCCTGAAATGCATCAAGACGCTGCGCACCGGCATCGACTATCGCCACCAAGCCCCACCCGGCGAGGTGACCTGATGTCGTCCTCGCCAAGCAACCAAATCACACGCGCGGTCAAACCATGAGCCTCGAAATTCTCGGCCTGGTCCTGATCGGCCTGCTGTTCGTAGTAATCCTGGGCGGATTTCCGATCTCGTTCACGCTGATCTTTCTCGCCACCGTCTTCGGCTATATCGGGCTGGGCGAGCGCGTCTTCTACTTGATGACCTATCAATACTTCTCGGTCATGACCGAGACGGTCCTGGCGGCCGTGGCGCTGTTCACCTTCATGGGCTACGTGCTGGAGAGCGCCGGCTTGATGGGGCGATTGTTCCACGCCGTGCAAATTCTATGCGGCCGCATGCACGGCTCGCTCTATCTCGGCACCATCGTCACCGCCACCTTGTTTGCCGCGGCGACCGGAATCGTCGGCGCATCGGTGTCGATCATCGGCCTGATGGCCGGCCCCATCATGAAGAAAAAGGGCTACGATCCGGCCATGTCCGCCGGCACCATCTGCGCCGGCGGCACGCTCGGCATTCTCATTCCGCCCAGCGTGATGCTGGTAGTCATGGGGCCGGCATTTTCGGTGTCGATCGCCAAGCTTTATGCCGCCGCTATCCTGCCCGGGCTGCTGCTGGCGTTCATCTACTTGACCTACACCATGACGCGGACGTTCTTGAATCCGAAGCTTGGCCCGTCGCTGTCGCCGGAAGAGCTCAATGTGAGCACCAGCCAATTGATCCGCGAACTCTGCTTCGGCCTGTTCCCCCTCGCGGTTCTGATCCTGGCGACGCTCGGCACCATCGTCACCGGCTGGGCGACCCCGACCGAGGGCGCGGCGATCGGCTGCGCCGGCGCGCTCGCGGTCACCGCGGTCAACGGCCGGCTCACCTTTGCGGCGATCAAGGACGCCACCTATCGCACCGCCGAGACCACCGCCATGGTCATGATCCTGTTGGCGGCCTCGACCATCATGGGCTCGGTGTTCTCGGCCTTCGGCACGCCGCAATTCCTCGCCGAGACCTTGCTGGAATGGAACATCTCGCCCAATCTGCTGATCATCAGCGTGCTGATGCTGTGCTTCATTCTCGGTTGGCCGTTGGAGTGGGTCCCGATTGTGGTCATCATCGTGCCGATCTTCATCCCGCTGCTGAACGGTCTGCATGTCGACATGGTGTGGTTCAGCATTCTCTTGGCCGTGACCTTGCAGACCTGCTGGCTATCGCCGCCGGTCGCCCTGTCGGCCTACTACCTGAAAGCGGTCGTGCCCGGTTGGAGCTTGATCGACATCTACAAGGGCATGATGCCGTTCATGTACTTGCAAGGCGCCTGCGTCGTGCTGATCTACCTATTCCCGCAGATCGCGCTTGCTTTGCCCGGCCTTTGGTACAAATAGGCGCGAGATCGGGCATGCGGCCGGCCGCGAACCTCCGGATACTGCTTCTCGCTGGCCTGATCGGCGCCGCGCCATCGGCCGGGGCGCAATTGCTCGCCAGCGGCGATCCGACCCATGATGGCGCCGTGCTTTGGGTGCAGGCCGATACGCCCGGCGATTATACGGTCGAGATCGCCGAGGATGCCGGCTACACGCGCGCAATCAAGCGCCTGGCGCTGGCGTTGAGCGAGGACGGCGGCCGCATGGGCCAAGTCTTGGTCGATGGGCTGGGCGCCGGCCGCCGCTTTTATTTTCGCGTCGTCGGCCCTAGCGGACCGCTGCCCAACACCGGCACATTCGCAACCGCGCCGGCGCCAAGCGAAACGCGGCCGCTCACCTTGCTGTTCGGTGCCGATTTGGGCGGCCAGGGCTATGGCCGCATCCGTCCCGGCACGCCGCTCGGCCTCGATGGCTTTCCCATCTTCGCCGCCATGCAACGCGATAACGCCGACTTGTTCCTGGCATTGGGCGACATGCTCTATTCGGACCGGCCAGTCACGGCGAAAGCCCCGGACCCTGGCTTGAGCGCCGACAACGACTTCCAGATTGCCAAGCCTGGCCCCGGTTACGTGACCAACGTGGCCGATTTCCGCCGGGATTGGCACTATCACCGCAGCGATCATCGCTTCGCCGCATTCTTGCGCGCCGTGCCCATGGTCGCGACCTGGGATGACCATGAGATCGTCAACGACATCGGCGTGCCGGAACTGACCAAAGGCCCAAACACCGAGGAAGCGGCGCGCGATCCCCGCCTCGCCCAGGCCGACCCCTCGAAGCGCCCGCTGCAATTCAACCCGCAATTCGCCCGCGACGCGCGCCAGGTCATGTTCGAGTACAATCCGATCCGCGTCTTGCCCGATCCGTCCGGCGGCTTCGAGCGGCGGCTGTACCGCGCCTTGGCTTGGGGCACACGCGCCGAAATTGTCATGCTCGACACCCGTTCCTACCGAGACCCGAAATACTGGCACGACACGGCCGAACGGCCGAAAACCATGCTGGGCGCGGCCCAAAAGCAATGGCTGAAGGACACGCTCGCCGCCTCACCGGCGACCTGGAAATTGGTAGTCAGTTCGGTGCCACTGTCGATTCCGGGCGGCAATTTGCGCGATCCCGAGCGGCGGTTTTACCGCGATAGCTGGGCCCGGGGCGAACGCGACAACCCCTATGGCTATGAGCGCGAGTTGCTGGAGATCGTCGCCTTCATCAAGGAACGCGGCATCCGCAACGTGGTGTTCCTGACCGGCGACCAGCACGTCTCGAACATCATCGCCTACGACACCGACCGCGACGGCATCGCCGATTTCCACGAGGCCAATATCGGCCCGCTGCGCGCCGGCCCCTCCCAGGCGGCCAAGACCATCGACCAAACCCTCAACCCCAGGGTGGTGTTCAGCGACATCGGCCGCGCCACGTTCGCCTATGGTCGGATTACGATTGCGGCGGCCGGCGCGCTCACCGTCGAGTTTCGCGGCGTTGACGGCGCGCCGATTGCCGGCGCCCAACTACACCTAACGCCGCGATAGTCCATGGAGCCAACCCCATGAGCAGTTCACGCCCCTCCGGCAAGCGCAACATTCTCCTGATCGTGACCGACCAATGGCGCGGCGATAGCTTGGGCTTCCTAGGCCATCCCGCGGTCAAGACGCCGCACCTCGACCAATTCGCCCGCGAGGCCGTCACCTTCAAGCGCCACTACTGCCAAGGCGCGCCCTGCGGGCCGGCACGCGCCTCGATGCTGACCGGCCTCTACGTCATGAACCATCGCGTGGTCGCCAATGGCGTGCCGCTCGATGCCCGCCATCCGACCTTGTCGGCCGAGCTGCGCCGCGTCGGCTACGAGCCCACCATCGTCGGCTACACCACCACCACGCCCGATCCACGCACCGTCTCGCCCCACGACCCGCGCTTCGCCCAGATCGGCAACATCATGGAGGGCTGGAAGGTATTCGCCCATTTCGACGAGGACGATTTCCGCAATTATTTTGCCTGGGTTGCGTCGCGCGGCTTCGCCCTGCCCGACGACCCCAAGGATGTCTGGCTGCCGGCCTCCGGCAAGCCCGGGCCGTCGCGCGCGCCCAGCCGCATTCCAGCGGAGCTGTCGGACAGCGCCTGGTCGACCGACCGCGGCATCGAGTGCATCGACATGATGAGCCGCCATCCCTG
>VGDZ01000143.1 GCA_016869515.1 Alphaproteobacteria bacterium | reverse complement strand
GGCCGCGCCGAGCCTGCGCGCCCGGCCGAGGGCGCCCAGGCGCCGGTCGACGTCGCCGCCATCCAGGGCATTCCCGAAAGCGAGATCACGCCGCGGGTGCGCGCGGCGCTGATGGCGCTGATGGGCGAGGTCGAGCGGCTGCGCGACGAGCTCAAGAAAAGCCAGGCCCGGATCGAGTTCCTCGAGCGCCAGATCGAGCGCGACGACCTCACCCCCTGCAACAACCGCCGCGGCTTCGTCCACGAACTCACCCGCCAGATCGACTTCACCGAACGCTATGGCGAGCCGTCCTCGCTGATCTACATCGACCTCAACGGCTTCAAGGCGATCAACGACACCCACGGCCATCTCGCCGGCGACGCGGTGCTGATCCAGGTGGCGAGCGTGCTGATGGATGGCCGGCGTGTGGCCGGCGTGCGGTCCTCGGACTATGTCGGCCGGCTGGGCGGCGACGAGTTCGGAGTCATCCTCGCCCAGGCCGACGAGACCCGCGCCTGGGACAAGGCGGTGCAGCTGGCGGGCGCCATTGCCGCCACGGCCACCAAATGGAAAGAATCGGAACTGCGGGTCGATGCCGCCTATGGCGTGCATACCTTCCGCTCGGGCATCGACGCCATGGCGGCCTTGGCCGCGGCCGATGCCGACATGTACAACCGCAAGCGCCAGCGCGACAAAGCCAAGTAGCGTCGGCGGACTCGCGCGCGCGGCCGGCCGGTTCGGTGTCGCGGCCCCAATTGCGTCAAGGCAAAAGCCGAACCTCGATGCGCTGCCATCTCCCACCTGACGGTGCGCCTTCGGTCATCTATTTCAAAGCGATCGGTTTCGTGGCGCTGCTCGCGGTCAATCGACCTGCGCGCCAAACCGGCAAAACGTCCCGGACCCTTCGGTCCGAAACGGAACCATCGCGCCCTATGCGATGATGTCGGGCACCAGCATGCTTTCGATGCGGGCGATGGCGTCCTTCAGCAGAAGCTTTCGCTTCTTGATGCGCTGCATCTGGATGTTGTCGTAGACCGCAGCCTTGCGTAGCGCCTCGATGGCGTCGTCGAGATCGCGATGTTCGGTCTTGAGTTCGGCCAATTGCCGCTTGAGGGTCTCGGGATCGGACATCGGGTCGGCGTCGAGGCTAAGCGCTGTATCGGCAAAAGTCATCAGCGTACCTCCCTCTGTGGCGAACCATGAAGGAAGGCTACACCCGCCGGCAACGACGCGCCAGCCCCATGCCAAGGGCTTGATTCAATTGCCATCCGGGCGGCGGTCGCGAGGATCGGTGAAGGTGAACAGGACCGGCGGCAGACTCGGGTTGAGTTCGACCTGGCTGAGCGCGACGGTGGTGATCTGGCGCCGCGCGTCGCTGACTTCCCAATAGAGCAGCTCGATCGGCGAATCCCGGAACACCAGGGTCAGCGAGCCCTCCTCGGGCTTGTCCTGGTCCAGCACCGTCACCCGCGTCGCGCCCGGCTGGCGCAGGACGCGCACCGCCCGCACCCGGCCGCGTTCGAGATCGACCGTGCTGTCGACCAGCACCGACAAAGGCGTCGACAGGATCGGCACCCGACTGATCTGGCCCAGCTCGATGTCGTGGAAGATGAACCAGATGCCGTCGCCGACCACCAATTGGCGCGGCGGCGGGCGGTATTCGAAGCGCAGCCGGCCGGGCCGTCGCATGTAGAATTCGCCCTCGGACAGCCCGCCATCGGGCGCGATCTGGGAAAAGCGCGCCTTCAGGCTTTGGACCGATCCGAACCAGGCCTCGATCCGCCTGAGATCGGCGCGGTCGGCCTCGGACAGGCCTTGGGCACCGGCCGCGAGGGGCAGCGCGAAAAGCACGAGGGCCAGGGCCAGCGCTTTCATGGCGGCGGGCTGTTTGCGACGAAGGCGAAGGGATGTCAATGCCCGGGCTTGCCCCGCCCTGCCGGCTCGGGCATTTTGCGCCGCCATGTCAAAACCCGCCGACAATGCACCGGGGATCCTGGTCTCGCAGCAGATCGCCGCGATGCTGCGCGCCGGGCAGATCAAGACGGAAATCCCGGTCGAACCCGGCCAGCTGCAACCCGCCAGCCTCGATCTGCGCCTGGGCGCGGTGGCCTATCGGGTGCGCGCCAGCTTCATGCCCGGGCCGCGCACGCAGGTGATGGACAAGGTCGGGCTGTTCGGCATGCACCAGATCGACCTGACCCAGGGCGCGGTGCTGGAAAAGGGCTGCGTCTACATCGTGCCGCTGATGGAAGCGCTGGCGCTGCCGGCCGCGATCTCGGCCATCGCCAATCCCAAAAGCTCGACCGGCCGGCTCGATGTCTTCACCCGCGTCATCACCGACCGCGGCGACAGCTTCGATCGCATCCAGCCGGGCTATGCCGGCGCGCTTTACGCCGAGATCGCGCCGCGCACCTTTTCGATCAAGGTGCGCCAGGGCTCGCGGCTGGGGCAGATCCGCTTCGTGCGCGACGCCGCCCGCGCCGAGCGTCCCGATCTGCCCGCGCTGCATCGCGCGCGGCGCCTGGTCGATGCCGCCGCGGGCGAGGAAGTCCTGCGCGACAATCTGCTGGGCGTGACGCTCGATCTCGAGGGCGATGCCCGCACCGGGCTGGTGGGCTATCGCGCCAAGCCGCATGCCGACGTGATCGACGTCGATCGCCGCGGCGCCTGCGATCCGGCCGAGTTCTGGGAGCCGATCCCGGCCCGCCGCGGCCGCGGCCTGATCCTGCATCCCGACGATTTCTACATCCTGGCGACGCGCGAATGCGTCGCCGTGCCGCCCGACTACGCCGCCGAGATGATTGCCTACGACACCATGGTCGGCGAGTTCCGCGTCCACTATGCCGGCTTCTTCGATCCCGGCTTCGGCTGGACGCCCGATCCGGCGGTTCGCCATTCGCGCGGCGTGCTGGAAGTGCGCAGCCACGAGGTGCCGTTCCTCTTGGAGCACGGCCAGATCGTCGGCTGGCTGCGCTACGAGAAGCTGGCGGCCAAGCCCGAGACGGTCTACGGCGAAGGCGCGCTGGGCTCGCACTACCAGCGCCAAGGCCTGGCGCTGTCCAAGCACTTCAAGCCCTGGGGGTAGGGCCCCCTACATCGCCTCGGGCAGCAGGACTTCGCGCTTGCCGACGTGGTTGGCGGGGCCGACCACGCCCTGGGCTTCCATCTGGTCGACGATGCGGGCGGCGCGGTTGTAGCCGATCGCCAGGTGGCGCTGGATGAAGCTGGTCGAGGCCTTGCGCTCGCGCCGCACCAGGTCGAGCGCGCGCTGGTAGAGCTCGTCCCCGCCCTCGCCGCCGTCCTCGCCCATCGCCTCGGCCAGCGCGGCCTCCTCTTCGGGATCGTCGGTCACGCCCTCGATGTATTCCGGCACGCCCTGCTCGCGCAGGTGATCGACCACTTTCTGGACCTCGACGTCGGACACGAACGGGCCGTGGACGCGGGTGATCCGCCCGCCCGCGGTCATGAACAGCATGTCGCCCGCGCCCAGGAGCTGCTCGGCGCCCTGCACGCCGAGGATGGTGCGCGAGTCGATCTTGGAAGTGACCTGGAAGCTGATGCGGGTCGGGAAATTGGCCTTGATGGTGCCGGTGATGACGTCGACCGAGGGCCGCTGCGTCGCCATGATCAGGTGGATGCCGGCGGCGCGCGCCATCTGCGCCAAACGCAGCACCGCGTTCTCGACCTCCTTGCCCGCCACCATCATCAAATCCGAGAACTCGTCGACGATCACCACGATCCAGGGCAGCGGCGCGAAGTCGAGCGGCTGTTCCTCGATGATCGGCTGGCGGGTCTCGGGATCGTAGCCGGTCTGGACCGTGCGCTTGAGCGGCTCGCCCTTGGCCAGCGCCTCGGCGACGCGGGCGTTGAAGCCGTCGATGTTGCGCACGCCCAGCTGGCTCATCTTGCGATAGCGGTCCTCCATCTGGCGGACCGCCCATTTCAGCGCCACCACCGCCTTGCCCGGCTCGGTCACCACCGGCGTCAGCAGATGCGGGATGCCCTCGTAGACCGACAGCTCCAGCATCTTGGGATCGATCATGATCAGCCGGCACTGCTCGGGCGTCAGGCGATAGAGCAGCGACAGGATCATGGCATTCAGCCCGACCGACTTGCCCGAGCCGGTGGTGCCGGCGACCAGCAGATGCGGCATGCGCGCCAGGTCGGCGATCACCGGCGCGCCGCCGATATCCTTGCCCAGCACCAGGTTGAGCCGCCCGGTCGCCTTCTCGAACGCGTCCGAGGACACCATCTCGCGGAAGCTGACGCCCTGGCGCTTGGCGTTGGGCAGCTCGATGCCGATAACGTTGCGCCCGGGCACCACCGCCGAGCGCACCGACACCGCGCTCATCGAGCGGGCGATGTCGTCGGAAAGATTGATGACGCGGGCCGATTTGGTGCCGGGCGAGGGTTCGAGTTCGTAGAGCGTCACCACCGGCCCCGGCCGCACCGTGCCGATCTTGCCCTCGACGCCGAAATCGGCCAGCACGCCTTCCAGCAACCGGGCTTTCTCCTGCAATTGCTCGGCGCTGGGCATTTCGTCGGCCTTGGCCGGCTTGGGTTCGGCCAAAAGCGACAGCGGCGGCAGGACGTAATCCTCGGGATCGAGGTCGAGCGCAGCCTGGCGCTCCTTCCTTTCGCGCTTGCCGGCGCGGGGCTTGGCCTTGGGCTGGGCGATCTTGGCCGGCTCGTCCTCGTTGGCGGCCGCGCGCGGCTGGGGTTCGGGCGCGGGCTCGCCTTCGAAGCGCGGTTCGATGCGGACCACCGCCACCGGCGCGGGCTTGGGTTCGGCCAGGCGGCGAACCAGCCGCCCGAGCGCGAGCGTGCCTGCGACCATGAGCCTACCGAGCGCGCCGAAGCCCGGCCCAATCGCCAGCACCACCGCCGACAACGCCAGCACCGGCAAGGCAAAGGGCAGATAGGGCTCGACCGCGCCGCCGTCGATCCGCGCCAAGCCCAATTCGATCGCCCGGCGCATCGTGTCGCCGATCAACCCGCCCGGCCCGACCCGCAGCGCCCAGATCGCCGGCGCCGGCAGGAAGGCCAGGGCCGCCGCCGTCGCCGCCAGCGCCAAGGGCAGGGTCGGCAGGATGCGCCAGATCGAGGGCGGCGCGCCGTGCAGCACCAGCCTGATGCCCCAGGCCAGCACGATCGCCGCCGCCGCCCATGCCGCCAGACCGATCCCGTGCAGCGACCAATCCGCC
>VGDZ01000142.1 GCA_016869515.1 Alphaproteobacteria bacterium | reverse complement strand
CCAAGCTGGTCGAGGAGCAGAAGCGCCTCGCTGCCGAGGAAGAGCGTCGGCGCATCCAGGCGGAGCAGGATCGCCAGCGCCAAACCGCGGCCGAGCAGGAACGCCGCCGTCGCGAGGAAGAGACCCGCGTCGCCGCGCTGCGCGCCCAGGAAGAACAGCAGCGTCAGCAGCGCGCGCTGCAGGAATTCGCCATGGTGCGCGATCCGGCCATGGCGGCACAGCGCCAGGCCCAGGGCGCGTTGCGCGAGGCGCGCACCGCCCAGCGCGCGGCGCAATCGGCGGCCGATCGCGGCCGGCGCGACAAGGCGCCCGGGCTGGGCGGCTTCGGCTCGATGTTCCTGGGACCGGTGTGGTCGGCCGATCTCTACGAGGGCGAACTCAAGAACTACAAGCGCAACGGCCCCGGCATCAACAAGTACCGCAACGGCATCCTCCACGAGGGCACTTGGGTCGACGACGCCGCCCAGGGTCCGGGCGTGCGCACCACGACCGAAGGCCACGTCATCGCCGGCAATTGGCGCAACGGCGCGCTGGACGGGCCTGGGGTCTACATCTGGCCGAACGGCGACACCTATGAGGGCCAGTTCTCGAGCGGCACGGTCAACGGCTTGGGCGTGCTCAAGCTGGCCGACGGGACGCAGTTGATCGGCCGCATCGTCAACGGCCGGCTGGAAGGCCGCGGCATTCAGCGCGCCCCCAACGGCACCGAGACCGGCGGCGACTGGTCCAACGGCAATCTGATCCGGGCGATTCCGATCGCGCGCTGAACCGATCCGGTCCGGCCTTGCCGGCGGCGGGCGCGGCTGGTAGAACCGCGCCCGTCATGCTGGCCCCTGCGCGTCACGAGCGAATTCCGGGCCCGGCCCTCGCCTGAGGGACCGGGAATCCGCCTTTTGTCGCTCGCCTCCGCAGCCTCGCGCCGGAACCTAGCCCGATGACCGCCAAGCCCAAGTCGAAAGAGTCCAAATACGCCGTCTTCCTGCCGCGCACCGAATTCCCGATGCGCGGCGGGCTGCCCCAGCTCGAACCCAAGCTGCTGGCCCGCTGGCAAGCGATGGGCCTGTGGCAGCGCCTGCGCCACGCCTCGAAGGGACGGCCGAAATTCGTCCTGCACGACGGGCCGCCCTACGCCAACGGCCACATCCACATCGGCACCGCCCTCAACAAGATCCTCAAGGACGTGGTCAGCCGCAGCCAGCAGATGCTGGGCAAGGACTCGAACTACGTCCCGGGCTGGGACTGCCACGGCCTGCCGGTCGAATGGCAGATCGAGCAGCGCTATCGCCAGGCCGGCAAGGACAAGGACGCGGTGCCGATCGTCGAGTTCCGCAAGGAATGCCGCGCCTTCGCCGAGCATTGGCTTGGCGTGCAGCGCGAGGAATTCCAGCGCCTCGGCTGCCAGGGCGATTGGCAGAACCCCTATACCACCATGTCCAACGCCGCCGAGGCGGCGATCGCCGGCGAGATCCTGCGTTTCCTGATGAACGGCGGGCTTTATCGCGGCGCCATGCCGGTGCTGTGGAGCGTGGTCGAGAAGACCGCGCTGGCCGAGGCCGAGATCGAGTATCACGACCACGTCTCCGACACGGTCGATGTCCGCTTCGCGGTGACGGCGCCGTCCGATCCGGCGCTGGCCGGGGCCGCGATCGTGATCTGGACCACCACGCCCTGGACCCTGCCCGGCAACCGCGCCATCGCGGTCGATCCGGCCGGCGACTACGTCGTCGCGGCCGATGCCTCGGGTCGCAAGCTGGTCGCGGCCGAGCCCTTGCTGGCGGCGCTGGCCGAGCGCGCGGGCGCGACGCTGACCGTGGTCCATCGCCTCAAGGGCGCCGCCATCGCCGGCACGCGCTGCGCCCATCCCTGGCGCGGCCAGGGCTATGATTTCGAGGTTCCCGTGCTGGCGGCCGATTTCGTCACCATGGACCAGGGCACCGGCTTCGTGCACATCGCGCCCGGCCACGGTTCGGACGATTTCGAGCTGGGCCGCAAGCACGGCATCGCCTCGCCCGAGACGGTCGACGAGGAGGGCCGCTTCGTGGCGTCGGTGCCGCTGTTCGCCGGCAAGCGGGTCTACCGCGCCGACGGCAAGCCGGGCGATGCCAACCCGGCGGTGATCGCGGCGCTGGAGGCGGCCGGCGCCGTGGTGGCGCGCGGCAAGCTGACCCACCAGTATCCGCACAGCTGGCGCTCGAAGGCGCCGCTGATCTTCCGCAACACGCCGCAATGGTTCATCTCGATGACCGCCAACCGCCTGCGCGAAAAGGCGCTGGCCGGCATAGCCGCGGTGCGCTGGGTGCCGGCCGGCGGCCGCAACCGCATCCTCGGCATGATCCAGCATCGCCCCGAATGGGTGGTGTCGCGCCAGCGCGCCTGGGGCGTGCCGATCGCGCTGTTCGTCGACAAGCAGACCGGCCAGCCCTTGCGCGATGCGGCGATCAACGCCCGCATCGTCGAGGCCTTTCGCGCCGAGGGTTCGGACGCCTGGTACACCAGCCCGCCCGAGCGCTTTCTCGGTCCCGGCCGCAACCCGGCCGACTACGAACAGGTGCGCGACATCGTCGACGTCTGGTTCGAATCCGGCTCGACCCATGCCTTCGTGCTGGAGGGCCGCGCCGACCTGGCCTGGCCGGCCTCGCTCTATCTCGAGGGCACCGACCAGCATCGCGGCTGGTTCCATTCCTCGCTGCTGGAATCCTGCGGCACCCGCGGCGTGCCGCCCTACGAGGCGGTGCTGACCCACGGCTTCACCCTCGACGGCGAGGGCCGCAAGATGTCGAAGTCGCTGGGCAATGTCATGGCGCCGCAGGAGATCTGCGACAAGTTCGGCGCCGACATCCTGCGGCTGTGGGTGGTCAGCCAGGACTACACCGAGGACCAGCGCATCAGCCCCGAGATCGTCGCCGGCCAGGTCGAGGCCTATCGCCGCCTGCGCAACACCTTGCGCTACATCCTCGGCGCGCTCGACGGCTTCGCGCCAGCCGAACGCATCGAGCCGGCGGCGATGCCGCCGCTGGAACGCTGGGTGCTGCACCGCCTGGCCGAGCTGGATGCGCTGGTGCGCCAGGCCTGCGCGGATTTCGCCTTCCACACCATGGCCGGCGCGCTGCACGGCTTCTGCGCTTCGGATCTGTCGGCGTTCTATTTCGACATCCGCAAGGACGCGCTCTATTGCGACCGGCCGGATTCGATCCGCCGCCGCGCCTGCCGCACCGTGCTGGAAAAGCTGTACGAATGCCTGACGGCATGGCTGGCGCCGCTGATCCCGTTCACCGCCGAAGAGGCCCATCTCGCCCGTCATCCCGGCGAGGCCGAGTCGGTCCATCTCAGGACCTTTCCTGAAGTACCCGCCGACTGGCGCGACGCGGCCTTGGGCCGGCGTTTCGAGACGCTGCGGGCGTTTCGCGGCGCGGTCACCGGCGCGCTCGAACTCGAACGCGCCGCCAAGCGCATCGGCTCCTCGCTCCAAGCTCATCCCGTGGTCCATGCCGGCTCGGCCTATCGCGAGGCGGCGGTGGGCATGGATCTGGCCGAGCTGTGCATCGTCTCCGGCCTGACCTTGGCCGAGGGCCCGGCCCCGGCCGGCGCCTTCGCCCTGCCCGAAGTGGCCGAGGTGGCGGTGGTGCCGGCCCCGGCGCAAGGCAAGAAATGCGAGCGTTGCTGGCAGGTCCTGCCCGAGGTCGGCCAGGTCCATGCCGAGTTGTGCCGGCGCTGCTGCGAAGCGGTGTAGGCGGCCCGATGCTGCGCCTCGGGCTCGGGCTCGCGCTTGCCGTCTTCGCGCTCGACCGGGTCAGCAAGGAACTGTTCCTGGGGCCGCTCGATCCCGGCCCGTTCGGAGTCGCGATCGCGCCCTTCTTCAACCTGGTGCGGGTGTGGAACAAGGGCGTCAGTTTCGGCCTGTTCCACAGCGAGTTCGAGTTCATGCGCTGGGGGCTGGCGGGGTTCGCGCTGGTCGTGTCGGTCGCGCTGACGGTGTGGCTGCGGCGCGCCGAGAACCGGCTGGTGGCGGCGGCGCTCGGATTGGTGATCGGCGGCGCGGTGTCGAACGCGCTCGACCGCGTGCTGTGGGGCGCGGTGTTCGACTTCCTCGATTTCCATGCCTGGGGCTGGCATTGGCCGGCCTTCAACATCGCCGATTCGGCGATCGTGCTGGGCGTGGGCGGGCTGCTGTGGGACGGCTTGTGGCGCCGGCCGGAAGCGCCTAAATAGAAACCATGCGCACCCTACCGGTCATGCTGGCGTTGGCGGGGGCAGTCCTTGCGGGCTGCCAAGGCGTGCGCGATACCCTCGGCATCAACCGCAAGGGCCCCGACGAGTTCACCGTCGTCACCAAGGCGCCCTTGGCGATGCCGCCCGACTTCACGCTGCGGCCGCCCGAGCCCGGCGCGCCGCGGCCGATGGAACTCGATTCCCAGCGCCAGGCGCGGGCCGCCTTGACCGGCGCGCGGTCGGCGGCGGTAGCGGCGGCGCCGCGGGCCGGCACCAGCGAGGGTGAGCTTGCCATCCTGCGCCGCGCCGGGGCCGAGAACGCCGATCCCAACATCCGCAACATCCTGCGCGAAGAGACCACGCTGCTGGCCGAGCGCGACCGCGCCTTCACCGACAAGCTGATCTTCTGGAAGGACCCGGTGGTCGAGACCGAGACGCTGGACGCCGCCAAAGAGGCGCAGCGCCTGCGCGAGAATGCCGCCGCCGGGATCCCGCCCACCGCCGGCGAGACTCCGATCCGAGCCCGGCGCAAGCGCGCGCTGCTCGAGTGAGCCGCCTCCGGGCGATCGCCTTCGCCGCCCTGCTGGCGCCGACGCCTTCGATCGGCGCGCCCGCCGACCTCATCCCGCTGCCGGCGACCGAGTTCCGCCTCGCCAACGGTCTGACCGTGGTGACGGTCGAGGACCGCCGCGCCCCGGTGGTGACCCAGATCCTGGTCTATCGCGTCGGCGCCGCCGACGAACCGCCCGGCAAATCGGGCATCGCGCATTTTCTCGAACACCTGATGTTCAAGGGCACCGCCAGCGTGCCCGAGGGCGGGTTCTCGAAGGAAGTGGCCCGGCGCGGCGGGCGCGAGAACGCCTTCACTTCGTCCGACTACACCGGCTATCACCAGACCGTGGCCAAGCCGCATCTCGAAACCATGATGCGGCTGGAGGCCGACCGCATGGCCAATCTCCGCCTGAGCGAGGAGGTGGTCGCGGCCGAGCGCCTGGTGGTGCTGGAGGAGCGTCGCCAGACCACCGACAACCGCCCGGCCGCGCTTTTGTCCGAACAGGTCTCGGCCGCGTCCTTTCTCAATCACCCCTATCGCAATCCGGTGGTGGGCTGGGAGCACGAGATCCGCGGCCTCGGCCGCGACGACGCGCTGGCCTTCTATCGCGCCCATTACGCGCCGGGCAACGCCGTGCTGGTGCTGGCCGGCGACATCGCGCCCGAGGAGGCGCGGGTGCTGGCCGAGCGCCATTACGGCCCGATCCCGGCCCGCGCCGTGGCGCCGCGCATCCGCCCGCAGGAACCGCCGCAGCGCGCCCAGCGCCGCGTGGTGATGGAGCACGAGCGCGCTTTGCAACCGCGCTGGTCGAGCG
>VGDZ01000141.1 GCA_016869515.1 Alphaproteobacteria bacterium | reverse complement strand
AAGGGCTCGGCGGCGGCGGTCGGCGCGCTCGGGCTTTCGGCCGCTTGTCTGGCGCTGGAAAAGGCCGGGCGGGCAGGCGACTGGAACGGGGCCGAGTCCGCCCTGCCGGGCGCGCTGGCGGCGTTCGAGGCGGTCACGGAATTCGTGGCGCGGCGGGGCGCCGCGAGGGAGGACTGAGGCATGAGCGACGAAAAGCCTTTCATCGGACGCTATTTTCTGGTGGTCGACGACGAGGTCTTCATCCAGCAATTGCTGGTCCGGCTGCTCAAGGGCCTGGGCGCGGCCCAGGTCGAGGTCGCGGCCGACGGCCCGGCCGCGATCCGCATAGTCAAGGAATCGGACTATCAGTTCGATTGCGTCATCACCGATTTCGCCATGACGCCGATGACCGGGCTGCAATTCCTGCAAGCCATCCGTTGCGGCGATCACGGCCTCAAGCGCAACATGCCGGTCGCGATGCTGACCGCGCACGCCGATTCCAACCTGGTGGCGGCGGCCCGCGCGCTGGACGCCAACGCCTTCATCGTCAAGCCGCCGACCCGCGAGGCCATGGTCGGGCGGTTGGCCAAGGCGCTGGAGCGCGGCATCGCCGTCAAGCCGCCGGTGGTCTACAAGAGCGTGCCGCTGACCGCGGGCTAGGGCGATCGTGACCGCCGAGGGCGCGCCGGCCGCGATCGGCGATTTCGACTACGTCGTCATAGGCGCGGGTTCGGCCGGCTGCGTGCTGGCCAACCGTCTCAGCTTCGATCCCGGCCATCGCGTGCTCTTGCTCGAGGCCGGCGGGCCCGACAGCGATCCCTGGATCCACATCCCGGTCGGCTATTTCAAGACCATGCACAATCCGCGCACCGACTGGTGCTTCATGACCGAGCCCAATGCCGGGCTGGGCGGGCGGGCGATCAACTATCCGCGCGGGCGGACGCTGGGCGGCTCGTCCTCGATCAACGGCCACATCTACATGCGCGGCCAGGCACGCGACTACGATCACTGGCGCCAGCTCGGCAATGCCGGCTGGGGCTGGGACGACGTGCTGCCCTATTTCAGGAAAAGCCAGGACCAGGCCCGCGGCGCCGATGCCATGCACGGCGCGGGCGGGCCGCTGGCGGTGACCGACCAGCGCATCCGCCTGCCGGTGCTGGACGTGTGGGCGGCGGCAGCGGCCGAGGTCGGCATTCCGCGCGTCACCGACTTCAACCGCGGCGACAATCACGGCGTCGGCTATTTCCAGGTCAACCAGCGCAACGGCTTGCGCTGGTCGGCGGCGCGCGCCTTCCTCGATCCGGTCACGTACCGCTCCAACCTGACCGTGCTGACCCGCGCCCAGGCGCTGCGCATCCGCTTCCAGGGGCGGCGCGCGGTCGGCCTCGATTTCGAGCACGACGGCCGCGTGGTCGGCGCGCGCGCTCGGCGCGAGGTGATCCTGGCCTCGGGCGCCATCGGCTCGCCGCAATTGCTCCAGGTCTCGGGCGTCGGTCCGGGCGATCTCGTGCGCCGGCTCGGCGTCGAGAGCGTGCACCACCTGCCGGGCGTCGGCGCCAATCTGCAAGATCATCTCCAACTGCGCCTGGTCTACAAGCTGTTCGGCATGCCGACGCTGAACGAAAAGCTCAACAGCCTCTGGGGCAAGGCGCTGGTCGGCATGGAGTTCGCCTTCTTCCGCCGCGGGCCGATGACCATGGGCGCCAGCCAGATGGGCTGCTTCGCGCGCAGCGATCCCGCGCGCGACACGCCCAATCTCGAATATCACGTCCAGCCGCTGTCGACCGACCGGCTGGGCGATCCCTTGCATCCCTTCCCCGCCATCACCGCTTCGGTGTGCAATCTGCGGCCCGAGAGCCGCGGCACGGTCCAGGCGCGCGATCCCGACGCCCGCAAGCCGCCGGCGATCCATCCCGACTATCTTGCGGCCGAGGAAGACCGGCGCGTGGCGGCGGATTCGATCCGGCTGACGCGGCGCATCGTGCTCGAGACCGCCGCCTTCCGCCCCTACCGGCCCGAGGAATACAAGCCCGGCATCGACGCCCAGGACGAGGACGCGCTGCGCCGCGCCGCCGGCCAGTTGGGTTCGACCATTTTCCATCCGGTCGGCACCTGCAAGATGGGCAACGACGAAAACGCCGTGGTCGACGACCGATTGCGCGTCCACGGCCTCGAAGGCCTGCGCGTGGTCGATGCCTCGGTCATGCCGAGCATCACCTCGGGCAACACCAACGCGCCGACCTACATGATCGCCGAAAAGGCCAGCGACATGATCCTGGCGGATGCAAAGACATGAGCCCGCGTCCGGCCAAGGCGTTCGAGCCGCTGTCCGGCGGCTGCCTGTGTCGGGCGGTCCGTTTCGTCTTGTCGGCGCCGCCCGACTATATCTCGAACTGTCATTGCTCGATGTGCCGGCGCCAATCGGGCAGCGCCTGTCTGCCATTCGCCACCGTGCCGCGCGCGGCCTTGCGCTGGATGCGCGGCCGGCCGCGCTGGTATCGCTCCTCGGCCAAGGCGCGACGCGGATTCTGCGGGCGCTGCGGCTCGACGCTGGCCTACGACCTGCCGGGCGGGCGCGGGCCGCAGATCGACCTCGCCGTCGGCGCCTTCGATCGCGCCGAACGCCTGGCGCCGCAGTGGCACGTCTACTATCCCGACAAACTGGCTTGGGTCGCGGCCGATCGGTTGCCGCGTCATGTCCGCGGTTCGCGCTCGCCCTTGATGCGCTGAGCCGCGCGCGCGACTTTTTTCATCAGGCTGGGCAGGCCGGCGCGCGCCAGATCGCGCGGCCGCACCCAGCGTCCGTCCGCACCGTCGCCGCTCGCCAGCCACACCGTCAGCGCCAGTTCGAAATGGGTGAAGCCGTGGCTGACCGGCTCGGCCAACGCCCGCCAGCGCGCCTTGGCCGGCGCGTGCGCCAGCGCCGCGGCGCGGCCGATCCGCGCTTCCTGCCAAGGCGAGCCGGGAAACTCCATCATGCCGCCCAGCAGTCCCTTGGCCGGGCGCCTTCGCAGCAACAGCGCGCCGTCCCGCGGCCTTCGCAACACGAAGACATGGCCGTGGCGCAACGGACGCGCGCGCTTGGGCGGCTTGCGCGGCAGCGACTCGGCATCGCCTTTGGCGCGCGCCGCGCAATCCGCCGACCAGGGACAGCGCCCGCAATCGGGTCGCTTGGGCGTGCACACCAGCGCGCCCAGTTCCATCAGCGCCTGGGCGAAATCGCCATGCCGAGAATCGGGCGCGAGTTCGCCGGCATGGGCGCGCAGCGCGGCCTTGGCTCGCGGCAATGGTACGCGCACGCCAAAGCGGCGGGCAAGCACGCGCTCGACATTGGCGTCGACCGGCACGGCCGCGCGCTCGAAGGCGATGGCCGCGACCGCCGCTGCCGTGTAGCGGCCGATGCCCGGCAGTTCGCGCAATGCCGTCTCGGTCTCGGGAAAGCGCCCGCCGAGATCGCTCCGCACCTGGCGCGCGCAGGCGTGCAGGTTGCGGGCGCGGGCGTAATAGCCCAGCCCGGCCCATTCGTTCAGCACCGCCTCCAGCGGCGCGGCTGCCAGCGCCGCCAGATCCGGCCAGCGCGCGAGGAAGCGCCGGTAAAAGGGAATCACCGCCGCCACCGTGGTCTGCTGCAGCATGATCTCGGACAGCCAGACCCGATAGGGCTCCTGCCGCCGGCCGGGCGGCGCGCGCCAGGGCAGATCGCGCCGGGCGCGGTCATACCAGGACAAAAGGCGCGACGCGGCGGCGGTCATGGCCTTAGACTAGCCGCATGACCGTCGAACGCGACAGCGTCCAAAAGCGCCGCGGCTTGACCCGCCGCATCGGCGGGCTGGCCGGCGGCTTGGCGGCACCGGCCTTGCGCAAGCGCGGCTTCGTGCAGGGCGCCGTGCTCGGTCGCTGGGCCGAGATCGTCGGACCGCAATGGGCGGCCTCGTGCCGGCCCGAGCGCTTGCGCTTTCCGCAGGGCAAGGCGGCGGGCGCGGTGCTGGAGGTGGCGGCGACGGGATCGGTGGCGCTGATGCTCCAGCACGCGGCACCCTTGGTGATCGAACGGGTCAACGGCTTTTTCGGATACCCGGCGGTGGCGCGGCTGAAACTGATCCAGGCGGCCTTGCCGTTTCGCGCGCAACCCCGGCCGCGGGTCCAGCCGCGCCCGCTTTCGCCCGAAGAGCAAGCGGCGGTCGACCGGCGCTTGGCCGCGATCGGCGATACGACCCTGAAAAGCGCCTTGGCCAAGCTGGCGCGCCACGTGACTCCGGCCAAGGGACCGTGACAGCGGGCGGTTGTTTGTGCCGAAGCCCTTGTGCTATTCACTAGATATAGTGGGGTGACGGAATGGGTCCACAAGGTTTCGGGATGATCCGGCGCAGCCTGGCGGCGCTGGTGCTGGCGGTAGCGGGTGTCCTGGCGGCACCCGCGCATGCCACGGATCCGGTGATGGAGCCGCAGGCCTTCGGCAAGGCCGACGCGCCGGTGACGATCATCGAATACGCCTCGATGACCTGTCCGCATTGCGCCCATTTCCACACCGAGACCTTCGGCCAGCTCAAGGAAAAATACATCGACAAGGGGCTGGTGCGATTCGAGTTCCGCGAATTTCCGCTCGACCGGCTGGCGTTCCACGCCGCCGTGCTGGCGCGCTGCGCCGGCACCGAGCGCTTCTGGGGCTTCGTCGACATGCTGTTCCGCCAGCAGCGGGTGTGGACGCGCGCGGCCGACCCGATCGCGGCGCTGGGCCGGCTGGCGCGGCTGGGCGGCATGAGCCAGGCCCAATTCGAAAGCTGCATCATCAACGAAAAGATCGGCGATGCCGTGCTGGCGACGCGGCTCGAGGGCGAGCAGAAGCATCGCGTCGACGGCACGCCCAGCTTCGTCATCAACGGCAAGACCGTCAGCGCCATGTCGATCGAGGACTTCGACGCCTTGATCAAGCCGCTTTTGCCCAAGTCCTGATCCGGGGATCGCGCGTGCACTTCAAGACCCTTCGTCTTCACGGCTTCAAGTCGTTCGTCGAGACCACCGAGCTGGCGATTCGCCCCGGCCTGACCGGGCTGGTCGGGCCCAACGGCTGCGGCAAGTCGAACCTGGTCGAGGCGCTGCGCTGGGCGATGGGCGAGACCAGCCCCAAGCAGATGCGCGGCGGGGCGATGGACGACGTCATCTTCTCGGGCACCACCAACCGCCCGGCGCGCGACCTGGCCGAGGTGACGCTGGTGCTGGAGAATCCGCGGCGCGACGCGCCGGCGGCGTGGAACGACAGCGACGAGCTGCAGATCGCCCGCCGCATCGAGCGCGAGCGCGGCTCGGCCTATCGCATCAACGGCCGCGAGGTGAGGGCGCGCGACGTGCAGTTGCTGTTCGCCGACGTTGCCACCGGCGCGCGCTCGACCGCGCTGGTCAGCCAGGGCAAGGTCGGCGCGCTGATCGTGGCCAAGCCGCAGGACCGCCGCGGGGTGCTGGAGGAGGCGGCCGGCATCACCGGCCTGCATTCGCGCCGGCACGAGGCCGAGTTGCGGCTGAACGCGGCCGAAGGCAATCTGGCGCGGGTATCCGATTTGATCGGCGCGCTCGAGACCCAGCTTGCCGGGCTCGAACGCCAGGCGCGGCAGGCCAGCCGCTACCGGCAGCTGGCGGCCGACATCCGCAAGACCGAAGCGCTGCGGTTCCTGATCCTGTCGGACGAGATCGCGGCGGCGCTGACGGCGGCCGAAGAGGGCTTGCGCGCGGCCGAGGCGTTGGTGGTCGAGCGCACGGCCGAATCGGCGCGGGCGGCCTCGGCCCAGGCCGAAGCGGCGGCGCGATTGCCTGGCTTGCGCCAAGCCGAGGCCGAAGCCGGCGCGCGCCGGCAGCG
>VGDZ01000140.1 GCA_016869515.1 Alphaproteobacteria bacterium | reverse complement strand
AATCGCGGTAATGCGGCGACAGCGGATTGCCCGATTGGCCGGTCGAGTGGATGAACAGCGAGCGGTCGAGATCGTCGAGATCGTAGATCGCCCGATAGCTGGCGCCGTGGCGCGAGACGAACGGCTCCAACTCGTCGCGCAGCGTGTAGCGCTGGGCGTTGACGGTGAAGGCATCGCCGCCGATGCCGACGCGCAGGTCGAACCAGGGCTTGAGCGCGTTCATGCGGCCGAAGGGGCGGTGCTCGCCGCGCGCGGGATGGGCCTCGTCCCAGCGCCAGCGCTCGGGCGCATCGCCATGGCGGGCGACCAGGAACTCGCGCGCCCGCACCAGCGCGCGGGCAACGATCTCGGGGCAGGTTTCGATGCGGTCCTTGGTGCCGACATCGTCGCACCAGGCCGGCTGCGCGGTCAGCACGTTGTAGAGGAACACCGGACGGACGTCGAAAAAGTCCTCGAACAGCGGCCCCAGTTCGTCGGCATAGATGCCGCGCGCCAATTCCCGGATCCAGGTCGAGAAGATCAGCGGCTCGGGACGATTGCGCGCCATGTCGCCGTTCCACGCGCCCAGCGTCCGCGCCAGCGCCGCGCTGGCCGGATCGGCCGGCGGCGCCGCCAACAGCAAGGGCAGCATGTCGCGGGCGAAGGCCGAGAGGTTGTCGTTCTGCATGCGCCGGAAGCTGTCGATCGAATGGGTCGGTTGGCTGGCCAGCAGTTCCTCGATGCGGCGGGCGCGATAGGGCGGTGCCCATTCGCTGGTGATGTGATGGGGATAGCGCGCCGGCACGATCTTGTGGTTGGCGGTGGCGATCGCGCCCGAAGGCGGATCCAGCGCGCGCGGCAGCGCGGCGTAGGGGACGAATCCCCGCCAATCGTTGCGCGCCTCCCAGCCCGGCACCGGCATCAGGTCGCGGGCCTGGTTGTCGGGTCCGCGCACCGGCACGCGTCCCGGCGCGATCATGCCGATGCGGCCTTCGCCGTCGGCGAACACCAGGTTCTGTTGGGGGGCGACGAAATCGGACTGGGTGGCAAGAATGTCGGCGGCGCTCGCGGCCGTGCCCAGGGACAGGGCGGCGCGAAAACTGGGATCGTCGTCGGTCAGCGCCGTCCAGGCCATGGCCAGGACGCGGTTTTCTCCGGCGACGGCGCGGCTGCGGGCATCGACGTCGCTGATCACCGGCCCGTGCCGGGTCGCGCGTACCGTCAGCGTCTCGCTGGGCTGGCCCTTGATGGCGATGACCTCTTCGCGCGACACGAACGGCGCCGATCCTTCGGGCGTCAGGTAGCGCTTGGGATCGGCCGGATCGACCCGTTCGACGTAGAGGTCCTGGACGTCAGGTCCGGTATTGGTCATGCCCCAAGCGACGCGGCGATTGCGCCCCAGGATCACCGCCGGCACGCCCGGCAGCGTGGCGCCGATGGCGTCCAGCCCCGGCGCCGACAGCCGCGCCAGATACCACACCGACGGCGCCGCCAGGCCGAGATGCGGATCGTTGGCCAGAAGCGGCTTGCCGGTGGCGCTGCGCCGGCCCGCCACCACCCAGTTGTTGGAGCCGATGCTGTCCTCGGGTTGGCGCGGCGCCGAGGCCCATAGCGTTTCGAGCGGCAGGCCGCGATAGAGCTCGGCCAAGTCGGGCAGCGCCACCGGCGCCTCGCCCGGATAGGGCGGCAGGAATTCGGCGATCTGCTGCGGCGTCAACCGCGCCGAGAGGCGTGCGCGCTGGATCTCGGCCTGCCAGTTGCCGCCCAGATCCCACGCCATCATCTTCAGCCAGACCAGCGAATCCGCCACCCGCCAGGGTTCGGGGCGATGGCGGGTGATGACGAATTCGGGCGGCAGCGCCCCTTCGCGCTGGCGCAGGTAGGCATTGACGCCTTTGGCGTAGGCCTCGAGTATCGCCTGACTGTTTCCGTCCAGCAGCGCAAAGCCGCGCTCGGCGTGACGGTAGACTCCCAACACGCGCAGGAAGCGGTCGGTCGGCAGCGCCGCCGGTCCCAGCACCTCGGCCATGCGTCCGGCGCCGATGCGGCGGCTCATCTCCATCTGCCACAGTCGGTCCTGGGCATGGGCGAAGCCGAGCGCGTAATAGGCGTCGGTCGCGCTTTCGGCGCGGATATGCGGAACGGCATGGCGATCGCGCGCCATGGTGGTCGGCGCGCCGAGTCCGCTGGCCTCGGCGCGGCCGTCATAGCTTGGCAGGCTGGTGCGCAGCCACAGCCAAGCGCCGCCTCCGGCCAGTCCCGCCAGCACCAGAACGGCCAGCGTCAAACGCAACAGCCACTTCGTCATAAGCAGGGTTTTCCCTCGCCCCGCGACAGTGTATAGCGATGGCCGCCAAAACGGGAGATGGTCATGGGCGAGGCGGTGGCATTTTTGGGCCTGGGCGTGATGGGGTATCCGATGGCGGGGCATCTCAAGCGCGCCGGCCATGACGTGACGGTCTGGAACCGCACCCACTCCAAGGCCGAGGCCTGGGTCAAGGAACATGGCGGCCGGGCCGCCAAGACTCCGGCCGACGCCGCCAAGGGCGCGCGCTTGGTCTTCATGTGCGTCGGCGCCGACAAGGATCTGCGCGAAGTCAGCGGCGGCAAGGACGGGGTTTTCGCCGGCATGGGCAAGGGCGGCGTGCTGGTCGACCACACCACGGCTTCGGCCGAAGTCGCGCGCGAACTGTTCGCGCAAGCCAAAGCCGCGGGCCTGGGTTTTCTCGATGCGCCGGTATCGGGCGGGCAGGCGGGCGCTCAGAACGGGCAGCTGACGGTGATGGTCGGCGGAGAAGACAGCGATTTCCAGCGTGCCGAGCCTGTGATCCGCGCCTATGCCAAGCAGTGCAAACTGCTGGGTCCGGCCGGATCGGGGCAGTTGACCAAGATGGTCAATCAGATGTGCATCGCCGGCATTCTCCAGGGTCTGGCGGAAGGGCTTAACCTGGCGCAGGCGGCTGGCCTCGATCCGATCAAAGTGATCGAGGTGATTTCCAAGGGCGCGGCGCAGTCCTGGCAGATGGATAATCGCCACGCCACCATGGTGCAGAACAAGTTCGATTTCGGCTTCGCGGTCGACTGGATGCGCAAGGACCTGGGCATTTGCCTAGCCGAGGGGCGGCGCTTGGGACTGTCCCTGCCGGTCACGGCCTTGGTCGATCAGTTTTATGCCGAGGTTCAAGCCATGGGCGGAAGTCGTTGGGACACTTCAAGTTTGTATGCCCGTCAAACTGCCAATAAATCAAAGACATAAGGAATTTTTCTCTGCTAAAATTTGATGTTTGACTCGGATTGGGTTCGAGCTGCAATCGGCGAGAATCGGGCGGCCAAAGCCGAGCGCAGCGATGGCCTAGGCCAAGAGTCTTAATATCTGTTTACACTTATTTCGATTGACTTTTCCGGTAGCTTGGCGTATTCTCCAAACACTGTGGTTCAGAATGGAACTGCAGGACGCTGACTGAATGTCGCGTCAACCGATGGAGAAACCAAATGCCTATTTCGATCAACACCAATGTCGGCGCGATGGTCGCGCTGCAAAGCTTGAACACCACCAACACTCTGCTCGACAGGACGCAGCAGCGCGTCAACACCGGCCTGCGCGTGTCGGGCTCGGTGGATGACGCCGCGTCCTACCAGATCGCGCAGAAGATGAAGGGCGACCGCGCCGGCTACGAGGCGGTGCAGGTGGCCCTTGGTCTCGGCCTGGCGACGGTGAACACCGGCGTCAAGGCGGCGGAGGCGGTGAACGACCTCTTGGTCGAGATGAAGGCCAAGGTGGTGCAAGCCAACCAGGCCGGCCTCGACAACGCTTCGCTGTCGGCGCTGAACGACGATTTCACCGCGCTGGCGACGCAGATCACCACCATCGTCAGCTCGGCCTCGTTCAACGGCAAGAACCTGATCACCTCGGGTGCGACCTCGCTGACGGTGCTGTCGACGGTGGACGGTTCGACCATCACCGTCTCGGCGGTGGCCTTGGACCGCACCGCGCTGGGCATCCAGACGCAGACCCTGGCGACCTCGTCGGGCGCGCTGCAGGCGCTGACGACGATCAACTCGGCGATCGTGTTGGCGGCGACCAACGCCGCCAAGATGGGTTCGGCGGCGAAGGCGGTCGGCATCCAGTCCGACTACTCGTCCAAGCTGCTCGACATCATCACCCAGGGCATCGGCTCGCTGATCGACGCCGATCTGTCGCGCGAATCGGCCAACCTGCAGGCGCTGCAGATCAAGCAGCAGTTGGGCGTGCAGGCGCTGTCGATCGCGAACTCGCGGCCGCAGGTGCTGCTCGGCCTGTTCGGCTAAGCCTCCTAGGCGTCCGAAAAGGGCGGGCCCGGGTCACCCCCGGGCCCGTTGCTTTTCATATGCTGAAACAGCCCTTGCCAGAGTCGGGGTAAGTGGCTATACTTGGCGATGTTGGGGCAGAGTAGGTTGCGAGACCGTCCAGAAGGCGGTCTCGGCATGGAGAACCGTGCAGGGGATTGGAGGTCCACCATGGACGCCATCAAATCGCTTAACGCCAGCCCACCGGCTGCAAGCACCGTCGCCGCGCGGTCGCTCGCGTCCGCGACCGGTCAGGATTTCGGCGCCGCGCCGGCGGCCGACGGCGCCAAACCGGCTGCGACCGACGGCGCGCGCAGCGAGACGACGCGCAAGGCCGAACAAGAGGACGCACGCGCCAAGCGCGAGGCGCAAGAGGCCGAGACCCGCGCCCGCGGGCTCAGGCTCTCGATCCAGTTCCACGAAGAGGCCGAGCGCTACGTCTATCGCGACGTCGACACGGCGGGCAAGGTCGTGCGCCAATTTCCGGCCGAGTACGAACTCACCCGCATCGTCTCCTTGCGCGAGGCGGCGGCCGGCACGGGCGGACCGGGTAAGCAGGTCGACACCGCGTCCTGATCTGGCCGCGATCCGAAACGAAACGGCCCGGAGCGATCCGGGCCGTTTTGCTTTGGCGGCGTGGCGGAGCCGGGCTTACCCGGCTTTGATCGCCCGCGCCGCTTCGAGCGCGAAATAGCTCAAGACTCCGTCGGCGCCGGCGCGCTTGAACGACAACAGGCTTTCCAGCATCGCCCGCTTGCCGTCCAGCCAGCCGTTGGCGGCGGCGGCCTGGATCATGGCGTATTCGCCCGACACCTGATAGGCGAAGGTCGGCAGGCCGAAGGCCTGCTTCACCCGCCACACCACGTCGAGATAGGGCAGGCCCGGCTTGACCATCACCATGTCGGCGCCCTCGGCCACGTCCAGCGCCACTTCGCGCAAGGCCTCGTCGCCATTGGCCGGATCCATCTGGTAGGTCTTCTTGTCGCCGATCAGGCTGGCCTTCGAGCCGACCGCGTCGCGGAAGGGGCCGTAGAAGCTGGAGGCGTATTTGGCGGCATAGGCCATGATCTGCACGTCGGTGTGTCCGGCCGCCTCGAGCGCGCGGCGGATGGCGCCGACGCGGCCGTCCATCATGTCCGAGGGCGCGATCACGTCGCAGCCGGCCTCGGCCTGGACCAGCGCCTGGCGCACCAGCACCTCGACCGTCTCGTCGTTGACGATCTTGCCGTCGCGGATCAGCCCGTCATGGCCGTGGCTGGTATAGGGATCCAGCGCCACGTCGCACAGCACGCCGATGCCGGGATGGGCCTTTTTCACCGCCCGCACCGCGCGGCAGACCAGATTGTCGGGGTTGAGCGCCTCCTCGCCGTCGGCGGTCTTGAGGGCGGGATCGGTGGCCGGGAACAGCGCCACCACCGGAATGCCGAGATCGACCGCCTTGCCGACCTCGTCCACCAGCGCCGCCACCGTCAGCCGCTCGACCCCCGGCATCGAGGGCACGGCCGTGCGCGCTTCCGGCCCGCCATGGACGAACAAGGGCCAGATCAGGTCGCCCGCGCCGAGCCGGTTCTCGGCCACCAGCCGCCGCGCCCAATCGGCCTTGCGGTTGCGGCGCATGCGGATGGCGGGAAACCGC
>VGDZ01000139.1 GCA_016869515.1 Alphaproteobacteria bacterium | reverse complement strand
AGCGCCGTGCCCGCCGCCAGCCGCAGCCGCTCGGACAGATCGTCGAGCCGCTGCGCCTTGAGTTCCAGCACTTGGCGCGGGTGGCGCAGGCCGCGCACCAGCCCGGCCAGGCGCCCCGACCATTCGCCCACCAACCGGCGCAGCGCCGCCGCCAGCCTCGACCCGCGCTGGCCGAGATCGTCCAGCAGCTCGATCCGCACCGGCACCGCCATCTCGGCGGCGGCGGTGGGGGTCGGCGCGCGGCGATCGGCGACATGGTCGATCAAGGTGACGTCGGTCTCGTGGCCGACCGCGGATATCACCGGAATGGTCGAGGCGAACACCGCCCGCACCACGATCTCCTCGTTGAACGGCCAGAGGTCCTCGAGGCTGCCGCCGCCGCGGGCGACGATCAGCAGATCGGGCCGCGGCACCGCGCCGCCCGGCTTGAGCGCATTGAAGCCGGCGACGGCGGCGGCGACCTCGGCCGCGGCCTTGTCGCCCTGCACCGCCACCGGCCAGATCAGCACGCGGCGCGGAAAGCGCTCGCGCAGGCGATGCAGGATGTCGCGGATCACGGCTCCGGTCGGCGAGGTAATGACGCCGATCACTTCGGGCAGAAAGGGCAGGGGCCGCTTGCGCGCGGCATCGAACAGGCCTTCGGCCGCCAGCGCCTTGCGGCGTTGTTCCAGCAACGCCATCAGCGCGCCGGCGCCCGCGGGCTCCAGCGATTCGACCACGATCTGATAGGTCGAACGCCCGCCATAGACGGTCAGCCTGCCGGTGGCGAGGACCTCCAGCCCGTCCTCGGGCTTGAAGCGCAGCTTGGCGGCGGTGCCGCGCCAGCACACCGCGTCCAGCACGGCGTCGGCGTCCTTGAGGCGGAAATAGAGATGGCCCGAGGCGGCGCGCTTGAAGCCCGAGATCTCGCCGCGCACGCGGACCGCGCCGAAGCGGTCCTCGACCGCGTCGCGCAGCGCCCGGGTCAGTTCGCTGACGGTGAACTCGGGCAGGTTGGGCTGCGGCGCCTTGGCTTCGCTCATGATTCGCCAATCATGCTACAAGACCGTCCGGTCGGGGGGAATGGCGAGGACGGGGATGCGGGTTCTGGTGGTGGGGTCGGGCGGCCGCGAGCACGCGCTGTGCTGGGGTCTGCGCAAGTCGCCCCAAGTCGCGGCGCTGTATTGCGCGCCGGGCAATGCCGGCATCGCCGAAGTCGCCGAGTGCGTCGCGGTCGGCGTCGACGCGCTCGATGCCCTGGTCGACTGGGCCAAGACCAACCGGATCGATTTTGTCGTCATCGGACCCGAGGCGCCGCTGGTGGCCGGGCTGGTCGATCGGCTGGAAGCCGCCGGCATCGCCGCCTTCGGCCCGACCAAGGCCGCGGCCGAACTCGAAGGCTCCAAGGGCTTCACCAAGGATCTCTGCCGCGCCAACGGCATCCCGACCGCGGCCTACGAGCGCTTTACCGATGTCGCCGCCGCCAAGGCCTATATCCGCCGCCAGGGCGCGCCGATTGTGATCAAGTACGACGGGCTGGCCGCCGGCAAGGGCGTGACCGTGGCCCAAAGCGTCGACGAGGCCATCGCCGCGGTCGACCGGGTCGGCGCGCCGCTGGTGGTCGAGGAATGCCTGGTCGGCGAGGAAGCCAGCTTTCACGCCTTGACCGACGGCAGCACGGTGCTGTCCTTGCCGACCGCGCAGGACCACAAGGCGGTCGGCGACGGCGACACCGGCGCCAATACCGGCGGCATGGGCGCCTATTCGCCGGCGCCGGTGATGACCGAGGCCATGAACCGCCGCGCCCGCGACGAGATCCTGCTGCCGACCGTCCGCGCCATGGCGGCGATGGGCCGGCCGTTCAAGGGCGTGCTTTATGCCGGGCTGATGATTACCGCCGACGGCCCCAAGCTGATCGAATACAATTGCCGCTTCGGCGATCCCGAATGCCAAGTGATGCTGCCGCGGTTGCAGTCCGATTTGCTGCCGCTTTTGTGGGCGACGCGCGCGGGCGGACTCGACCGAGTTGCGCCAATCTGGCGCTCCGAGGCGGCGCTGTGCGTGGTGATGGCGGCCAAAGGCTATCCCGAGGCGCCGCGCAATGGCGGCACCATCGCCGGCCTGGAGCGCGCGGGCGCGCAGCCCGGGGCGCTGGTGTTCCATGCCGGCACGCGCCGCCGCGCCGACGGCGCCATCGTTGCCGATGGCGGCCGGGTGCTGGGCGTGACCGCGCTGGGCCGCGACGTGGCCGAGGCCCAGGCCCGGGCCTATCGCGCGGTCGATGCGATCGAGTTTCCCGAAGGCTTCTGCCGCCGCGACATCGGCTATCGCGCGGTGGCGCGCCTGCGCGGCGCGACCGCTGACAAAGGCAGGTGAGGCATGTTCCAAAGCCGCAAGCTGGCCCAGTTCTTCGCCACCCCGATATGGCTGTTCGATCTCGATCCGGCCAAGGTGGCGACGCTGAACGCGATTATTTTCGCGCATCTCAAGACGCTGACGCGGCCGGACTATCAGCCGGGCGACGAGCTGTCGATGCAGTCGCCGCACGATTTGCACCGCCGGCCCGAATTCGCGCCGCTGGTCGAGGTGGCGCGCGCCGCCTGCCGCAGCGTGTTCGACGAATTGCAGGTCGACGTGCCGGAGTTCGACCTGACCGGCTGCTGGATCAACGTCAGCCCGCCGCTCAAGCGCCATCACGAACACACCCATCCCAACAACTATCTCAGCCTGGTCTATTACCCGCAGGTGCCCAAGGGCGGGGATTCGATCCGCTTCCACGATCCGCGGCTGGCGCCGCACGTGCTGATGCCGCGGATGAAGCAGATGACGCTGTTGACGGTCAATTCGGTCACGGTCGAGGTCGCGACCGGACGGCTGGTGGCGTTTCCGTCCTGGCTGCGGCATTCGGTCGAGCCCAATTTCGGCAGTGCCGAGCGCATCAGCGTGGCGATGAACGCGATGTACCGGGACGTCGCCGAGCGCTACAGCCCGCCGATGTGGCAGCCGAAAATGCTGCCAAAAAACGGGAGCTAACCGACCCGGAACAGTTCGACCGGCTGCTCGAAGCCCTTGAGCTGACGCTCGCCCTCGGAGAAAAAGCGCGGCGCCAGGCCGGGCGCGCGCTCCAATACGTCGCGGCTGGCCAGCACCTGGCCGCCGGTGGCGGCGGCGCAAATGCGCGAGGCCAGCTGGACCGTGGCGCCGAATAAGTCTTGGCCCTCGACGATCGGCCGGCCGCAGTTGAGGCCGATGCGGACGGTGAGCGGCAAGTCGGGCCGTTGCAGGCTGTGGCCCGAGAAGGCGCTTTGCATCGCCAGCGCGGCGTCGACCGCCAAAGCCGGGTCCTCGAACGCCAGCATCATGCCGTCGCCGAGATGCTTGACCACGCGTCCGTTGGCGGCGGCCAGCTGGGCGCGGACGATGTCGTCATGGGCCCGCACCAGCTCCTGCGCCAACTGGTCGCCGAACTTCTGGGTGAAGTCGGTCGAGCCGACGATGTCGGTGAACATCACCGTGACGATGGCGCCGGCGTCGATCCGGCGCGGCCGCGACTGCCAGACCGCCAGCGCCTCGCCCAGAATCTCCGCTGTCGGGCGCAGCGTGCCGTCCTTGCACATCGCCTCTTCGCCCGCGGCATAGACCGCGCGGCTTTCGGGGTCGATCATGTACTCGGCATGGAACTCGGCGAACTTGCGGGCCTGATCGGGCGAGGTTCCGAGAACGGCTACGGATGCGGCGATGGCGTCGAGGATCTGCGGCTCCTTGAGGCCGGCGGTGTGGCCGGCGGCGTAGCTGGCGCCGGCGACGAAGAGATGGCAACCGAAACGGGTGCGACCGTCGAGCTTGAAATCGGGTCGACGCCGCGGGCCGGCGACCAGGTCGTTCAAGGCATCGGCCAGCATCGCCATGACGTCGCGCGTCACTTGGCGCGTCGGCAGGTCTTCGGCGGGTTTTTCCGCTTCGGCCGCAGGCGGTATCGGTGCGACCGCGGGCGCGGGCGAGACCGGCTCGGCCCGCGCGCGGCTGCCGATCAGCGCCGCCAACTGGGTCCTGATCCAGCGCGTGATCAGCACCAGCATTTCCATCAGCACACCGATGGCATGGAGAAATATGTTCTTGCGTTCGGGCGGCGCAGGGTCGGCATCGCCGCCCAAGCGCCGTCCGGTCTTGGCCTTGGCGCCGCCGGCCACGGCCACGCCCTTGGCGCGCGCCTTTTCGGGCACCTCGTCGGCCAAGGGCGGCAAGCCCGGCACCTTGTCCTTGCGGAAGACGACGCTGCCGGCGCCGCCCTCGATGCGCAGCACGCGCGCGCCCTGGACGGCGGGATCGGCCAGCGCGGTTTCGGCCTCGCGCAAGGCCGGTCCGATCACGCCGATCACCTGATTGGCCAGATTCCAGCGCCCGTCGTGATAGACGTAAACGTCGAAGGAAGTCGTCGCCATCGGCCGGCCTGCCTCGACGCGGTTCGCGCGCTAGCCGCCGGTCGAAAAACTCTGGACCAGGGATCCGGCGACCAGATTCCAGCCGTCGACCAGGACGAAGAAGATCAGCTTGAACGGCAGCGAGACCATCACCGGCGGCAGCATCATCATGCCCATCGACATCAGCACGGATGCCACCACCATGTCGATCACCAGGAAGGGGATGAACAGCAGGAAGCCGATCTCGAAGGCGCGCCGCAGCTCCGAGATCATGAAGGCCGGAATCAGCACCCTGAGCGGCGTGTCCTCGGCCCGCGCCGGGGTCTCGATCCGCGCCATGCCGAGGAACAGGCCGATATCCTTGTCGCGGGCGTGGCGCAGCATGAAGGCCGAGAACGGCTTCATCGCCCGCTCGAAGGCTTCCATCTCGCCGATCTCCTCCTCGACCAGCGGCTTGATGCCTTCGTTGTAGGACTGCTCCAGCGTCGGCTGCATGATGAAGGCGGTGAGGAACAAGGACAGCGCGATCACCACCATGTTGGGCGGCGCCTGCTGGGTGCCGAGCGCGGTCCGCAGCATCGACATGACGACGACGATGCGGGTGAACGAGGTCAGCGTCACCAGCATGGCCGGCGCCAGGCTCAGCACCGTCACCAAGAGGATGAGCTGGACGATGCGTCCGGTCAGCGTGCCTTGGGCGCCGAGATCGAGACTGAGGGTCTGGGCCAACGCGGCGCCGGCGCCCAGCAGCGCGGCGCCAGCCGCCAGCAGGATCAGGGCGCGCCTCATGGCGGCGGCGCCTGGGATTGCGCCTCGCGACGGATGCCGGTCTCGATCGGCCGGTCGCCGCCGGGGCCGATCAGCAGCAGATGCTCGACCTCGTCGCGCCGCACCAGCACCAGCCGCCGTCGCGCATCCAGCGACAAGGTTTCGACCACGCCCAGCCTGCGGCCGCGCTTGGTGGGCATCATGCCACCGAGTCCGAAGCGCTGCGCCGCCCAGGCCAAGAAGCCGATCAGCCCGACGACGAAAAACAGCGCGGCCAGGTTCATCGACCAACCGCCGCCGAACAGGCCGCTCACGCTATCCATGCGATGCGCCGCGGGACTTGGCCAGAACGAGCTTGAGCCGATCGAGCTGCTTGACCATGACTTCCAGCCGATCGGCCACCGCCAGCCGCTCGGCCTTGGGCAGCAGCGCCGACTTCATGCACAGCGATTCGAGTTCCGTCAGCATGTCCTCGAGCGCAGGCAACTGCCCGTCCCGGGCCGCGCTTTCCGCCGCGTCCAGCCGGCCGGCGATGCGCTCGATCAGCGCAGTCGGCGAATCGCTCATCTTGCGTCAAGCTTATAGCGTTTCTCGGCATTGACGCGGTAGACGTAGGACAGGATCTCGGCGATGGTGGCGTAGACCTCGAGCGGGACGAAATCGTCGAGATCGAGCTTGGAGAGGATCATCGCCAGATCGGCGTCCTCGCGCACCGCCACGCCATTGGCCAGCGCCACCTGGATGATCTGTTCGGCGATCGCGCCCTTGCCGGTGGCGGCGACCTTGGGCGCGGGGTCCTGACCCGGTTCGTAGGCCAGGGCGATGGCCAGCTTGGGACCCGGTTTCGGCCGCTGCTGATCGCTCATCCCCCCGTCCTTTCGGCGGCGTTAACCAATTCTTTAGGGCTTCAGATTACCATGGCCCGGTTAAGCAATTCATAACGCCCTGTGGATAAACCGAAATACTGTTTGAATCCAATGAGAAACTACAATATTTTACGATTCGAGTCGAGGGTTTGGTCTTAACCGGAGGCGAGCCGAGGCGACGATGGATCTGTCCAAGATCCCCTTGTTCCAGCTGCTGCAGAAGCGCATGGGCTATT
>VGDZ01000138.1 GCA_016869515.1 Alphaproteobacteria bacterium | reverse complement strand
TCGACGAAGCCACCTGGTCGCTGTTCACTGCCATCGGTCTCGGCCGTTCGGCGCTCTTGCCCAAGGCGCGCGGCATGGCGGCGGTGCGCCAGGCCATCGCCTATCACCGCGAAGTGTCCGTGGGACAGTCGTTGATCGCTCTATCGGGCGTATTGCATCTGGGCCGGACCAGTCTGCGATTCTTCCACCGCATGATCCAGCAAGAGGACTCGGCCGTCGTCGCCGAGACCGTGCTGACCGCGGTCCATCTCGATTTGACGACGCGCCGGCCGACGCCTTTCGCGGACGAAGTCCGTGCCGGCGCGGAAGCCTGGATCAGGCTCGCGCCGGACGGATTTGCATTGCCGACAGGCGAGTAGTCGGCGCCAGCGTTTACGAGGCCCGGATGCCGGCGATGAAGCCGGCAACCTGGGATTTGAGCTTGTCGGCCTGGCTGCCCAGTTCCTTGGCCGCCTCCAGCACCTGACCCGCGGCCTGGCCGGTCTCGCCCGCGGCCTGCTTGACGCCCGAGATGTTCTGGCTGACCTCGGAGGTTCCGGCCGAGGCCTGCTGGACGTTGCGCGCGATCTCCTGCGTCGCCGCACCTTGTTCCTCGACCGCGGCCGCAATGGCGGTCGAGATGTCGCTGATGCGGGCGATGGTCTTGCCGATGCCGCCGATGGCGTCGACCGCGCTGCGCGTGGCGCCCTGGATGCCGGTGATCTGGTTGGCGATCTCCTCGGTCGCCTTGCCGGTCTGGTTGGCCAGGGTCTTGACCTCGCTGGCCACCACCGCGAAGCCCTTACCGGCTTCGCCCGCCCGCGCCGCCTCGATGGTCGCGTTCAGCGCCAAGAGGTTGGTCTGGCCGGCGATGTCGTTGATCAGTTTGACGACATCGCCGATCTTCTGCGAGGCCTCGGCCAGCGCCTGGATCTGGGCGTTGGTCTTCTCGGCCTCGGTGACCGCCTGCTTGGCGATGCCCGCCGCCTCACCGACCTGCCGGCTGATCTCCTGGATCGAACTGGTCAGCTCCTCGGTGGCCGAGGCCACGGTCTGGACGTTGGTCGAGGCTTGGTCGGAGGCCGAGGCCACCGCCAGCGCCTGGCGGCTGGTCTCCTCGGCGGTGCCCGACATGGCGGAGGCGGTCGATTGCAGTTCGGTCGCGGCCGAGCCGACGATCTGGACGATGCCGCCGACATCGCGCTCGAAATCCCCCGCCAGCTTGTGCATTGCCTCGCGCTTCTCGGCCTCGGCACGCTTCTTCTGTTCCTCCTGCTCGGCGCGCATGCGCTCGGTCTCGATCATGCTTTGCTTGAAGACCTGCACCGCCTTGGCCATCTGGCCGATCTCGTCCTGCTTGTCGAGCGCCGGAACCTCGGTCTTGAGGTTGCCGCCGGCCAACTGTCCCATCGCCCCGGTCATGCCTTGGATCGGCGGCACGATCGAGCGCTGGGTGAGCAGGGCCACGGTCGCGGCCGCGCCCAGGCCGACGCCCAGCAGCACCCACAGCACCGTCATCAGGGTGGTGGCGTCGCCGCGGGCGGTGTCGCCGTCTTTTTCCATGTTTTCGACCTGGCGTTCGACCATGCCGCCATGGCGCTCGCCCTTGGCGTCGCGCGGGCCGACCAGGATGTCCAGCAGCTTGTTGGCGTTGGGCGCCGCCTCGGTGGCCAGCGTGAATTGCGCCATGTTCCATTGGTTGGAGGCGCGGATCTCGAACATGCGCTGGGGCAGGGGGGCGAATTTCTCGCGATCGGCGGCGAGGGCGTCGAACGCTTGCGCCTGCGCCGGGGTCATGGCCCGACGCAGCCCGCGCAAATCCTCGAAGCGCCGCGAATTGAAGTTCCACTGCTGCTCGAAATCGGCGCGGAAGTTCTGCTGCCCGGTCAGCAGATAGGCCCGGATCGCGGCCACGCCCTGGGCGAAGCTGCCGCGGACGTCGGCCATGGCCAGAAGCATCGCCTTGCGTTCGTCGCTGGATGCCAACTTGCCTTCTTCCTCGATGATGGCGGTGATGTTGCGCAGGATGCCGCCGGCCAGCGGCGCGGCTTCGGTAGCCAGGATCTTGGAGGCCGGCTGTTCGTCGGGGGTGTGGGCGATGGCCTCGACCTTGGCCTGGGCGGCCTTGAAGGCATCCAGGACCGCGCCGACTTGGGCCCAATCGTCCTTGTTGCGCTGGCTGGTGAAACGCGGGGCGAGGCCGTCCATGGCCTTGCGGTTTTCGTCCATGCCCCTCCAGACGCCTTCGCGCTCGGTCTTGAGCGCCTGGTTGCCGGTCAGCATGTAGCCGCGCAGGGTCGCCAGCGAGCCGTAGAGATTGCCGACCAGTTCCATCGCCGTCGTCGCCACCGGCATGCGGAAGCCGACCAGCAATTCGACCCGTTCGCGCAGGCCTGCGACCTGAACCAGCGAGACCATGATCGCGATCACCAGGACGACGCAGATCGCGGCGAAGCCCAGCATCAAGCGTGCGCCGACATTGAGGGATTTAAGCATGAGCAATCTCCCGACAATTCTTGTTGCGATTAACTATCAACTAGGTAATTTTACTATATCGTCCTCAAGCGAAATAAGGGAATTAGGCCATACGGCCTATGCACGCCAAACCGACCATCCGGCAAAACGTCAGGGTTAATCTAATCCCATGCGACTTTAGGGCGATCGGGCAGTCACTGCCCCGGCGCGTATCTTTGCCAACCCTCGTGAGTCAGGGTCTCGATCGGCCGGAAGCGGGCCTTGTAGGCCATCTTGCGGCTGTCCTCGATCCAATAGCCGAGATAGACATGGGGCAGGCCCAGGCTGGCGGCGCGCTGGATGTGCCAGAGCATGATGGCCGCGCCCGGGCTGCCTTGCAGCCGGGGATCGAAAAAGCTGTAGACCAGCGACAGCCCGTCGATCAGCCGGTCGGTCAGGCAGACGCCATGGAGCTTGCCCGCCGCATCGCGGAACTCGTAGAGGCTGGAGCGCACCGGGCTGTCCTCGATCATGGCCCGATAGTCGTCCAATTCCATGTCGGCCATGGCGCCGTCGGCATGGCGGGCCTTCTGGTAGCTGTGGAACAGGATGTAGTGCTCGGGCAGCGCCTTGGGCGACAGCGCCCGCACCGTGAGCGCATCGAGCGCGCGGGCGATGCGGCGCTGGGTGCGGTTGGGGACGAACTCCATCGCCCGCACCCGCACCGGCACGCAGGCGTTGCAGCCGGCGCAGGCCGGCTTGTAGGCGATGTTGTAGCTGCGGCGGAAGCCGGCCTGGGTCAGGCGGTCGTGCAGTCCGACCGGGTCCGAGCCGTTGAGCACCGCCACCACCTGGCGCTCGGTGCGCCCGGGCAGGTAGGGGCAGGGCATCGACGGCGTCGACAGGAACCGCAGCAGCGGCGCCGGCGCCGGCGGCAGGCTGGCCGGACCTTCGTTGAGGCGATCGGAGCGCAGCTCGTCCATCGGCCCCGCGCCGCGGTCCGCTCAGCGCCGCGTGCCGCCGGCGGCGTTGGCCGGGCCGAAATTGGGCGCCAGCACCCGCTGATCGACGGTGATGGTCGGCTTGGCGGCGATCTCGCGCAGCATGGTGATCGAGATGCGGCGGTTGCGGCCGTTGTCGGGATCCTCGGGCAGTAGCGGCTCGCGCTCGGCGCGGCCGATCACCTGGATGACGCGCTCGAACGGCACGCCGGCGTCGACCAGGGCGCGGCGGGTGGCGTTGGCGCGGTCCGAGGACAGTTCCCAATTCGAATAGCCGTCGCGGGTGCGGAACGGCTTGGCGTCGGTGTGGCCCTCGATCGAGACCTTGTTGGGCAGTTCCTGCACCGCGTTGGCGATCTGGCGGACGATGCCGCGGGTGCGGTCGCTCATCCGCGCCGAGCCGAGCGAAAACATCGGCTCCTTGTCGGCGTCGGTGATGGTGATGCGCAGCCCGTCGGGGGTGACGTCGAGCATGACGCTGTCCTTGATCTTGGCCAGCTCGCGGTCCTGCTCGATCTTTTCCTTGATCTCCTCGGCGGTCTCCTTGAGGCGCTGCTCCTCGCGCTCGCGCAGCACGTCGTCGACCATCGATTGCTTCTGCACGCTGATCTCGGCCGCCGGGCCCTGGCCCAGCTTGGCGCCGTCCAAGGACAGGCTCTGCCCGGCGAGGATGCCTTCGGCGCCCGACCGCGACTGGCTGACCGAGGCCGGGGTGAAATAGTCGGCGATGCCGTTCTTCTGCTCCTCGGTGGTGACGTTCAACAGCCACAGCAGCAGGAAGAAGGCCATCATAGCGGTGACGAAGTCGGCATAGGCCAGCTTCCAGGCGCCGCCGTGATGGCCGCCATGGCCGCCCTTCTTGATCTTCTTGATGATGATGGCTTCTTGGTCGGCCATGATCGTCTCCCCGGCGCCCGGTCCCGCTCAGACCTTGGGCGCTTCCTGGATGGCTTCCTCGACCTCGGCGAATGTCGGCCGCTCGTGGCTGAACAGGGTCTTGCGCGCGAACTCGACGCAGACCTGCGGCGCGTAGCCCTGCAGATAGGCCAGGATGCCGGCCTTGATGCAGGAATAGTACTTGGTCTCGGCGTCGCCCACCGCGCGCAGCGCGCCGGCGAAGGGCGCGAAGAAGGCGTAGGAGAAGACGATGCCGGCGAAGGTTCCGACCAGCGCGCCGCCGATCAGCTTGCCCAACACCTCGGGCGGCTCGGTGATCGAGCCCATGGTGACGATCACGCCCAGCACCGCGGCGACGATGCCGAAGGCCGGCAAGCCGTCGGCCAGGGCGGCGATGGCGCTGGCCGCGGCCGAGCCTTCGGAATGATGGACCTCGATCTCCTCCTGCATCATCGCCTCGACCTCGTGCGGATTGTCGGTGCCCAGCGTCAGCAGCCGCAGGTAGTCGCACAGGAACTCGACCGCGTGATGGTCCTTCATGAAGTTGGGGAAGTTCTCGAACAGATTCGATTCCTCGGGATTCTCGACATGGCTTTCCAGCGCCAGCATGCCCTTGGACTTGGCCAGGCGGAACACCGAATAGAGCATGATCAGCAGTTCGAGATAGCTGGCCTTCGAGTGCGGCGGGCCCTTGAGCGCCTTGCCGAAGCCGCGCAAGGCCGCGAACAGCGTCGGCTTGGGATTGGCCAGCATGAAGGCACCGAAGGCGCCGCCGAGAATGATCAGGTATTCCAGCGGCTGCCACAGCACCTTCAAGTCGCCGTGCGGCGCGTAGCCGCCGATGACCGACGCGATCGCGACCACGATACCGATGATTCCGAACATTCTTGTTCCCTACATCGCACACGGCGCCGGCGGATCGTCGCCTCGCATCGGCCGCCAACCGGCTGATGTTGCATGATTCCCGGCATCGGCGCAATCGCCGTGCCGGGTCTTGGCGCAGGCGACAAGCGGCCCTAGAGTGCCGGCCCCATGCAGGCCCCCTCCACCCGAGCCTTCCGCGACGCGCTCGGCTGCTTCGCCACCGGCGTGACCATCGCCGCGACCTTGGCCCGCGACGGCCGCCCGGAAGGGCTGACCATCAATTCCTTCGCCTCGGTCTCGCTCGATCCGCCTTTGGTGCTGTTCAGCCTGGATCGCAAGGCGCGGTGTCTCGATTCCTTCCAGCTTGCCCACGGCTTCGCCATCAGCGTGCTGCGCGACGACCAGGTCGAGCTCAGCCGCGCCTTTGCCGCGCGCGGCGGGCCGGATTGGAATGCCGTCGCCTGGTCGCGCTGGGGCCAGGGCAGCCCGGTGCTGAGGGATGCCCTGGCCGCGCTCGATTGCCAAGTCCACGCCCGCTATGACGGCGGCGACCATGTCATCCTGGTCGGCAAGGTGATCAAGCTCCAGCATGGCGAGGGCCAGCCGCTGCTCTTTTACCGCGGCCGCTATCGGCGGGTGGACGGGACATAGACCAACAGCGTCGAGCGCCGGATGTCGTCGACCACCAGCCGCCTTTCCGGGTCGATTCCGGGCACGGCAAAGCTGTTGCTGATCAGAAGCGCGCCCGGTTTCATTTCGCGGCGGGCCTTGTCCCATAATCTCGGCATCGGCTCGGGCGAGAGAAAGGCATAAACCACGTCGTAGCCGCCGAGGTCTTGGCCCCAGAAATCGCCATAGACCAGGCGGGCGTTGGGCTGACCGCGCAGGCGCAGCCAGGCCCAGGCGAAGGGCAAAGGCGCGCTTTCGATCCCTGTCAACTGCCACTCGGGATGCCGGCGGGCGAGGAAGCCGAGCGGTCCGCCCAATCCGCAGCCGAGATCGACCAGGCTGGTCCGCTCGCGTGCCGGCAGCAGCGTCTCGAGCGCGATCTGGGTGGCGGGCCCGGTCAGATAGAGCGGCACCCGGCCGCGCCCGGCGTTCCAATAGATCAGCGCCAGCAGCGCCGCCGCCGCCAGCCACAGCCAAGCTGGCACCTGCAGGCTGAGCCCCAACGCCAGCGCCGGTACGAA
>VGDZ01000137.1 GCA_016869515.1 Alphaproteobacteria bacterium | reverse complement strand
GATGCGGCGCGGCGCGAGGCGCTGTGCGCGCGGCTCAATGCCGGGCGCGGCGCGGCCCTGGCCGAGGCGGTCCAGGCCGAAAGCGCGGCGGCACGGGCCGATGGCATCGTCAACGCCTCGAACGTCGGCATGACCGGCTATGGCGGCGTTCCGCTCGATCCCGCGCTGCTGCGCGGCGAGCAATGGGTGGCGGATGCGATCTACACGCCGCTGGAAACCGAGTTCTTGGCCGAGGCCAAGCGGCGGGGCTGCCGGACCATGAACGGCGCCGGCATGTGCGTGATGCAGGCGGTCGAGTCCTTCCGCCTGTTCACCGGCCGCAGCGCCGATGCCCAGCGCATGGCGCGGACCTTCGCCCGCGCCGCGGCCGAACGCGAACGACGAATCAAAGCTACAGCCAACCCGCCTTCTTGAAGCGCCAATAGAGCAGGCCGCAGGTGAGCGCGATCGCGCCCAGCGCGGCGGGGTAGCCCCATTCCCATTTCAGCTCGGGCATGACCTCGAAGTTCATGCCCCAGATGCCGGCGAAGGCGGTGGCGACGGCGAAGATGCCGGCCCAGGCGGCGAGGCGCTTGCTGACGTCGGTCTCCTCGATCGTCACCATCGCCAGGTTGACCTGGATGGCGGTGACGATGGTGTCGCGGATCGAATCGACCGTGGCGTTGACCCGGATGAGGTGGTCGTAGACGTCGCGAAAATAGTCCTGCATGTTGGCGCAGACCTTGGGCACGCGGCCGCCATGGAGCTTGCCGACCGCTTCCATCATCGGCGCCACGGCGTGCTTGAGAACCGCGATCTTGCGCTTGAGGGCGTAGAGCCGTTCGATGTTCCGCCGCGGCGATTCCTTGGCGAACATCGCGTCCTCGATGGCATCGAGCTCGTTCTCCAGCGCCTCCAGCACCGGGAAGTAGTGATCGACCACCGAATCGAGCAGGGCGTAGAACACGAAGCCCGGGCCCTGCTTGAGGTGGATCGGCTCGCGCTCGCAGCGTTCGCGCACCCCGCCGAAGTTCTGCCTGCTGCGGGTGCGCACCGAGAGCACGAAATTGTGGCCGACGAAGATCGCCGCCTCGCCCACCGCCAATTCCTGGCCGTGGAAGTCGATCAGGTGGATGACCGTGAACACCACCTCGCCGTATTCCTCGATCTTGGGCCGTTGGTGGCCGCGCAGCGCGTCCTCGACCGCCAGTTCGTGCAGCCCGAACTGACGCTGCAATTCGGTCATCTCGTGCGGCTCGACGTCGCGCATCGCCACCCAGATGAAGGTATCGGGCCGGCCGATGTACTCGCCGATGCGCGGGACCTCGACGTCGGCGAGTTTCTTGCCGCCCTGATAGGCGGCGCAATTGATCAGCATGGCCGGGTCGTCCTCCGCGCCGGTTCAGGCGACGCTGTACAACACCGCCTCGATCCTGGCCAGTACCTCGTCGAGCAGGGTCCGGGGCGCGCGGGCGTGGAACGAGGCGTGGCGCTCGATCCAGTCGATCGCGCGCAACTGATTGGCCAGGACCACGCCGGTGACGCCGAGGCCGGCCGGAAGCGCAACCTCGAACGCGCTGCCCTTGACCTGGTTGGTCAGCGGGCAGGCGAAGGCCAGGCCGGTGGCGACGTTGTAGGAGCGCGGCGAAAGGATCAGTGCCGGGCGTCGGCCGGACTGTTCCGTGCCGACGCGCGGATCGAAATCGACCAAGGCGAAATCGCCGCGTTCGGGTTGATAGGCGCGGTCGGGGTTACCAGGCTTCCTTGCCACGGCGCGGCCCCCAAGATTCCTCGCCATGGCGTTTGCGGCGCGTCTCCTTGGCCAGCAGATCGGCCAAGCGGTATCGCTTGCGGGCAGGGCGAATCACCAAGCGGTCGGCCTCGACCTCGATGCGCACCGCGCTGCCTTCGGTCAAGCCGGCGTGCTGCGCCACCGATTTGGGCAGGCGCAGCGCGAGCGAATTGCCCCAGCGGGCGACGGCACCGTGCATGGACGCGTTCCTCCACGTATCTACAAAATAGACACGCGGTCGGGCGGGGTCAAGCCGCGGCGAAGCTTTCGGTCTCGAAGCGCCAGGCCTTGAGGCCCTGGGGCCAGGCAGTCGGCTCGAAGCCGGCCTTGTGGCGCAGATGGCGGGTGAACTGGCGGGCGTCGGGCAGGCCCTCCCAGACGCTGGGCAGGAACAACGCCTGGCGCTTGCCGTCGCCCAGGATCAGGCCGTCGATGTCGGGCCGCAGGCGGTCGACCAGCTCGTCCTCGGAGGCGGCCGCGATCGGCCGCGGATGCGACAGGATCGAGACCGAGACCGAAAGCCGCTCGGCCTCGGCCGGGCTCAGCTTGGGAAAGCGCGGATCGGCGAAGGCGGCGCGGAAGGCGTTCTCGCACACGTCGAGCGCCAAGGGCCGCGTCGGCCGGAGCGAGCCGATGCAGCCGCGCAGCTTGCCGTCGATGGCGATGGTGACGAAGCTGTTGCGCTGGGCACGCAGGGTGCAGGGCAGGGGCTCGATCGCCGGCAGCGCCGGCTGCCCGGCATCGAGGCCCTGGCGGATCGAATCCCGCGCCAGCACGCCCAGCGCGACGCGGTCCCGGTCCTTGAGCCGCGCGGCATGGGCGTATTCGAAGGCGTAGGAGCCGTAGCCGACGACGCGGGCCTTGTCGCCCGCGGTGTCGCCCGAATTGCGCACGTCCAAGGCGGTGATGCGCAGATCGCGCGCCTTGGCATGGGCCAGCAGGCCGCGAATGCCGACATAGCCGCAAGCGTCGTGGCCGCCGAGGCCGTCGCCCTCGGCGCGCTCGATCGCCTGGCTGGTGGCGGCGTCGCGCTTGCCGGCCGCGGCGTAATCGAGGAAATGCGACAGGTCCGAGGATATGACGATGGCGGTATCCGGCCCGCCCCACAGCGCCTCCAGCGTCTTGGCGACGGTCTCGGGTGCCGCGCCGCCGACCAGGATCGGCAGCACCGAGACCGGCCCCAGCGCCTGGCGGATGAAGGGCAAATGGACCTCGAGGCTGTGCTCGCCGAGGAAGGGCTGGTCGACGGCGCTGACCTCGGGCAAGGCCAGCGCGCGTTCCAGCAATTCCATGTCGGTCGCCAGCGCGCCCAGCGGCGTCAGCCAGGCATCGACCCGCAGCACCGCCAGGCCCTTGAACGCCATGCGATGCGCCGGGCCGAACAGCAGCACGCGCTTGATCTCGCCCCGCCGCTTGGCCAGGGCGCGATAGGCCGCGCCGGCGACGGCGCCCGAGTAGACATAGCCGGCATGCGGCGCCACCACCGCCTTGGGCACGATGCCGGGATCGGGCCCGGGCGCAAGGCAACGCTCCAGCATCCCGGCCAGTTCGTCCGGCTGGGCCGGGTAGAAATGGCCAGCGACATCGGCGGCCTTCACACGGCTGGGCATCGGCCTAGAATACGCCCATCGCGAGCGAGCTGCCATGTCCGACGCCAACCCGGTCGAGATCGAGCGCCTGTCCGGCGTCAAGACCCGCTTCTGGCATCGGCTGGAGGACGGCCGGCTGCAATGCGATCTCTGCCCGCGCGAATGCAAGCTCAAGCCCGGCCAGCGCGGGCTTTGCTTCGTGCGCGGCGCGGCCGAGGACGGCATCGTCCTGACCGCCTATGGACGCGCCTCGGGCTTCTGCATCGATCCGATCGAGAAAAAGCCGCTCAACCATTTCCTGCCCGGCACGCCGGTGCTGAGTTTCGGCCAGGCCGGCTGCAACCTGGCCTGCAATTTCTGCCAGAACTGGGATCTGTCCAAGAGCCGCGAGATGGACAAGATGCTGGACCGCGCCAGTCCCGAAACCATCGCCGCCGCCGCGGTCAAGACCGGCTGCAAGTCGGTCGCCTTCACCTACAACGATCCGGTGATCTTCCACGAATACGCCGCCGACATCGCCGATGCCTGCCACGCCCAGGGCATCAAGACGGTGGCGGTGACGGCGGGCTACATCAATCCCGAGCCGCGGATCGAGTTCTTTTCGCGCATGGACGCGGCTAATGTCGATCTCAAGGGCTTCACCGAGGCGTTCTACTGGAACCAGACCAAGGGCCATTTGCAGCCGGTGCTGGACACGCTGGTCTATCTCAAGCGCGCGACCAAGGTCTGGTTCGAGATCACCACGCTCTTGATTCCGGGCGAGAACGATTCGCCGGCCGAACTCGAGGCCATGACGCGCTGGATCGCGGCCGAACTCGGCCCCGACGTGCCGCTGCATTTCAGCGCCTTCCATCCCGACTATCGCATGCGGGACAAGCCGGCGACGCCGCCCGCGACCCTGGCCCGCGCCCGCCACATCGCCATCGAACAAGGGCTGCGCTACGTCTACACCGGCAATGTCCACGACGCCGCGCGCCAGAGCACCTATTGCCCTTGCTGCGGCGAGCGCGTGGTCGACCGCGATTGGTACAAGATCCGCGCCTACCGGCTGGACGATGAAGGGCGCTGCAAGTCCTGCGGCACACAGATCCCGGGCGTGTTCCAAGGCCCGGCCGGGAATTGGGGCCAAAAGCGCGTGCCGGTGCGCCTCGCGCCGCCGGTTGCGGCCTAGACCCGCCGCGCCTACACTCCGCCGCTTCGATCCAGGAGACGGCGATGAACAAGGTCACGATCTACGGCATTCCGATGAGCCGCGCCTTTCGCGCGATGTGGGCGTGCAAGGAACTCGGCATCGATTTCGACAACGTCAAGATCGGCTTCGCCGACGGCTCCAACAAGACCGCCGAGTACCTGGCGGTCAATCCCAATGGCCGCGTGCCGGCGCTGAAGGACGGCAATCTGACATTGTTCGAATCGCTGGCGATTTGTCTCTACCTGGCCAAGAAGCAGGGCGGTCCGCTCTATCCCAAGACGCTGGAAGGCGAGGCGCTGACCTGGCAATGGACGCTGTGGTCGGTCAACGAGCTGGAAAAGCACTTGGTGCCGATCTTCCTGCACAGCCGCATCCTGCCCGAGGACAAGCGCAACCCGGCCGTGGTGGCCGAAGCCAAGGAGGCGATCAAGCAGCCGCTGGGCGTGCTCAACGCCCATCTCGCCAAGTCGAACTATCTGCTGGGCGATGCCTTCACCATCGCCGATCTGAACCTGGCCGGCGTGATGCTGACCACCGTGACCCAGAAGCTGATCGACATCGCGCCCTATCCGCAGATCGACGCCTGGGTCAAGCGCATCACCGCGCGGCCGGCGCTGGCCGAGGCGATGAAGCTGCGCCAGGCGTAAAGGGCGGGCTCAACCGATCTTGGCCAGGGCCGGGAACCAGTCGAGCAGATAGCCGGCGAGCGATTGCAGCCCGCCGCTGAGGATCAGCCCGCCGGTCAGCACCAGCAGCCCGCCGGTGGCGATCTCGACCCCGCGAATGTAGCGGCGAAAGCGCGCCATGAAGCCGAGGAACGGCTTCATCCCCCAGGCCGCCAGCAGGAACGGCACGCCCAGACCGAGCGCATAGGTGGCGAGCAGCGTGGTGCCGTAGGCCAGCGATTCCCGCCCCGCCGCCAGGGTCAGGATCGCGGCCAGAATCGGGCCGACGCAAGGCGTCCAGCCGAAGGCGAAGGCCAGGCCGACGACGAAGGCGCCGGCCAGGCCGCGCGGCTTGGCCAGCGGCGCGAAACGCGCATCGACGTTCAGCCAGCCGATGCGCACCAGGCCGGTGACGTGAATGCCCAACAGCACGATCACCACCCCCGCCGCCTTGGCCAGCCAATCGAGATGCTCGAACAACAGCCGATTGACGGCGCTGGCCGATGCGCCCAGGGCCACGAACACGGTCGAAAAGCCCAGCACGAAGGCCAGCGCCCGCCACAGCAGACGCTGTTCGAGATCGCGATCGATCGCTTCGCCGCCGGTGAGGCGGTCGAGCGAGGTGCCGGCGACGAAACAGAGATAGGCCGGAACCAGCGGCAGCACGCAGGGCGAGACGAAGGACAGCGCGCCCGCGCCGGCGGCGGCGAGATAGGAGACATCGAGCCCGCTCATGCGGTCTCACATGCCAAAGCGCGGGCGTGAGGGCAAGCGCGCCGCGTTCGGCGCAGGATCACTTAATCGAGAGGGACGGCGTAGGTCGCCAGCATCAGAATGTTGGTGCCGGGGTTGCGGTGTCCGACGCCGGCATTGGAGAGATGCGCCGCCGAGACGCCCAAGCGATGGCCGTTGTCCAAGCGGTACGAGACCTCCGCCTGGCTGCGGAATTCGAGGCCCGAGCCGAGATCCTTGCCGTCGCCGCGGCGATAGGCGCCGGCGGCCAAGCTGAGGCCCGCGGTCCAGCGATCGTCCAGCGCCCAGGGCGCCAGCAGGCCGGCATAGGCGTAGCCCGAATGCTCGCCGGTCGCCATGGCGCCCAGGATCGGGCGCAGGATCCAGAACGCGGTCGTCCCGCGAAGTTCGACCGACAGCGCGCCGGTGGCGTCGTTGTCGGCGACATCGAAGACGCCGGCCGAGAACTGGATCTCGGCCTTTTCGTCGGCGGCAAGGGCAACGCCGACGCACAGGCCCAGCGCGACCAGGATCGGAAATCTGAGAGCCCAACCGGAAACTTCTTGAATCTAGGGAATCGGATGTGATTCGTT
>VGDZ01000136.1 GCA_016869515.1 Alphaproteobacteria bacterium | reverse complement strand
ACCTGCCGGTCGGCCGCACCGGGGAGGCGCCGGCATGAGGGCGCTGCCGCTCGACATCGGCATGATCCATTTCATCGGCATCGGCGGCATCGGCATGTCCGGCATCGCCGAGGTGATGCACAATCTCGGCTACAAGGTGCAGGGCTCGGACGCCAACGACGGCGCCAATGTCCAGCGTCTGCGGACGGCTGGCATTCCGGTGACCATCGGCCATGCTGCCGACCGCTTGGGCGAGGCCCAGGTGGTGGTCTATTCCACCGCGGTCAAGGCCGACAATCCCGAGATGATCGAAGCCCGCCGCCGCTTCGTGCCGGTGGTGCGGCGGGCCGAAATGCTGGCCGAGCTGATGCGGCTGAAATGGTCGATCGCCATCGCCGGCACGCACGGCAAGACCACCACCACCTCGCTGGTGGCGGCGATGCTGGAGGCGGCCGGGCTGGATCCGACCGTGATCAACGGCGGGATCATCAACGCCTACGGCACCAACACCCGGCTCGGTGCCGGCGACTGGATGGTGGTCGAGGCCGACGAGTCGGACGGCACCTTCACCAAGCTGCCGGCGGCCATCGCCGTGGTCACCAACATCGATCCCGAGCATCTCGACCACTACAAGACCTTCGAGGCCGAGCGCCAGGCTTTCCAGACCTTCGTCCAGAACCTGCCGTTCTACGGCTTCGCCGCGCTGTGCATCGACCATCCCGAGGTCCAGGCGCTGATCGGCCGCATCTCGGATCGCCGCCTGGTGACCTACGGGTTCTCGCCCCAGGCCGATCTGCGTGCGGTCAATCTCAAGCTGTCGCCGGCCGGGGCCGATTTCAGCGTCGTCATCGCCGACCGCTCGGGCGGCGGCGCGCCGCGAACCATCGGCGGCGTGCATCTGCCGATGCACGGCCAGCACAACGTCCAGAACGCGCTGGCGGCGATCGCCGTCGCCAGCGAAATGGGCATCGCGCCCGAGACCATGAAAAAGGCGCTGGCCGCGTTTCGCGGCGTCAAGCGCCGCTTCACCCTGACCGGCAGCGGCGCCGGCGTCACCGTGGTCGACGATTACGGCCACCATCCGGTCGAGATCGCGGCCGTGCTGCGCGCCGCGCGCGGCGCCTATTCGGGGCGGGTGGTGGCGGTGGTGCAGCCGCACCGCTTCACCCGGCTGCGCGATCTGTTCGAGGAATTCTGCACCTGCTTCAACGACGCCGACGCGGTGATCGTGGCCGAGGTCTACGCCGCGGGCGAGGCTTCCATTCCCGGCATCGACCGCGATGCGCTGGTCGCCGGCCTGCAACGTCACGGCCATCGCCAAGTCCAGGCACTGGACGATCCCAAGCAACTTGCTGCCATGGTCTTGAACCTGGCCCAGGCCGGCGATCTGGTGGTGTGCCTGGGCGCCGGCAGCATCACGCAATGGGCCTATGCCCTGCCGGCGCAACTGGACGCGCTGGCCGTGCCCAAGCGGGCGGCGCGATGAGCGCGGCGCGGCCCTTGCCCCGGCTGATCGAACGCCTGCCCAAGGTGCGCGGTCGGCTGACCGAGAAAGCGGCACTGGCCGGGATCACCTGGTTCCGCGTCGGCGGTCCGGCCGAAGTCATGTTCCGTCCGGCCGATGTCGACGACCTGCGCCAGTTCATCAAGGCCAAGCCGGTCGACGTGCCGGTGACCGTCATCGGCGTCGGCTCGAACTTGCTGGTACGCGACGGTGGCATTCCCGGCGTCACCATCCGCTTGGGCCGCGGCTTCGCAGCCATCGCCGCCGAGGGCGCGGTGGTGCGCGCGGGCGCCGCGGCACTGGACGTCAATGTCGCGCTGGCGGCGCGCGATGCCGGCATCGGCGGGCTGGAATTCCTGTCCGGCATTCCCGGCACCGTCGGCGGCGCCTTGCGCATGAATGCCGGAGCCTATGGCCGCGAAGTCAAAGACGTACTGGTCGCGGCCGAGGCGGTCTGCGCCCAGGGTTGCTTGCGCCGGCTGGAGCCGGCGGCGATGGGTCTGTCCTACCGCCACTGCGCCGTGCCCGAAGATTGGATCTTCGTCGCCGCCGAGTTCGAAGGCGCCCAGGCCGATTCGAGGGTTATCGCCGCGCGCATGGACGAGATCGCGCGCGCGCGTGCCGGCACCCAGCCGATCCGTACCCGCACCGGCGGCTCGACTTTCGCCAATCCGCCCGGCGCCAAGGCCTGGGAACTGATCGACCGCGCCGGCTGCAGGGGCCTGCGACAGGGCGGCGCCACGGTTTCGGAGATGCACTGCAACTTCCTGATCAACACCGGCGGCGCCAGCGCCGCCGACATCGAGGGGCTGGGCGAGGAGGTCCGCCGCCGCGTGCGCGAGCATTCCGGCGTCGAGCTGCAGTGGGAAATCCGCCGCGTCGGCATTCCCGCCGGAGGCGCGCCATGAGCACCCATGTCGCCGTGCTGCAGGGCGGGCTGTCGGCCGAGCGCGAAGTCTCGCTGTCGAGCGGCAAAGCGGTGATCGAGGCGCTCAAGCACTCGGGCTATCGTGTCACGCCGATCGACGCCGGCCGCGATCTGGCCGAGGCGCTTGGCCGCGCCAAACCCGATGTGGTGTTCAACGCCCTGCATGGCCGCTTCGGCGAGGACGGCTGCGTGCAGGGCGTGCTCGAACTCTTGCGCCTACCCTACACCCATTCCGGACTGCTGGCTTCGGCCCTGGCGATGGAAAAGCCGATGGCCAAGCGTCTTTTCCTTGAGGCTGGCATTCCCGTGCCCGAGGGCGTGGTGATGGCGCGCCGCGACGTCACCGGCAATCCGCCGTTCGATCCGCCCTATGTCGTCAAGCCGACCAACGAAGGGTCTTCGGTCGGCGTGCGCATCGTTCGGGCCGATGACAACCGGCCGCCGTTCGATGCCGAAAACTGGCCGTTCGGCGATACCGTGCTGGTCGAACGCTACGTACCCGGTCGCGAGATCCAAGTGGCGGTGATGGGCGACCGGGTGCTGGGCGCGATCGAGATCCGTACTCCGCGCGGCTTTTACGACTACGACGCCAAATACGTCCCCGGCCTGTCCGAACACCTGATGCCGGCGCCGATCCATCCCAAGGCCTACGACGAAGCCTGCCGGCTGGCGATGGCGGCGCACAGCACCTTGGGATGTCGCGGCGTCAGCCGCACCGACATGCGCTACGACGACACCCAAGGCGAACCCGGGCGCCTGGTGGTGCTCGAGATCAACACCCAGCCCGGCATGACCCCGACCTCGCTGGTGCCCGAGATCGCGCGCCATCGCGGCATCTCGTTCGAGCAATTGGTGGTGTGGATGGTGGAGAACGCCCGATGTGGGGATTGAAGCTCCGCCGTCGCAAGGCCAAGCCCGCGCCGCGGCTGTCGCCGTTCCGCGGCCTGGCGCGCCTCAAGCTGTCGCCGGAATGGCGCAAACGCGCGCTTTGGGGCGGCCTGGCTTTCGCCGGACTGGGCACGCTTGCGGCGCTGGCGCCGATGGCCTGGACCAGCGAACCGGTACAAGAAGCGCGCGAAGCGATCGAAGACGCGCTCGACACCGCGATCGAGCTTGCCGGCCTCGACATCCGCCGGGTCGAGATCTCCGGCCAGGCCGAGGCCGCGACCGAGGATCTGTTGGCGGTGTTGGCGGCGCGCGCGGGGGAGCCGATTCTGGCCTTCGATCCGCGCCAGGCCCGCCGCCGGCTCGAGGCCATGGGTTGGATCGCCGCGGCCGAGGTCCGTCGCGAACTGCCCGACCGCATCGTCGCTCGCTTGATCGAGCGCGCGCCGCTGGCGCTTTGGCAGCATGACGGGCGCATCTGGCTGATCGACGCCGCCGGACACCGCATCACCAACCAGAATCTCGGCCGCTTCGGACATCTGCCGCTGGTGGTGGGCGAGGAGGCCCATCTCCAGGCCCAGGTGTTGGTGGCGGCCGTGACGGCACATCCTGCCATCGCCCATCAGCTCGAGGCCGCGGTGTGGGTATCGCGGCGGCGCTGGACGCTGCGGCTCGCGCGCGGGGTCGAGGTGCTGCTGCCCGAGGCCGGCATGGCCGAAGCCATCGCCCTGCTGGCGCGACTGGATCGCGAGCGCGGCCTGCTGGCGCGGGCAGTGTCGGTGATCGATCTGCGCTTGGCCGACCGGGTGATGCTGCGGCTCACGCCCGACGCCGCCTGGCGGTTGCGCGAACCTGGACAAAGCACATGAGCGCGCGACCCAACGCCCCGATCGCCGCGCTCGACATCGGTTCGAGCAAGATCGCCTGCTTCGTCGCCAAGCCCGACGACGACGGCAAGATGAAGGTCTCCGGCGTCGGCCACAAGCTGTCGCGCGGCATCCGCGCCGGCGTCGTGGTCGACATGGAAAGCGCCATCGAATCGATCTGCGTCACGGTGATCGAGGCCGAGGCGATGGCCGAGCTGCAGGGCAAGATCAAGGACGTCTACGTCGCCTATTCCGGCGGGCCGTTCGTGTCCGAGACCGCCAGCGCCAGCCTGCGGCTCGACGGTTCGGAAATCCGCGAACCCGACCTCGTGCGGCTGCACCACGACGTCTGCGCGCCGGCCTTGGCCACCGAACGCGAATGGCTGCACGCCATTCCGCTCGGCTACGCCCTCGACGGAACGCCCAACATCCGCGATCCGCGCGGCATGTTCGGAGTCGATCTGTCGACCCGCGTGCACATGGTGGGGGCATATCCCGCGCCGTTGCGCAATCTCGCCCTGACCGTCGAGCGCTGCCCGCTGACCATCCGCCGCATGGTGGCGGCGCCCTACGCCGCCGGGCTTTCGACCCTGGTCGACGATGAATTCGACCTCGGCTGCATCGTGATCGACTTCGGCGGCGGCGCCACCGGCATCGCCGCCTTCCTCGACGGCCATCTGATCCATGTCGATTCGGTCTCAATCGGCGCCGGTCACATCACCAGCGACATTGCCCGCGGCTTGACCACCACCGCCGCCCATGCCGAGCGGCTCAAGACCTACTTCGGCGGCGTCATCGCCGGTCCGTCCGACGATCGTGAAGGGGTCGAAGTGCCGCAGGTGGGCGAATGCGAGCGCACCGCGGCCAGCGTCGTGCCGCGCTCGGCCTTGATCGGCATCATCCGGCCGCGGGTCGAGGAGATCCTGGAACTGGTGCGCGATCGGATCGAGGCCGCGGGCCTGGCCCGCGCCGTCGGCCGTCGCATCGTGCTGACCGGCGGCGGCGCGCAGCTGGCGGGGCTGCGCGAGGTCGCCAGCCGCCTGCTCGACAAGCAGGCGCGCGTCGGCCGGCCGATCCGGATCCGCAACCTGTCGGAAACCGCGGGCGGCCCCGCTTTCGCGGCCTGTGCCGGCTTGCTGGCTTTCGCCGCCGAGCATGCGCGCGAAGCGATCGATCTCTCGGCCCGCGAAGAGCCGACCAAACGCAGCCGTCTCGCCCGCATGGGCCGCTGGCTGCGCGACAATTTCTAGGCATTCAACCAAGCAAAACGGAGGAGTCCATGGCCATGCAAATCAGCGTACCCAAGCCGACCGAACTCAAGCCGCGCATCCTGGTGATGGGCGTGGGCGGGGCCGGCGGCAATGCCGTCAACAACATGATCAACGGCCAGCTCGAAGGCTGCGAGTTCGTCGTCGCCAACACCGACGCGCAGGCGCTCAGCCGCTCGCTGGCCGAGCGTCGGCTGCAGCTGGGCGAGGCCCTGACCCAGGGTCTCGGCGCCGGTTCCAAGCCCGAGATCGGCCGGCAGGCGGCCGAAGAGTCGCTCGATCGCCTGATCGAGAACCTGCAGGGCTACCACATGGTGTTCCTGGCCGCGGGCATGGGCGGGGGCACCGGTTCGGGCGCTGCGCCGATCATCGCCCAGGCAGCGCGCGATCTCGGCCTCTTGACCGTGGCGGTGGTGACCAAGCCGTTCCGCTTCGAGGGCCAGCACCGCATGAACCTGGCCGAGAAGGCGATCGAGGAACTGCAGAAATACGTCGACACCTTGATCGTGATTCCCAACCAGAACCTGTTCTGCGTCGCCAACGAGAAGACCAGCTTCGCCGACGCCTTCAAGATGGCCGACGACGTGCTCTATCAAGGCGTGCGTTCGATCACCGACCTGATGGTGATGCCGGGCCTGATCAATCTCGATTTCGCCGACGTGCGCTCGGTGATGAACGAGATGGGCAAGGCGATGATGGGGACCGGCGAGGCCGAGGGCGAGGACCGCGAGAAGCGGGCCGCGGATTCGGCGATCAACAACCCGCTGCTCGAGGACACCTCGCTCAAGGGCGCGCGCGGCGTGCTGATCAACGTCACCGGCGGCAGCGACATGACCCTGTTCGAGGTCGACGAGGCGGCCAACCGCATCCGCAACGAGGTCGACCCCGAAGCCAACATCATCTTCGGCTCGACCTTCGACGAATCGATGAAGGGTCGCGTCCGGGTCTCGGTCATCGCCACCGGCATCAACGCCCAGGCCATGATCAAGGATCGCCCCGAGCGCTCCAACATCGTGCCGATGGCGCGGCCGATCCAGCAGATGGTGCGGCCGTCCCCGGCGCCGACCGCGGGCCTGGTTCCGATCACGGCCCAGGCCGTGGTGGCGCCGCAGCCGGCGGTGACGCTGGCGGTGTCGCCGATCGTGGCCCAGGCGCA
>VGDZ01000135.1 GCA_016869515.1 Alphaproteobacteria bacterium | reverse complement strand
ACACTTCGATCTGCCGCAGCTTCGTGACGATCTGTTCAGCGCTATGTCGTTTCCTGGGCATCGTCTTGGGTTCCTTTCCAAACTGATTATCTCAATCAGCCTGGCTCAAGAAAACCCGGTCAGGTCACTCCCCCTTGCGCGCGAAACCCCCTACACTCCGCGCATGATCGCCGCGCGCAAACGCAATCTGATCACCGACGTGCCGGGAGTCCTGGTTGGCCAGGCCGAAGACGCCGCCATCGCCTCGGGAGTCACGGTGGCCCTGTTCGAGCGCCCGGCGACGGCCGCGCTGTCGGTGCTGGGTGGCGCGCCCGGCACGCGCGACACCGCCCTGCTCGAACCCGAGATGACGCGGCAGACCATCGATGCGGTGGTGCTGTCGGGCGGCTCGCTGTTCGGGCTCGATGCCGCGGGCGGCGTGGTGGCGCAGCTTTCGCGGTTGGGACGCGGCGTGGCGATCGGCGGCGTCAAGGTGCCGATCGCGGTCCAGGCCATCCTGTTCGACCTCATCAACGGCGGCGACAAGCCTTGGCTGCGCGAGCCGGTGACGCGTCGCCCGCCTTACTGGGAGATGGGCCAGGCCGCGGCCGCCGCCGTCGGGGTCGAGTTCGCGCTCGGCACCGCCGGCGCCGGCTTTGGCGCCACCACCTTCAACCTCAAGGGCGGGATCGGCTCGGCCAGTGCTCGCGCCCGCTCGGGTCCGATGGTCGGCGCGCTGGTGGCGGTCAACGCCATCGGCGCCGCCACCATCGGCGACGGGCCGCATTTCTGGGCCGGCGCCTACGAGCGCGATGGCGAGTTCGGCGGGCTGGGCTGGCCCGCCAGCCTGCCGCCCGGCGCGCTCGATTTGCGTTTCAAGGGCGACAGCGTCACCGCCACCTCGATCGGCCTGGTGGCGACCGACGCCACGCTGACCAAGGCCGAGTGCAAGCGCTTGGCGATCATGGCCCATGACGGCCTCGCCCGCGCGCTGCGCCCGGTGCACGCGCCCAACGACGGCGACACGCTGTTCGCCGCCGCCACCGGCCTGCTACCGATCGGCGGCGATCCGGTGGTGCTGACCGAGCTTGGCGCGCTGGCGGCGGATTGCGTCGCCCGCGCCGTCGCGCGCGGCGTCCACGCCGCCACTGCCCTGCCCTTCCCCAACGCCCGCCCGGCCTGGCGGGACAAGTTCGGCCGCGGCTGATCCGCCCGGCGGACTTGCCGCAGCGCGGCGCATTGACTCCTGTATATTAGATTGTAATCTAACATTCAGGAGAGCCGATGCCGGAATTGATCCGCCCCTATGCCGAGGTCCTCGCCCAGCCCGCCTTCCGGCGGTTCTGGATCGGCTTTCTGCTCTCGACCCTGGGCAACGAATTCACCCGCGTCGCCTTCGTCTGGTTCGTCTACCGGAAGACCGGCTCGGCCGAGGCGTTGGGCATCTTGATGGTGTGCATGACCGCGCCGATCCTGATCGGCGGCTTCCTCGCCGGCTGGCTGTTGGACGCCTTCGACCGCCGCCGCGTCCTGATCGCCGACGCCTTGATCCGGGGCGTGGCGATGGCGGTCGTGCCGCTGCTTTACGCCTTCGACCGGCTCGAAGTCTGGCATGTCTACCTCGCCGGGGCGATCTACGGCTTCCTGATGATGATCGAACTGGCGGGAACGCCGAGCCTGATACCCTCGCTGGTCGCGCCCGCGCGGCTGGCGGTCGCCAACGCGCTCGAGATGCTGGGCTACACCTTGGCCGGCGTGATCGGACCGGTCCTGGCCGGCGTGCTGATCGCCGCCATCGGCGCGCCGCTGACGGTGATGGTCGACGTCGCCGCCTATCTGCTCTTTGCCGCGCTGCTGGCGGGCCTCAAGATACCGCCATCGGCAACGGCCACCGCGGCGTCCAGCCGCCGCGGCTATGGCGGAACCGCAAGCATGCTGGCCGGGAACTCGGTGCTGCTGTCGACCACGCTGATGTTTTGCGTCTTCAACATCGGCGGTGGCATGCAGGGTGTCTGGCTGCCGATCCTGGTCGATCGCCATCTCGGTGGCGGATCCGAGGCCTATGGCGCGCTGCTCGGCCTGCTCGCGTCCGGTCAGACCGTCAGCACGCTGCTTGCCGGCGCGCTGGCCTCGCGGCTGCCGCTGGGAAGCGCGATCTGCGCGGCGCAATTCGCGGCCGGGATGACCCTGGTCCCGATCTTCCTCTGGCCGTCGGCGGTCACGGTCGCGCTGGGCATGTTCGCCTTCGGCCTGGCCAGCGCGCCGTTGACGATTTGGGCGCAGACCCTGCGCATGGCGATCATCCCGGCCGAGATGCGGGGCCGGGCGTTTGCGCTGTTGCGTCTGATCATGCAGGGCGGACGGCCATTGGGCGGCATCGTCGCCGGCCTGCTTACGCCTATGGTCGGTGCGCTGGGGACCGTGGTCGCGGCGGCCGCGCTGGCCGGCCTGCCGGCGATTGCCGGCCTGTTCGTCCGCGGGCTGCGCCAGGCGGGAAGACCGACGGGCGACCGGCAGCGCTGACATGCGAGCGCATCCGACCGCCGAGGCGCTTCCCTGCCGGTTCCTGGCCAGCCCGCGTTTCGAGACCTTCTACGCCCTGCATGGGCTGACCGCGCGCCAGCGCGGGCTGCATCGAGGTTGGCTGAGCTGGGCCGAGCAGCGACTGTCGCCGCGCTGTCGGGCGGCGTTAGGGACGTTCCAAGGCGTGCCGGCGATCTGGTTGGCGCTGGCTGACATCGACCGATCGTCTGGGACCGGAAGCGGTTTCGATTCGGCGCTCGCCGCCTTGGCAGCGGTGCCGGCTCGCCGCCTCGTTCGCGACGCGCTGGCTGCGCTGATTCATTCCGATGCCATGGCCGAAAGCATCTTCGCCGGAAGACCTTTGACCCAAGCGTTGGCCGCTTTGCCCGCCAGGAAGCGGGAATGGCTGACCCATATTGGGCTGTTCCCGCCGCTGGCGACCGCGCCCGCGGTCGAAACGCTGCGCCGGCTGGTGGCCGATCCCCCGGCTGCCAAGCAAGCCGCGCTCGAAGCGCTCGGCGCTTTCTGGCGCGATGTCTTCTCCGAAACCTGGAAGCGGCTGCGGCCGCAATTCGCCGCCAGCGTCGTCGCCCGCCGGCGCGAATTCGCCGCTTCGGGCTTGGCCGAGTTCGCCAAGGCCTATGCCTTGCGCATCGAGATCGATTCCGGTCGCGGCGAAATCGCCGCGCTGCGCGGCGGCTACCGGCTGGCGTTCGACCGCGTGGCCGAGATCCGGCTCTACCCCTCGGCGTTCAATCCGCAACGCTTCTGGACCGTGCTGCCGGCCGCGCACGGTCGCGTCATCGCGCACCTGCCCTATGTCGAGCCCGCCGCCGACCCGATGTCCGCGCGCAAGCGCACGCCGCCGCCGACGCGCTTGCCCGCGCCGCCGCTCGATCCGGCGTTGATCTTTCGTGCGCTTGGCGATCCGACGCGTTACGCCATCGCCGGGCTGATCGCGCAAGGGCCCATGACCTCGGCCGAACTGGCGCGCATCCTGGCGGTGTCGCCGCCGACCATGTCGCATCACGTCCATATCCTGCGCGAGGCCGGATTGCTGAGCGAGCGCCCGCAGGGCGGCGCGATCGCCATCGGCCTGGCCCGGCGGGCGGTGGAGTCGATCTCGCCGCTTGCCCTCGACCGCTGGTTCGGCGACGGTGCCTCGCCCAGGCCCCACCGCTCACGGAGGCGAAGATGAGCGCGATCGCGCTGCGGCCGTTGCGCCGCAATGACGGCCCCAAGGTCGAAAGCCTGTTCGGGGCCAAGGGCGCCTGCGGCGGCTGCTGGTGCATGTATTGGCGGATCGAGCGCCACGGCAAGGCCTGGCAGGCGGTCAAGGGCGAACCCAACCGCCGCGCGCTGATGGCGCTGATCGCGGCCGGGCGGGTATCGGCGGTCTTGGCCTTCGATGGGCACACCCCGATCGGCTGGTGCTGCGTCGGCCCCAAGCCGTCCTTTTCCAAGCTCGCGCGCTCGCGCAACTTGCAACGACCGGCCGCAGGCAGCGTCTGGTCGATCGTCTGTCTCTACATCCCCGCGCGGCAGCGCCGGCAGGGCCTCGGCACGCGCTTGGTCGAAGCCGCGGCGGCCTTGGCCTTTCGACGCGGCGCCGGCGAGGTCGAGGGCTATCCAGTCGTGCCCAAGCCCGGCCGCACCGTTTCGCCCACCTTCGCTTGGACCGGCGTGCCGGCGCTGTTCGAGGCTTGTGGCTTCGACGCCTGCCCCGGACGCGAAGGCCGACGCCCGATTTATCGCAAGGCCGCCGGCGATTGATTTCTCGACACCGCCGCTCAGCGCCGCAGGCGATACACCGCGCGCGCGTCGTCGCCGCGGTGCCTAGGACATGATCGATCGGTCTTGAACCATAGGCTTCAAGACAGATCGATCATGTCCTAGCTAGTGGTGACAGTGCAGCGCTTCCAGATTTCCGGCGCGCCGGTCGATGCGTCCAGCCGCCAATGCACGGTCTGCTCGTTGACCAGCAGCATCAGCACGGTCCGGCCGGCATCGGGCTCGCGCCCCGGCACGACATAGCTGAAATCGTGCCGGCCGTAGCGACCCTCGATCGCAGCGCCGCCGGGCGTGACGATCTTGGGGCCCAGGATGACGAAATGCCGGCCGTCGCGATGACACCAAGTGCCGTCGATGGCGTCGGCCTGCGCGCTTCCGGCCAGCGCGCACTGCAATGCCGCCAAGACCGCGATCGCGCGCCGGCGCATCAGTCTCCCCGCAACATCCGCAGCCGCTTGGTGTAGTCGAGCATCAGCGCCCTGATCACCGGATTGGTCTGCTTCATCAGCTTTTGGAACACCTCGCGGCTGATGATGGTGCAAACCGTCGGCTCCGCCGCCATGGCGGTGGCGGCGCGCGGCTTGTTGTCGATCAGCGCGAACTCGCCGAAAATGCCCCCCGGTCCGACTTCCGTCACCACCGCCTGCGGTCCGGCCTTGGTGCCGCGGATGATCTCGACCTTGCCCTTGACCACCAAGTACGCGGCATCGCCCGGATCGCCCTCGGCCAGGATCAGCGACCCGGACTGAAAGGTCTTTTGCGGCAGATCGTCCATGCTTTTTCCCCCACCCCTCATCCCATATAGGCCAGCGCCGCCTGGCGCAGCGTCTCGGTCGTGGCGTCGACCACGACATTGTCGAATTCGGCGCGCACCGCGTCCAGCCCTTGCTTGACCGAGGACGGCGCCAGCAGCACGGTCTTGACCCGCGCCGTCTTTTCGCCGCGCTTGATCATGCGGCTGACCAGCAGCGCCTGCATGTCGCCGGTGTAGAACGAGATGAAGACGACATCGACCGCCCGGCCGCCTTCGAGTTCGCTCAGCAGCGCCATGCCCGAGTTGTTGAGGTAGAGCTTGCAGTTCATCGGCCCGATCGCGGCCTTGGCCAGTTCCAGCAGCTCGGGCTCGCGCGCGATCACCGCCACCGACTTGTTGGGCTTCTGCGGCACCGGCGCAGGCGGCGGCGCCGGCGGACGGACCGTGCGCAGCCGCCGCATATAGGCGTGCAGCAGCGCCCGGATCACCGGATCGGCGCGGCCGAGAATGCGATTGACCACCGGCTCGGTCAGCAGCAGGCACAAAGTCGGCTCGATCGCCCGCACGCTGGCCGAACGCGGCTGGCGGTCGATCAGCGCGTACTCGCCGAAGATGCTGCCCGCCGGCAGCTTGGCCAACACGTTGGGCTTGCCGTCGGGTCCGGTGTTGAAGATCTCGACCGTACCCTTGACCACCATGTAGGCGCAGTCGCCCGGATCGCCCTCGCGCATCACCGTTTCGCCGGCGGCGTAGCTTTTGCTGGGCAGGTCGTCCATGGCTCATCCCTTGAAGAGGGCACGTACCGCGCCCGTCGCACCGATCCGCCCTTCGCCGCGATAGGCCTCGTGATTGGCGGCGATGTCGTCGAGCTTATAGCGATAGTTGACCATCACGCCATAGGACTGTGCCAGGCCGTGGGCCGAACGGTCGGCCAGGAAATTGATCCGCTCGATGCGCGCGCCGTTGGTGAGGTGGAAATGCGCGACGCGATCGCGGGCGCGACCTTCGGGCCCCGCCTCAAGCAGGTATCGCGCCGCCAAACCCATCAGTCGCGGCCGCAACCGCTCGACCGGCGCTGCCTCCGCAATCCACTCCGGCCGCGCCAGCTCGGCGCGATCCTCTTCCGTCAGCAGCGGCTCGGCAAAGGCGCGGAAACCCGGCAGGGGAGAAAGCGTGGCGAACAGGTCGAGCCGCGGGAAGTCGCGCTTGAGGTCGTCGACCACGCGCTTGATCAGGAACTCGCCGAAGCCGACCCCGGCCAGGCCGCGCTGGCAATTCGAGATCGAGTAGAAGATGGCGGCATCGGCCTGGCGCGGATCGGCCGCCGGCGCGGCTTCGTCCAGCAGCGCCTGGACGTCGTCGGCCATGCCCTTGACCAGCGCCACCTCGACGAAGATCAGCGGCTCGTCCGGCATGCGCGGATGGAAATAGGCGTAGCAGCGGCGGTCGGAATCGAGCCGATTCTTGAGATCGTCCCAGGAGCGGATGGCATGCACCGCCTCGTAGCGGATCAGCTTTTCCAGCAGCGCTGCCGGCGCCTCCCAGGTCATGCGCCGCAATTCCAACAGCCCGATGTCGAACCAGGACGCCAGCAGGCCCAACACTTCGTTTTCCATTGCCGCCCAGTCGGGATGCCGGCGCACCAGCCGCGCCAGGTCGGCGCGCAGATCGACCACGCTTTTGACGCCCGCCGGCGCGGCGGCGAACTGCCGGAACAGTCCAAGCCGCGGCGGCGTCAGCGCCGCGCGCAGCCCGTCCTCGGCTCGCGCCCGCGACGCATCGTCCTCGGCCCGGGC
>VGDZ01000134.1 GCA_016869515.1 Alphaproteobacteria bacterium | reverse complement strand
GGCGGCAGCGGCCTTGCCGCCGCGCGCGGCGATCTCGGCCAGCAGCGCCGCGAGCCGCGCCCCGGCCGGCGCGCCGAAATAGTCGATGGCGCGGATTTCGGCCTGGCGCTTGAGCAAGCGACGCAGCCGCGCCGCATCGGGCCGCTTGCGGCGGGCCAATGCCTCGGCCGCCTCGATCAGCGGCGCGTAGTCGGCGTCGCGCGCGGCATGGAACAGCGCGATCGCCTCGTCGTCGTTGAGACCGTCGAGGAAGCGCGCCTCGCACACCACCGCCTCGCCGCCGGCGCCGGCGATCTCGCGCCGCAGCCATTGCAGGTCCTCGATCGCCTCGCTGGATTCGGGCAGGGCATAGACCGTGTTCTTGATCGCCACCGCCCCCAGCGCCTGCAGCCGCCGCCACACCTTGACCCGCAGATAGGCCGGTCGCGGCGGCAATTGGTGGATCAGCAGAATCCAAAACGCATTGCGCTCTTGACTCATGATACATATGTATCATATACAATAGCGAAATGCAACATCGGATATGAGGCTGCCATGACCGATCGCACCCCCGAATTCCAATCGATCTCGGCCGAGGCGCTGGCGCGCGAGCCGAGCGGCTACACCCTGGTCGATGTCCGGCGCCGCGCGCGCTACGACGAAGCCGCGGGCGTGCTGCCGGGCGCGCGCTACGGCGATCCCGAGCGCGTGGCGGACTGGGCCGCGGGCCTGCCCAAGGGCAAGCCGGTGGTGGTCTATTGCGTCCACGGCTACGAGATCAGCCAGGGCGTGGCGGCGCTGCTGCGCGGGCGCGGCCACGAGGTCCGGCACCTGACCGGCGGCTACGACGACTGGGTCGCGGCCGGCCGGCCGATCCAGGCCAAGGACCGGCAGCCATGAAGTGGATCACGCGCGAGCGCCCCAAGATCGACCGCATCGCCTGTCCTTGGCTGGTAGCGCGGTTCATCGACCGCGAACCCGAATTCCTGTTCGTGCCCGCGGACCGAGTGATGTCCGAGGCCCAGCGTACCGGCGCCATTCCCTATGACGTCCCGGGAGTCGAACTCAGCCATGTCGGACCATTGTGCAGCTTCGACAGTTTCCTCGCCAAGTACCGGCTGGACGATCCGGCCTTGGCGGATCTGGCCTTGATCGTGCGCGGCGCCGATACCGGTCATCCCGAGCTGTCGCCGCAATCGCCCGGGCTGTTGGCGCTGTCGCTCGGCCTGTCGCGGGTCTTCGCCGACGATCACGACATGCTGCGCCACGGCCTAGTGATGTACGACGCGCTTTACGCCTGGGCGCGCGAGGGGCGGGGCGAGAGCCATGACTGGCCGCCCCGATCCTGATCCGGCCCTCGATCTGCCTTTGCTGGCCACGCTGCGCGCCTGGGCGACGGTCTGGCGCGCCCTGCGGGCCTCGTTATGTACTTGTAAAGAAAAGAAAATATCCGCGGTTGATCCAGGTCAAGGCCCGTCCGGTCGCCTGACAGCAAACTCGCTCCATGACCGATCTCGATTCCCTGGTGCGTCGTTACGACGCCCGGATCCCGCGTTACACCAGCTATCCGACGGCGCCGCATTTCCGGCCGGTGGGCGAGGACCGGATTTGCGCGGAGTGGTACGCCAAGCTTGAAGGCCGGCTGTCGCTTTATCTGCACGTGCCGTTCTGCGCGCGCATGTGCTGGTATTGCGGCTGCCACACGCAGGTGGTCAAGACCGCCGAGCCGGTGGCGCGCTATGCCGGATTGCTCGAGCGCGAGGTCGAGCAGGCGGCCGATCGCATCGGCTTGCGGTTGCCGGTCAGCCATGTCCATTTCGGCGGCGGCACGCCCAATCTGCTGGCGCCGCGCGACTTCGCCGAGTTGATGGCCACCATCGCCCGGCGCTTTTCGCTCGCCGCCGGGGCCGAAATCGCGATCGAGATCGACCCGCGCTCGCTCGACGAGGAGCGCATCGCCGCCTATCGCGACGCCGGGGTCAATCGCGCCTCGCTGGGCGTGCAGACCTTCGATGACCGCATCCAGCGCGCCATCAACCGCATCCAGCCCTTCGCCACCGTCGCCCGCGCGGTCGAAAGGCTGCGCGCCGCCGGCATCGAGGCGCTCAATTTCGACCTGCTATACGGCCTGCCCGGCCAGAGCGAGGCCGATGTCGTCGCGACGGTCGAGCAGGCGCTGGAGTTGGGCCCCAGCCGGGTCGCGCTGTTCGGCTATGCCCATGTGCCGTGGATGAAGCCGCACCAGGCCCGCATCGACGAGGCCGCCTTGCCCGGCCCCGGCCAACGCCTGCGCCAGTTCCTAGCCGCGGGCGAAAGGCTGGAGCGGGCGGGGTGGCGCTCGATCGGCCTCGATCACTTCGCCTTGCCCGAGGACGAATTGGCGCGGGCCGCGGCCGAGGGCCGGCTGCGGCGCAATTTCCAGGGCTATACCGCCGATGCGGCGGATGCGCTCTTGGGCTTCGGTGCCTCTTCCATCGGCGCCCTGCCGCAAGGCTATGTCCAGAACCGGGTCGGCGTGCGCGATTGGGAGGAAGGCGTGGCCGAAGGCCGCTTGCCGCACGCCAAATTTCTCACGCTCACCGACGAAGACCGGCTGCGGCGCGAGGCGATCGAACGGCTGATGTGCGATCGCGCGGTCGATCTGGCGGCGATCGCCGCCCGTCACGGCGTCGAGCCCGCGCTTTTCCTCGCCGACGTCGAGCGCCTGGGCGGCATGGTCGAGGACGGGCTGGTGCGGATCGAGGGCTGGCGCGTCGTCATGACCGAAAGGGGCTGGCCGTTCCTGCGCGCGGCCTGCGCCGCGTTCGATGCCTATCTGCGCCCGGGCGAGGCCCGCCACTCGGCCGCGGTTTAGGGCTTGCGCGAAGCCGCCCGCGCCCCGAGATTCGAGCCATGGCGGATTCGATTCCGGTCGCCGGCGACGGCAAGGCCCTGGCGCGCTTGCCGCTGCGCCTGGCCAATCGCCACGGCCTGATCGCCGGCGCCACCGGTACCGGCAAGACCGTGACCCTGCGCGTGCTGGCCGAGAACTTCTCGGCCGCGGGCGTGCCGGTGTTCCTGGCCGACATCAAGGGCGATCTCGGCGGGCTGTGCCTGCCCGGCGCCGAGGACGAGCGCATGGCGGCGCGGGCGCGCGAGATCGGCCTGCCGTCCTGGGCGCCCGCCGGCCAGAACCTGGCGTTCTGGGACGCGCTCGGGCGCCAGGGTCATCCCATCCGCGCCACGGTCTCGGATTTGGGGCCGCTGCTGCTGGGCCGGCTGCTGGAACTGAACGACGTCCAGGCGGCAGTGCTGGAGCTGGCCTTCGCGCTGGCCGACCAGAACGGCTGGTGGCTGCTGGATCTCAAGGATCTGCGGGCGCTGTTGGCCCACATCGCCGACAACGCCAAGGACTTGGCCAAGAGCCACGGCGCGGTGTCGGCGGCCTCGGTGGCGGCGATCCAGCGCGGGCTGTTGGCGCTGGAACGCCAGGGGGGCGATCTTTTCTTCGGCGAGCCGGCGCTCGACCTCGAAGACCTGATGCGCACCGACCTGCAGGGCCGCGGCGCCATCAACCTTTTGGCGGTGGACGGGCTGATGGCATCGCCGCGGCTCTATGCCACGCTGCTGCTGTGGCTGTTGTCCGAGCTGTTCGAGCGCCTGCCCGAAGTCGGCGATCTCGAGCGGCCCAAGCTGGTGTTCTTCTTCGACGAGGCGCACCTGTTGTTCGACGGCACGCCCAAAGCGCTGCTCGACAAGATCGAACAGGTGGTGCGCCTGATCCGCTCCAAGGGGATCGGGGTCTACTTCGTCAGCCAAAGCCCGCTCGATCTGCCGGATGCGGTGCTGGGCCAGCTTTCGCACCGCGTCCAGCACGCGCTGCGCGCCTTCACGCCGCGCGACCAGAAGGCGGTGCGGGCCGCGGCCGAGACCATGCGCGCCAGCCCCGGCCTCGACCTGGCCGAGGCCATCGGCCAGCTCGCGGTCGGCGAGGCGCTGGTCTCGCTGCTCGACGACAAGGGCGTGCCGGTGCCGGCGGCGCGGATGAAGGTGGCGCCGCCGCGCTCGCGCCTGGGCGCGCTCGATCCGGCGATCCGCGCCAAGGCGATGGCGGCCGACGGGCTGGGCGCCAAATACGACCGGGCGGTCGATCGCGAATCCGCCCACGAAATGCTGACCCGGCGCGCGGCGGCGGCGCCGGCGGCGGCTTCGGTGCCGGCCTCGGGACCTGCCGGCCGCGCCGAGCCCGCGCCGCGCGGCCGCAAGCCGGACAGCCTGGCCGAGGTGGTGCTGAAAAGCGCCGCCCGCAGCATCGGTTCGGCCATCGGCCGCGAGATCCTGCGCGGCGTGCTGGGCTCGGTGCTGGGACGACGGCGCTAATCGGGAGAAAAAAGCGATGGAACTCTACATCCATCATGCCGCGTCACCGACGGTGCGCAAGGTGCTGATGACGATGGCGCAGCTCGACCTCAAGCCGACCTTGCGCCCCGTCGATTGGACCCATGGCGGCGCGCAGAAGCCGGAATATCTCAAGCTCAATCCCGGCGGCAAGTTCCCGACCCTGGTCGATAAGGGCTTCGTGCTGTGGGAATCCAACGCCATCCTGGTCTATCTGGCCGAGAAGACCGTGCGGCTGATGCCGACCGACATCCATGGCCGGGCCGACGTGCTGCGCTGGCTGTTCTGGGAGGCGGCCCATTTCGGACCGGCGGCGCTGAATCTCACCAACGCCACCATGTCGCGCAAGCATTTCGCCCCCGAAGAAGCCTTGGCGCAGCTAACCAAGGCCTTCCGCCACGAGGCCGGCCTGCTCGACGACCATCTGCACAAGCGCCAGTTCATCCTCGACAAGACCCTGACCATCGCCGATTTCGCCCTGGCCTCGAACCTGATCTATGCCCGCCAGGCGGGGCTGCCGATGACCGATTTGCATTCGCTGTCCGGCTGGCTCGCGCGCATGAGCGCGCTGCCGGCCTGGCAAGACACCGAACCCAAATAGAAAGGCGGCCCGCCTTGTCCCAAGCCCTTACCCGGCGCCTGGCCGGTCTCGCGGTCAGCCCGCTGCACGACGTCATGCGCAAGCTCGGCCACCAGGCCTGCGTGCTGCCGATGGCGATCCGGGGGGTCGATCCGGCGATGCGTGTGGCGGGCGAGGCCTGGACGGTCGAGGGCCATGTCGACCGCACGCTCGATCCCGATCTGACGCTGCTGGAATGGACCCGGCTTCTGTCGCGGGCGCCGCGCGGCAAGGTGCTGGTGCTGCAGCCGCACACGCGCGACATCGCGCTGATGGGCGAGCTTTCGGCCAAGGCGCTGGCGATGAAGGGGGTGCGCGGCTTCGTGGTCGAGGCGCCTTGCCGCGACGTGGCCGAAGTGGCCGCGCTGGGCTTTCCGGTCTTCGCCGCCGGCGCCACGCCCAGCGACATCACCGGCCGCTGGGTGGCGCATGCCTTCGGCCGGCCGATCGACATCGGCGGGGTGACCATCGCCAGCGGCGACTTCGTCGCCGGCGACCGCGATGGGGTGGTGGCGATCCCGCGCGCTTTGGCCAAGCGGGTGGTGGCCGAGACCGAGCGCGTCATGGGCACCGAGGGCGCGGTGCGCAAGGCGATCCTCGGCGGCATGGACCCCTACAAGGCCTATCTCAAACACCGTAAGTTCTAGCCGTCCGCCGGGGGCCCGCCATGACCGCCAATCCGCTCGACGGCTTTGTCGTCGACAAGTCCACCATCGGCTATATCGGCCAGGATCTGCAGCGGCCGGAATGCATCCTCGCCCGCCGCGACGGCTCGCTGTGGTCGGCCGATGCCCGCGGCGGAGTGATGCGCATCCTGCCCGACGGCAGCCAGAAGCTGATCGTGCAGAAGGCCGAGGGCGCCTTCGCCGCCGCCACCGACCAGGCGCGGCGCTTCACCGAAGGCACGCTGCCCAACGGCCTGGCCTTCGACCGCAAGGGCAACATCCTGATCTCGAATTTCGGCACCGACCGCCTCGAAACGATGGACCGGCGCACGGGCGAGACCCGGGTGCTGCACGACCGCATCGACGGCCGGCCGATCGGCAAGGTCAATTTCGTGCTGCGCGATTCCAAGGACCGCATCTGGCTGACGATCTCGACCATGACCCGGAACTGGATGCGCGCGGTCAGCCCCAACATCAAGGACGGCTACATCGCCTTGGTCGACGGCAAGGGCATCCGCAAGGTGGCCGACGGCTTCCATTTCACCAACGAGATCCGGCTCGACGCCGCCGAGGAATGGCTTTACGTGGTCGAGACCTGCGCCCGGCGCATCGTGCGCTTGAGGGTGCAGGCCGACGGCAGCCTGACCGACCGCGAGATTTTCGGACCCGAGGACACCGGCGGCTTCATCGACGGCATCGCCTTCGATGCGCACGGCAATCTGTGGGGCACGCATGTCATGGCGGATCGCATCTTCGCCATCACGCCCGCGGGCGAGCTGCGCATTTTGCTGGAGGACATTCCCGACCCGGCGCCGGTCGAGGCGGCGATGCGCGCCTTCGCCGAGGACCGCATCGAGCCCGCGCACATGCTGGCGATGGGCGGCACCATCGCGCCGTGGTTCGCCTCGGTCACCTTCGGCGGACCGGATCTGCGCACGGTCTACATCGGCAGCCTGCGCGGCACCCGCATCCCCTTCTTCCGCAGCCCGGTGCCGGGCCTGCCGATGGTGCACTGGGGCAAGCGGTAGGGAGATCGCGAGCGGGGCGCGCTCGTCGCGGCTTGGCAACGGCTCGGTCCCGGCCGGCTCCCTGGTGCTGAACACGCTCAAGGAGCGGAAACGGGACTGCCCGAAGGGCGCGTTCGGTCTGGTGTTCCCGGCCGGCGACGGCCCGGTCGCTGGCGCACCTACACGCTGGACGGCCGCTAGACCGCGATCGGTTTGCATGGAATCGCCGACGCTATTCCATGCAAACCGTGAATCGCGGTCCAGAGCGGGATACGAGGGCATGATTCACGACCTGTCTTGAACCATGTGGTTCAAGACAGGTCG
>VGDZ01000133.1 GCA_016869515.1 Alphaproteobacteria bacterium | reverse complement strand
TGATTCTAAATTGGACACAACCCGTGTCAATGTTCGGGCGCTGATTTATTCTCAGGCCGCCTTGGCGGCGGATTGCCGGCCGTAATTGTCTATCGCCACCAGCGCCTCGGCCATCTTGACCGCGGTGACGATCGGGTTGACCAGCTTGAGCCCGGTCTGGTCCTCGGCCTCGGCCAGCAGCGGCGGTTCCAGGAACGCCGTCGACATGCAGCCGATCAGCATCACCTCGGCGCCTTCGGCCTTGGCCTTGGTCATGGCCTTGATCAGGCCGCGCTGGGTGGCGAGCGGGTCCTTGCCCATCTGCAGCACCGGCAGATCGAGGGTGTGGCTTGAGACCAGGCGGTTCTGGTCCAGCCCCGCCTCGCGCACCAGGCGTCGCTTGACGCGGGCGCGCTCGGCCGAGGTGGTGACGCAGGAGAAGGTGCGATCGCCCAAAGTGCCGAGCAGGATCGAGGATTCGCCCGGGCCGACCACCGGCTTGCGCGACTGCTCGCGCGCGCCATCGAGGCCGCTGTCGCCGGCGCAGCCGACGATGAAGCCGTCGAAATTGGCCTGGTTGCGCATGACGAAATCCAGCACCAGCGGCATCGCCTTGTATTCGTCGACCGCGCTCTCGATCGACTTGGGGCCGTCGACCACCTGATGCACCTCGACCTTGGTGCCGGGCGCGGCGACGGCGTTGAGAATGCCCTCGCGGCGCTGGCGTTCGGCCAGGGCTAGGCCCGAACCGGGCAGCAGATAGCACAGCTTCATGGCGTTCCTCCTGCCGGCTTGCCGCCGGCGCTCAATGCAGGTTGGCAGTGAAGGTTTCGACGTCGCGGGTGGCGTCGGTGACGGCGTCGCTGATCTTGTTGATCCGCCGCAGCAGCCCGGCCAGCGCGAATTTGTAGGAATCCGAACGCGGGTCCATCGCCTTGAGCTTCAAGGCGGCGCCCAGCGAGGGCAGGCAGCGCGAACTCAGCGCCGGATCGTGCTCGAATTCGGAGCCGTCCTGGTAGAGCACCGGATTGAGCGTGCGCGCCGAGCGCAGGAACAGCCGGTTGACGGCGTCGGTTTGCTTGGGGTCGGTCAGGCCGTTGCAGCGCTGATGCAGCGCCGCCATGCGGCCCTTCATGGTCTCGACCTCGCCGATCAGTTCCCTGATCGGCAACACGTCGCCCGCGGCCTCGTCGTATTCCTTCAGCGCATCGAGATAGTCCTGGGCGATCTGGGTCAGGTCGAACGGCAGCACCTCGGCGGTGGCCAGCCGCATCACCGTCGCGGCGTAGAGCCGCGTGTCCTGGGCCAGCACGCCGGCGTCCATCTTCTCGAAGTTCTCGTGCTCGGAGTGCCACCACCAGGCGCCGCCCGAGCCGCCGACATTGGGATCGCGGTTGGGATCGTCGGGGCGCAGCATGCTGTAGACCGACATCGAGCTCACGCCCACGCCCCAGAACGACTGGTCGGCGGCCCGCGCCGGCCGGGTCGAGCTGACGTATTTGTCGGCGCGCTTGCCGAGTTCGAGCTGGGCATCCGAGCTTTTCAGCGTCGTCCAGCCGGTGACCTCGGCCACCATCTCCTCGTTGAAGCGCGAGATCTCGGCCATCTGGTGGCGCGGCACGTAGACCGTGGCGCCCTTCACGCCCGGCGAGTCGATGTTGAAATAGACGATGGCATTGTCGCGCAAGTCGCGGAAGAAGGTGTCGGCGTACCAGGTCGAGCCCGAATAGCGGCCGTGCGAATGTCCCGGCCACCAGGCGAAGCGCACGCCGTAGCGCATCTTGCCCTCGTAGCGCTTCAGCACCCGCGCCAATTCCAGCACGCAGGCATCGCCGGTGGCGTTGTCGGTCGAGCCGTCGAACCACGAGCAGTAATGCCCGCCGACCAGGGTGTAGAGCGGCTCGCGGCCCTTGATCTCGGCCACCGGCAGCCGCACCGTCCGCCAGCCCTCGAAGGTGTCGGCGACGATGGTGGCGCGCACCGTGCTGGCCTTGGCGTCCTTGACGATGCGCTGGCCGTCGGTGCCGGCGATCGAGGCGACGTGCAGGCGCGGGATCTTGTCGATCTGGTCGAATTCGGGCGTGCCCCAGACCGGGGTGATGATCATCTTGTGGCGCTGCTTGCCGGCCGACATCGCGATCAGGCCCTTGGCGCCGTGCTTGGCGGCGATCAGCGCGTTGTGGGGCGAGGGCAGCTTGGTGACCAGCGCGATCTTGCCCTTGACGTTCTTGCCGACATAGTCGTGATCGTTGCCGACGCCGACCGGCACCACCTCGGCGGTGAAGCCGTCGGGCGGGGTCGACAGGCCGAAAGCCACGCCCACCGCCTCGACCTCGTAGCTGTCCTTGGCGTGGATGGTCAGCTTCACCGAGCGCGGCGCGCTGATGTAGGACTCGAAGGTGTGCACCTTGTGGCCGATGCCGTACTCGGTCAGCTTGTCGGTGATGTACTTGCAGGCCTTCTCCTCGTTGGGAAAGCCCGAGACCTTCTCGCCGATCAAGCAGAGCTGGCGGACGGTTTCGGTCAGTGCCTCTTCCGATACCTGTTTGCGGACGTCGACGTCGAGACCGGGCATGCGATGCTCCAAGGTTGCGCTGTTGCGCGGCGTGAAACCCGCGCAAATCCTCATCGAATCCTAGTGAGGGGGGAAGGGCGAGTCAAACCGGGTACGTCCGCCTTGCCGATTCCGGCGCGGCTCGACTAACGTCGGGCGATGGATTTCGATCTAAGCCCGGAACGGCGCCAGTTCGTCGAAGCGGTGCGGCGCTTCGCCGAGCGCGAGCTGGCGGCGGGTGCGCTGGCCCGCGCCCATGCCGACGGCCTGCCCTGGGATGTGGCCGCCAAGCTGGCGGCCCAGGGTCTGTTCGGCATCACCGTCAAATCCGAGGACGGCGGGCAGGGCGGCACGCTGCTCGACGCCGTCCTGGCGATCGAGACCGTGGCGCTGGTCTGCCCGCGCAGCGCCGATCTGGTCCAGGCCGGCAATTTCGGCGCCATCCGCACCTTCGCCGAATACGCCAGCGCCGAACAGAAGCGCCGTTTCCTGCCCGATCTGCTGGCCGGCAAGGCGGTGATGTCGGTCGGCATGTCCGAGCCCGAGGCCGGCTCGGCGGTGACCGATCTCAAGACCAAGGCCGAGCCCGACGGCAAGGGCTTCCGCGTCAACGGCACCAAGGTATTTTCGACCAATAGCGGCGAGGCCGCGGTGTTCCTGGTCTATGTCCGCTTCGGGCCTGGCGTCGGCGGCATCGGCTCGGTGTTGATCGAACGCGACCGGCCGGGCCTGCGCATCGGCCGACCCTCGCGCTTCATGAACGGCGAGAGCTGGAGCCAGCTTTATTTCGAGGACTGCTTCGTCCCGGCCGAGAACGTGCTGCTGGGGGCGGGGGGCTTCAAGCGCCAGATCGCGGGCTTCAACGTCGAGCGGCTGGGCAATTCCGCGCGCGCGCTGGCGGTCGGGCGCTGTGCCCTCAACCTGGCGCGCGACCATGCCCTCAGCCGCATCCAGTTCGGCCGGCCGCTGGCCGAGTTCCAGGGCCTGCAATGGAAATTCGCCGATGCGGCGATGCAGATGGACGGCGCCCAGATGCTGCTCTATCGCGCCGCGGTCGCGGCCGATCGCGGCCTGCCCGACGCCTATCAAACCGCGGTTGCCAAGCTGGCCTGCAATCTGGCCGGCTTCAACGCCGCCAACGAGGCGGTGCAAGTGATGGGCGCGCTGGGCTTCAGCCAGGAAAGCCTGGCCGAATATTGCCTGCGCCGCACCCGCGGCTGGATGATCGCCGGCGGCTCGGTCGAAATCCTGCGCAACCGCATCGCCGAGACCGTGTTCGGACGCAGCTTCGACCAACGCCCGCCCAAGCCCGAGGCCAAGGGGAGATGAGCGCGGGCCCGCGGCGGCTGGCGGACGATCTGTGCCGGCCGCGGGCGGTGGCGCTGATCGGGGCCTCGGACGATCCGCGCCGCGTCGCCGGACGGCCGCTCGATTTCCTCAAGCGCCATGGCCGCGAGACGCGGTTCTATCCGATCAACTCCAAGCGCGACGCGGTGCAGGGGGTCAAGGCCTATCGCGCGCTTTCCGATCTGCCCGAGCCGGTCGATCATGCCTATGTGCTGCTGGATACCGAGGCGGCGATGACGGCGGTCGCCGACTGCGCGGCGGCGCGCGTGCCGGTGGTCAGCGTGCTGGCGGACGGCTTCGCCGAGGCGGGCGAGGAGGGCCGGGCGCGGCAGGAACGCCTTTGCGCCATCGCCCGCGCCGGCGGCACGCGGCTGCTGGGTCCCAACAGCATGGGCGCGGTCGATCTGCATCGCGGCTTTCTCTGCACCGTCAACGCCGCCTTCGCGGCACCCGGCTTGCGGCCCGGACGCCTGGGCGTGCTGTCGCAAAGCGGCAGCCTGATCGGCACGCTGCTGTCGCGCGGCGAGGCGCGGGGGCTCGGTTTCTCGACTTTGGTCTCGCTCGGCAACGAGGCCGATCTCGGCCTGGGCGAGGTCGGCGCGGCGCTGGTCGACGACGCCGAGACCGCGGTCTTCCTCCTGTTCCTCGAAACCATCCGCCGCCCGGACGACATCGCCCGCTTCGCCGCGCTGGCCCGGGCGCGCGGCAAGCCGATGGTGGCCTATATGCTGGGGCGCTCGGAGCTGGCGGCCGAGGTCGCGGCCTCGCATACCGGCGCCATCGCCGGTTCGGACGCCGCGGCCGACGCATTCCTGCGCCATCACGGCATCCATCGGGTAGATAATTTCGAGACCCTGCTGGAATTGCCGTCGCTGCTGCTGGCCAGCCCGCGCGGCGCAGGGCGCGCGAAGACCGCGACCGTGGTGACCACTACCGGCGGCGGCGGGGCGATGGTGGTCGACCGGCTGGGCGCGCTGGGGGTCGAGCTGCGCGGCCCCGATGCGCCCATGCTCGACCTGCTCGCCGCCAAGGGCATCGATGCAAAGCCCGGGCGCATGATCGACGTCACCTTGGCCGGAACCAAGCCCGACGTCATGCAGGCGGTGCTGGTGCCGCTGATCGCCGATCCGGCCATCGGCGTGGTGGCGGTGGCGATCGGCTCCTCGGCCCAATTCTTCCCCGAGTTGGCGGTGCATCCGATCGTCGCTGCGACCAAGGCGGCGGCGGGAACCGGCGCGCCGATCATGGCCTTTCCCGTGCCCGAAGCGACGGCGGCATTGAAGCTGCTGGGCGAAAACGCCATCGCCGCCGCGCGTACGCCCGAAAGCTGTGCCGAGGCGATCGCGCTTTATCTGCTGGCCGAGCCGCCGCGGAAAACGGTCGCCGCGCGGTTGCCGGCGGCGGCCGAAGCGGCGCTGGCCCAGCTCGGAGCCGAGCCGCCCGACGAAATCGCCGCCGGTCGAGCGATCGAGGCGCTGGGGATCGCGCGTCCCCGCAGCTTGGTGTTGGCGCCCGATGCGGCGCTGCCGGCGCGGCTCGACTTGGCCTACCCTTTGGTGGCGAAACTGGTTTCGCCCGATCTGCCGCACAAGACCGAAGCCGGGGCGGTGATGCTGGGGCTTGCGGATCGCGCCCAGCTAGAGGCGGCGATCGCCGCCATGCGGGCGCGCATCGCCAAGGAGCGTCCGCGAGCGCGGATCGCCGGCGTGCTGATCCAGGAGACCGCGCGCGGCCTGGGCGAGGCGCTGATCGGAATGTTGCGCGATCCGCGCGTCGGCCCGACCGTCACCCTGGCGGCGGGCGGCGTGTTGGCCGAGATCTATCGCGACCGGGCGACGCGGCTGGCGCCGGTCGATCTCGACACCGCGCGGGCGATGATCGCCGAGGTCAAGGGATTGGCGCCGCTGCGCGGCTATCGCGGCTTGCCGCCGGGCGATCTGGATGCGCTGGCGCGGGCGATCGCGGCAATTTCTACGCTCGCGCTGGCGCCGCGCGTGCTGGAGGCCGAGATCAATCCTCTGATCGTCGGTCCCACGGGCCAGGGCTGCGTCGCGGTCGATGCGCTGTTGCGGCTCGCGCCGTTCACTCCGCCTTGATGCCGGCGGCCTTGATGATCTTGGCCCATTTTTCGGTCTCGCTGCGAATATAGGCGCCGAGTTCCTCGGGCGTGTTGCCGACCGGATCGGCGCCCTGATCCGACAGCGAAGTCCGCACATCGGGCAAATTGAGGATCCGCACCACCTCGCCATGCAGCTTGCGCTGGATTTCGGGCGCCATGCCGGCGGGCCCCAGCATGGCGAACCAGGACGAGGATTCGAATCCCGGGAAGCCGCTTTCGGCCACCGTCGGAGTGTCGGGCAGGGTGGCGGCGCGCTTCGCGCTGGTGACCGCGATCGGCCGCAGCGCATTGGCGCGGACATGGCCGATGACCGAGGGCATGGTGGCGAACATGGTCTCGATCCGGCCGACCAGCAGGTCGTTGACCGCGACCGCGCCGCGATAGGGCACGTGCACCATGTCGAGGCCGGCGACCTGCTTCATCAGCTCGCCCGACAGATGCGCCGCCGTGCCGACGCCGGTCGAGCCGAAATTGATTTTGCCCGGGTTGGCCTTGGCATAGGCGAGGTATTCCTTGAAGTCGCGGACCGGCAGCGAGGGATGGACTACCAAGACATTCGACACCGCCGCCAGCATGGTGATGGGCGCGAAGGCGCGCAGATTGTCGTAAGGCATGTCGGTTTTCAGGCTGGGGCTGATGGCCAAGGGGCCGATCGAGCCGACCAATAGCGTGTAGCCGTCGGGCGGCGCCTGGGCGACCATCGCGCCGGCGACGATGCCGCCCGCGGCCGGGCGGTTGTCGATCGTCACCGCCTGGCCCCAGGACTCGTTCATCTTCTGGCCGACGACGCGGGCGATGATGTCGGTAGTGCCGCCGGCGGTGAAGCCGACCAGGATGCGGATCGGCCGCGACGGATAGGCATCCTGCGCAAGCCCATGCGCGGATGAAAGCATCAGCATCGCGGCCAGCGCCGCGAGGCGCGGTAGATCGGTCATCGTCGGTTCTCCCCCGCCGACAATTCTAGGGCATGATCGATCTGTCTTGAACCACATGGTTCAAGACAGATCGTGAATCATGCCCTCGTATCCTGCTCTGGACCGCGATTCACGGTTTGCATGGAATAGCGTCTGCGATTCCATGCAAACCGATCGCGGTCTAGGGTTCGGTCGCGCCAAGTCCAGCGGCGCGGCGCTTTCGAGCGCGCCAGAACTGTGCGACAACAGCGCCATGTT
>VGDZ01000132.1 GCA_016869515.1 Alphaproteobacteria bacterium | reverse complement strand
GACGTCGAACACCTCGCGCGCCCGCGCCGGCAGGTGCAACGCGCGCTTGGCATCGACCAGCACCATGCCGTCCTGCGAAAGCGTCGCCAGCACCGCGCCGACGCCACAGCGCCGGACGATGCCGCGCGCGGCATCGACCGCGCCTTCGAGACTGTCGCAGGCCGCGCCCGCCGCCAGCCCCAGCTCGCCGCGATTGGGCGTGATCATGGCCGCGCCGCGATAGCGCGTATAGTCGCGGCCCTTGGGATCGACCATCACCGGCCGCTTGCCGGCCAGGGCGATGGCCTTGGCGATCACCGCCGGCGTCAGCACGCCCTTGGCGTAGTCCGAAAGCACCACCGCCTCGCAGCCCGGCAGCGCCTGCTCGATCGCGCCCAGGATCCGAGCCTCGGCCAGTTCCGACAGCGGCGCCACGGTCTCGCGATCGGCGCGCAGCAATTGCTGGCCCTGGGCGCGAAACCGGGTCTTCTGAGTGGTGATGCGCCCGGGCTCGACCGCCAGCCAAGGTTCGATGCCGGCGATGCCGCCGATCAGGCTTTGCAATTCGCTGCCGGCCGGATCGTCGCCGGTGATGGCCACCAGCAGCGCCTGGGCGCCGAGCCCGGCCAGATTGCGGGCGACGTTGGCGGCGCCGCCCGGCACCGCCTCCTCGCCGTCGACCCGCAGCACCGGGATCGGCGCCTCGGGCGAGACCCGATCGACCGCGCCCATCACCGTGCGGTCGAGCATGGCATCGCCCACCACCAGCACCCGCCGCCCGGCCAGGCGGTCGAGCAGGCCCGAAAGCGCGCCGGGGTCGGTGGCAGCGGTTTCTAGCGGGGGTGATTTCGGCTTGGCCATGGAATCCTTCGCGGCGCGGCTTATAGCAGAAGCCGCGCGCGGGCCCAACCCGCAGCCTTCTCATCCCCGCGTCTCCCGCGCGGGCGCGCGATAGGCGCCGAGGGCGGATCGCTCGCACGCTTCCCTCCGGGTCGATCGCATTCCGGCCGACGGCGGCGTTGCCGGTCGCGGCCGAGCCAAACACGCCGCGGCGTCGAGGACGCGGCAAACCGACGCAGATGCGACTTATTGTCACTTGCAGCATGACCCGGAGGAGGCTAAAGTAATCGCAATTGAGAAGCGTTTGCAATTTTGGAGAAGGCGCGTGAGGATTTCGACCTGGGGCAGGGTGCTGATCGCCTCGGCTTTGGCGGCGACCGCCGGCGCGGCCACGGCCAACGAACTCAATCTCTACACTTCGCGACACTACGCCACCGACGAAGCGCTCTACGACGACTTCACCAAGGCCACCGGCATCCGCATCGCCCGCATCGAGGCCAGCGCCGACAAGCTGATCGAGCGCATCCGCGCCGAAGACGTCAACAGCAAGGCCGACCTGCTGATCACGGTCGATGCCGGCCGGCTGTGGCGCGCGCAGCAACTGAATCTGTTCCAGCCGGTGCGCTCGGCGGCGCTGGAATCGGCCATTCCCGCGCAATGGCGCGACCCCGCGGGCCATTGGTTTGGGCTGTCGGTGCGGGCGCGGGTGCTGGTCTACGCCAAGGACCGGGTCGGCCCCCTGGATCTCAAGCGCTACGAGGACTTGGCGGATGCGCGCTGGCGCGGGCGGCTGCTCAGCCGCTCCTCGACCGACATCTATGTCCAATCGCTGATCGGTTCGCTGATCGCGCATAACGGCGAGACCGCGACCGAAGCCTGGGCGCGCGGCGTGGTGGCCAATTTCGCCCGGCCGCCGCGCGGCGGCGACACCGACCAGATCCGCGCGGTGGCGGCAGGCGAAGGCGATTTGGCCCTGGTCAATACCTATTATCTCGCCAACCTGGCACGTTCGAAAAAACCCGAGGACCAGGCGATCGCAGCCAAGCTGGCGGTGGTTTTCCCCAACCAGGGCGACCGCGGAACCCATGTCAACATTTCGGGCGCGGGCGTGGCGCGTCATGCGCCCAATCGCGCCAATGCCGTCAAGTTCCTCGAATACCTGGTCAGCCCATCGGCCCAGGCCTATTTCGCCGACGGCAACAACGAATATCCGGTGCTGGCCGAGGCCAAGCTGTCCGAGACCTTGGCCGGCTGGGGCACGTTCAAGGCCGATCGGCTGGAAGCGGCCATCATCGGCGCGCACAACGAGGCGGCGCTGCGACTGGCTGACCGCGTCGGATGGAAATAGCTCAGCGCCGGCGGGTCAGGGTCGCGGCCAGGATCGTCACCGGCACCAGGCCGGCGGCGACGATTGCCAGCGCCCCCAGCGAGGCCTCGCCCAGACGCTCGTCGCTGGCCAGCTGATAGACCCGCACCGCCAGGGTGTCGAAATTGAACGGCCGCACGATCAGTGTCGCCGGCAACTCCTTCAACACATCGACGAACACCGCCAGCAACGCCACCAAGAGGCTGGGCCGCAGGATCGGCAGGTGGATCCGCCGCAGCGTCTCGAAGGGCGGCGCGCCCGACAGCCGCGCCGCTTCGTCCATGCGCGGCGTGATTCGTCCCAGCCCGGCCTCGACCGCACTCTGCGCCAACGCCAGGAATCGCACCACATAGGCCACCAGCAGCGCCAGGATCGTCCCCGACAGCAATAGCCCGGTCGAGATCCCGAATGCCTCGCGCATGGCGCGGTCGACCGCGTTGTCGATCGCCGCCAGCGGCATCAGCATGCCGACCGCGATCACCGAGCCGGGCACGGCATAGCCCAGTCCCGCCAAACGGCCGAGCCCCTGCAACAAAGGCGAGGCCCGCAACCGCACGGCATAGCCCAGCGCCAGCGCCACGATCAGCGTCGCCAGCGCCGCCGACGCCGCCAGGGTCAGGCTGTTGGCAGCGAAGCCGGCCAATCGCCCAGCGCTGGGCCCGCCGTCCTCGCCCGCGGCCAGGACCGCAAGCCGGCCCAGCGGCAGGAGAAAACCCAAGGCCGGCGGCAGGAAACAGGCCAGCGCCGCCGCCCAGGCGCGGACGCCGGCCAGCTCCAGCGCCTGGGGCGGGCGCTGGCGCCGCGCGCCCTGGTGATAGCGCCGACCGCCGCGCGAAAGCTGCTCCAGCGCCAGCGCCAGCAGCACGAAGCCCATCAGCGCCGCCGCCAATTGCGCCGCCGCCACCTGATTGCCCATCCCGAACCAGGTGCGATAGATCGCGGTGGTAAAGGTGTCGACGCCGAAAAACTGCACCGCACCGAAATCGCCCAACGTCTCCATCAGCGCCAGCGCCGTGCCGCCGGCAATGGCCGGCCGCGCCAAGGGCAGGGCGACGCCGAAAAAATTGGCCCATGGCCCGCGTCCCAGCATCCGCCCGGCCTCCAGGGCGGCGGTCGATTGCTCGAGAAACGCCGCCCGCGCCAACAGATAGACATAGGGATAAAGCACCAGCGCCAGCATCGCGACGCAACCGCTCAGGCTATGGATGTCGGGAAACCAGTAGTCGCCGCGCCCCCAGCCGAAACCGGCGCGCAGCGCGCTTTGCACCGGGCCCGCGAACTGCAGCATGTCGGTCACGACATAGGCGACGATGTAGGCCGGCATCGCCAGCGGCATGACCAGCAGCCAAGTCAAGAGCTTGCGTCCGGGAAAGCGGCACATCGTCGTCAGCCATGCGGTGCCGGTGCCGATGATTGCGGTCGAAAGACCTACGCCCAGCATCAACAGCGCGGTGTTGATCACCAGCACCGGCAGCGTCGTCGCCGCCAAGTGCGACCAGATGCCTTGCGAGGGACGCAGCAGGTTCGCCGTCACCACCAGGATCGGCGCCAGCGTGGCCGCCGCCAGCACCAGCGCAATCGCGGTCCAAACGTCGAAACGCGGCGCGGCAACCGAGCGGTTCACGCCGACACCGGCGACTCGGTCAGGGTGTCGAGCACAAACCGCCGATCCTCCTCCAGAACCAGGCAACTCAGGCGACCGGAGAAATACGCCCCGGTGTCGATGCCGATGCGCTGGCGGCCGAACTCGACCCGCGGAAAGACGCTGTGGCCATGCACCACCACAGCCGCTTCAGCCAAATCCTTGGCCAGGAGGAAAGGCTCTCGAATCCACATCAGATCATGCGGGTCCTGTTCGGCCAGAAGGCGGTCCGGCCGCAGCCCGGCATGGACGAAAACATAGTCTCCCGCCCGATGATGCAATGCCAAGCCGGCCAGGAAGTTCCGGTGCTCCGCCGGCAAGACACGGTCGAGCGCAGCCGCCCGCTCGACCCGGTAGCTGGCCAGGGTGGCATCGCCGCCGTTCATCAGCCAGAGCTCCTCCTCGCCCACGCCGCCAGCCAGGGAATCCAACATCAGGCGCTCGTGATTGCCCATCAACACGACCGTCTGGCAGCCCGCCAATCCCGCCATCGCCCGTTCGACCACGCCCCGGCTGTCGGGACCGCGGTCGATCAGATCGCCCAGCAGCACCAAAGTCGCCTTGGTCACCGGTCGCCGGTCCAGATCTTTGGCGATCTTGTCCTGCAGCCGCACCATCAGATCGGCCCGGCCATGCACGTCGCCGATGGCATAGACCCGATGGCCGGGCGGAATTCGGGGGTACGAATGCTGCATTTAGGCCTTTCGCGGGCGATTTTAGCATACTAATATGGCCAACCGTCTGTGCGCTGTCGGGGCGCGTGGGCGGTGGGTTTTGCATGACGGCGGCCGGCCTTGGGGGTTGGCTTGAGCCGGATTGGAGGGTTTGTAGGAATGCCGCCTGCCCCGATCCCTATGGCGACGCAAGAACAGGCGTTGGTCGACACCGTCGACAGGCTGGAGCGATTCCGCCAGGGTCGCCGCGCGGTTCTGATTCACCTTTCCAAACTCAAGCCTCATTTCCGCCAGGAGCATCACCTGCGGGTCGCGGCGGCAACCTTCGAGACGCTGATCAATACCTTCAAAGGTCATCTGTTCCGGCTCGGCAACGGCGACGTCATCGTCATTTGCCAGGGCGCCACCAAAGACCAGATGAACGAGGTCATCACCCGCCTGCGCACGCTGTTCGCCGACGATCCGCTGTCGCAGACTTCCGACGATTCGCTCGGCGATCGCTTCTGCACCTGGTACGACCTCGAGACCCAGTACGATTCCTTCCGCTCGCTGGCCAAGAACCTGTTCGCCGAGAACGAGGAACGCCGCGCCGCCGCCGCCTCCAACGTCGTGCCGCCCTCGCAGGGCGGCGAACGCGGCAAGCCGGTGCCGATCGCCAAGGAACCCGAACCCATGGCCGGCCCGCATCTCGGCCGGCTGCACGACATCGTCAAAGGCCTCGACGTCACGCCGCTGGTGCGCAAGCAGCCGATCTGCGCCGTGATCGGCAACGCCGATCCGGTGGCGGTGTTCCACGAGGTCTACGTCTCGATCCCCGATCTGCAGCGCACCGTCATGCCGCAGGTCAACATCGCCTCCGACCGCTGGATCTTCCAATATCTCACCAGCATGCTGGATCGGCGCATGCTGCAGCTGCTGCCGACGATGGAAGCGACGCTGTCGCAGCCCTGCTCAGTCAACTTGCACGTCGCCACGCTGTTGTCGCAGGAATTCCTCGAGTTCGAGACCCGGGTCAAGCAGTCCTCGCGCAAGCAGATCATCTTCGAACTGCAAGCGATCGACGCGCTGTCGGACATGGCCTCGTTCCTGTTCGCCTGCGATTTCGCGCGCGATCGCGGCTATCGCCTCCTGATCGACGGTCTCAACTTCCTCAGCTTCCCGCAGGTCAAACGGCGCAATCTCGGCGTCGATCTGATCAAGATGGCGTTCACGCCCGAGATGCTGGACACCACCAACCCCAAGCGCAAGGAACGCATCATCGCCGGCGTGCAGCGCGCCGGCCTCGATCGCGTCATCATGACTCGGGTCGACAACGAGGCGGCGCTGGAATACGGCGCCTCGGTCGGCATCAGTCTTTATCAAGGCCGCTTGATCGAGCAGAAGTACAACGAGGCGCGCAAGACCATCAAGGTCAAGAACCCGGCCACCAGCGAATCGCGCGCGCTTACCGCCTTGTCCAAGTCCGGCAAGGTCTGACCTTCCGTCCGCCGTGGTGAGCGAGGACCGCCGCCCCCTGGTCGGCGTGGTCGCGGTCGTCGCGCGCGCCGGCCGCGTCCTGCTGGTCGAGCGCGGCAAGGAACCGGCGCGCGGCGCCTGGGGCTTTCCCGGCGGCCATGTCGAATTCGGCGAGACCGCATTCCAGGCGGCGGTGCGCGAACTGCGCGAGGAAACCGGCCTCGAAGCCGAGGCGGTCGAACGGCTCGACGTGATCGAGATCCTGCCGCGCGATTCCGCCCGCGGCAACCACTACCTGCTGATCGCGATTCGCTGCCGGCTGATCGGCGGCGAAGCGCGCGCCGGCTCGGATGCCAGCGCGCTGGAATGGCTCGACCCCTTGGCGCTGCCGACCGATCGCCGCATCTTGCCGGGCGTCGAGCGTCTCGCCCGCCTGGTCACTGCGGACTAGACCGCGATCGGTTTGCAAGGAATCGCAGACGCTATTCCATCCAAACCGTGAATCGCGGTCCAGAGCGGGATACGCGGGCATGAGTCACGATCCGTCTTGAACCACATGGTTCATGACCGATCGATCATCCTCCAATCAGCCCGGAGGCGGTTTCAGTCCCGGCACCGCCACCGGCGTCATGGTCGCCAGCATGGTCGCGACCAGGCTGGTCTCGCCCCGGTTCTCGGCCGTGACCCGCGCCTCGACGATCAGCAGCGTACGTCCGGGCTTCAGCACCTGGGCGCGGGCGAGGATGCGCTCGCCCCGCGCCGGCGCCAGGAAATTGATCTTGTATTCGACCGTCACCGGCACGCCCTCGGGCACGGTCAGCGTTCCCGCCGCGCCGCCGGCGGCATTGTCGGCCAGGCCGGCGATGACGCCGGCATGCAGATCGCCGGTGTGTTGGGTCATTTCCGGCCGCGGTCGGATCGCCAATTCGACCAAGCCGGGATCGCAGCACGTCACTTCGACGCCCAGCCACTGCATGAAGGGCTGGCGACCCAACACCGGCCTGATCCAGTTCCGGAAATCAGGTGAACGCGGTTGGAATTCAGTCATGACGGCAGCCTCCTGGAGGGGCCCAAGCATGCAGTCAAGTCTCTGGTAAGTCAGCAAATTTCATGATAGGGCCTTACGTAGCGGAAAGCGGCGAAACTCGGATATAGTAGCGGGAGTTTCGGGGGGTTGGACCGAATGCGATTCTGGTGCGTTCTGGCGGCAGCAGCGGCGCTGGCGGTTTCCGCCTGCGAGACGATC
>VGDZ01000131.1 GCA_016869515.1 Alphaproteobacteria bacterium | reverse complement strand
CGACCTGTCTTGAACCACATGGTTCAAGACAGGTCGTGAATCATGCCCTCGTATCCCGCTCTGGACCGCGATTCACGGTTTGCATGGAATAGCGTCGGCGATTCCATGCAAACCGATCGCGGTCTAGTCCGGCCAGCGGCGGTGGACCCAGAACCACTGCCAGGGCCGCGGCCTGATCCAGTCTTCCAATTCGCGATGATAGGCGCGGATGAGGGTAACGGTATCGGCCTCGGCATCGCCGCTGTCGGGCAGGTCCAAGGGCGGCCGGAAGACGACGCGAAAGCGCGCGCCCTCCAGCCGCTCGACCAGCGCGATCACCACCGGGCAGCGATAGCGCAGCGCGAACTTGGCCCAGGCCGGGGCCGACATGGCGTCGCGGCCGAAGAACGGCACCGCCACGCCCTCGTTGAGCTTCTGGTCGCTCATCATGCCGAGATGGCCGCCGGCCTTGAGCGTGGCGAGGATGGCGCGCGCGCCCTCCGCGCCTTTGTTGACATGGGCCTCGGAGTAATGCGCCCGCATGTCGCGGATCATGGCGTCGACCAGCGGGTTGTTGGCGGCGCGGTAGATCACGGTCAGCGGCAGGCCCAGCCGCGACACCGACAGCGCCGCGGCTTCGAGATTGCCGAGATGGCCGGCAAGAAGAATGCCCGGCCGGCCGTCGGTCTTGAGCGCCTCGATGCGCTCGGCGCCCTCGACCGTCAGCTCGCGGCCCAGCCGCATCGCGGCGAGATGCGGGAACTCGGCCACGGTGCGGCCGAGATTGTCCCACATCCGCATGGCCGTGGCTTCGGCGTCGACCTCGGGCAAGGCGCGGCGCAGATTGGCGATGGCGCGGCGATGGGCGCGGGTCAGCGGCCCGAGCGTTCGGCCGATCCCGCCGCCCAGGGCCGAGGCCCAGTCCAGCGGCAAGGCGCCGAACAGCGCCCAAACCAGCTTGGCCAGAAACCATTCCAGCCGATGACGCCAGCGCAGGGTCATGCCTTCGTCCCGACCGCCCGATCCAGCAGCGCATCCAGCGCCGCCGGATCCTCGAAGCGCAGCGCGACTTCCAGTACGGCGATCTTGTCCCGACGTTCGGCCGGCAGTCGGACCCGGTCCTTGGCCGTGGTCACGAGGATCGCATCCGCCTCTCTCGCACCTCTCTCCAATCGCTCGATCTCAACCTCCATAAAAGGATGGTGATCGGCAAAGGCCTCGAGCCCGACCACGACCGCGCCGAGTTGGCGCAGGCTATCGGCGAATTTTTCCGGCCGGCCGATGCCGGCGAAAGCCAGCACGCGCTTGCCCCGCAACGGCGCAGGGTCGGTCGGCACCAGCCGAGCGCGCAACACCGGAACGCTCACGGCCGGCCCACCCTCGCCGATCATCACCGCGGCCGCGACCTTGGCCAGGCCGCTTGCGATCGGCTCGCGCAAGGGACCGGCGGGCATCAGCCTGCCATTGCCGAAACCAAAGCCGGCGTCGATCGCGGCCAGCGACAAGGTCTTGACCAGCGCCGGATTCTGCAGCCCGTCATCCAGCACCAGGCAATCGGCTCCGGCGGCGACCGCCGCCTTGGCGCCGGCGACGCGGTCGCGCGCCACCCAGCACGGCGCATGGCGCGCCAGCAGCAGCGCCTCGTCACCGACTTCGGCCGCCTCATGGTGCGCGGGATCGACCCGCAGCGGTCCGCGCGCGGTCCCGCCATAGCCGCGAGTCAGGAAATGCGGCCGCCGGCCGCGGGCCTTGAGACGCTCGGCCACGGCCATCGCCGTCGGGGTCTTGCCGGCGCCGCCGGCGGTGAGGTTGCCGACGCAGATCACCGGCACCGGCGCCGCCCAACCCTTCGTCATGCGCGCGCGCAATCCGGCGCCGACGGCGTAGAGACAGGCCAAAGGCATCAGCGCCTTGGCGACGGCGCCGTCCTCGTTCCACCATCGCGGCGTGCGCCAAGCCATGGTCAGGCCGGGATCAGAGGCAACAGCGCCTCGGCCACCGCATCCAGCGCCTCCTCGCCCGAATCGGCGACCTTGCGCGCCGCCGCGCCGCGCTGGCGGCAGCCTTCGGCATCGGCCAGCAACGCCGCGACCGCCTCGGCCAGCTCGGCGGCGTCGTTCACCGTCCGCGATGCGCCGACCGCCGCCAAAGCCTCGACGGCATCGGTGAAATTGAACATGCTTGGCCCATGCAGCACCGGCAGGCCGAGCCGCGCCGGCTCGAGCGGGTTCTGCCCGCCATGCGGGATCAGCGAGCCGCCGACGAAAGCGACTTGGGCCAGGCGATAGAACAGTCCGAGCTCGCCCATGGTGTCGGCGACATAGCAGCCGCCGGGCGTTTCGCCGCGCGAACGCAGCGGCGCACCGCCGAGCAATTGCGCCACCGCCTCGCCGCGCGCAGGGTGGCGCGGCACGACCACGGTCAGCAGATCGGGCCAGCGCGCCGTCAGCAGGCGATGCGCCGCGGCCATGGCCTGCTCTTCGGGATCGTGGGTCGAGGCTGCGATCCAGACCGGACGCCGGCCGATCGCGGCGCGCAGTCGCGCCAACTCGGCCTCGTCGACCGGCAAGGGCTGGGCGGCGAATTTCAGATTTCCGACCGAACGCGGCGCCGGCGCGCCCAAGGCGGCGAAGCGATCGGCATCGGCCACGCTTTGCGCCAGGCACAGCCGGAACGCGCCTAGCAGCCGTCGCGCCGTTCGTGGCGCGCGCGACCAGCCGCGCTTGCTGCGCGCCGACATGCGGCCCTGCACCAGCGCCATCGGCACGCCGCGCGCGGCGGTATCGAGGATCAGGTTCGGCCAGAGCTCGGATTCGACCCAGACCGCGGCATCGGGCCGCCAATGATCGAGAAAGCGCACCACCGCCGCCGGCAGGTCGATCGGCACGAACTGATGCAGGGCCCGCGGCGGCAGGCGCTCGGCCAGGATCTGCGCCGAGGTCACAGTGCCCGAGGTCAACAGCACCGAGAGATCCGAGCGGCGCTCCAGCAGCCGCGCGACCAAGGGCAGCACCGACAGCACCTCGCCGACCGAGGCGCCGTGAATCCAGACCAACCGGCCCTCGGGTCGCGTCTGGCCGGCACGGCCCAGCCGCTCGGGCAGGCGCGCGCGGTCCTCCTTGCCCTGAGCCGCCCGCCGCTCGAGCATGAGTCCGACCAGTGGCGCCACCAGCTGCCCGAAGGCACGATAGGCGAAAAGAATCACGCCGCCGCCTCGGTCATCGATTCCGGCGCGGGCTCGACCAGCGGTCCGCCCATGCGCCGATCGGCCTCCAGGGTCAGGTCGTTCAGCCGCTCCTCGACCGATCGCCGCGCCGCCTCGATGGCGGCGGCATCGGCGTCGCGCGGAACGTGGATCGGCTCGCCCCACAGCATCAGGCCACGGCAGAACGGCGCCGGCAGCACGAAGCGATCCCAGGTCGACAGCAGCCGACGCGGAGCGGCGCTCCAGCTCATCGGCACGATCGGCGCGCCCGACAGCCGCGCCAATTGGGCGACGCCCACTTGCGCGCGCATGCGCGGCCCGCGCGGGCCGTCAGGGGTGATGCCGATCGAGGCGCCGTCGCGCACCGCCCGGATCATACGCCGGATCGCTTCCGAGCCGCCGCGCGTCGCCGATCCCGGCACGTATTCGATCCCCGAACGCGCCACGATTCGCGCCACGAACTGGCCGTCGCGGTGAGCCGAAATCAGCATCGCCATGCGGCGGTCGCGCGGCCAGCATTTGACCGCCATGGCGATGCGGGCGTGCCAGAACGCCAGCAGGATCGGCTGTCCGGCATTCCAGAAGGGCCGCACCCGCTCTTCGCCCTCGACCGTCCAGCGGCCGCTCGACCACACCCAATCGACGTAGCGCGCGGCCGTGTCGGCGGCGGCGCCGCGCAAGCCTTCGTGGCGGCCGAGGCGCTTCAGCCAGGACATGTCAGGCGCGGGCGCGCTGGCCGGCCTGGGCGCCGCCGTCCTCGGCGCCCTGCAGCGCCCAAAGCCGCGCATAAAGCCCGCCGCGCGCCAACAGTTCGCGATGCGCGCCGCTCTCGATCACCCGCCCGCCATCCAGCACGCAGATGCGGTCGGCGCCGGTGACGGTCGACAGCCGATGCGCCACCACCACCGTCGTCCGCCCGACCATCAGCCGGTCAAGCGCCCCTTGCACCTGACGCTCGGCCTCGGTGTCGAGCGCCGAGGTGGCCTCGTCGAGCAGCAGGATCGGCGCGTTCTTGAGCACGGCGCGCGCGATCGCCAGACGCTGGCGCTGGCCGCCCGACAGGGCGACTCCGCCCTCGCCGATCACGGTGTCGTAGCCCTTGGGCAGGCCCAAGATGAAGTCGTGCGCGGCGGCGGCCTTGGCGGCGGCGACGATTTCGTCCGCGCTCGCGCCCAGGCGGCCGAGGGCGATGTTGGCCTGCACGCTGTCGTCGAACAGCGTGGTGTCCTGGCTGACCAGGGCGATGGCGCCGCGCACCGAGGCCAGCGTCGCCTTGCGCACGTCCTGGCCGTCGATCGTCACCCGCCCCTCGTCCGGGTCGTAGAACCGCGGCACCAGGTTGAGCAAGGTCGACTTGCCCGCGCCCGAAGGCCCGACCAGGGCCACGGTCTTGCCGGCCGGCACGTCGAGATCGATGCGATCGAGCGCGCGCCTGCCATCGGCATAGGTGAAGCCGACGCCTTCGAAACGGATGGCGCCGCCGCCCAAGACCAGGGGCCTAGCATCGGCGGCATCGCGGATGCCGGGCACGGTATCCAGCTGGGCGAAGACGCGCTGGGCGGCGGCCAGCCCTTCCTGCAGCGAGGCGTTCATGCTGGCCAGGCTGCGCAGCGGCTGGAAGGCCATCAGCAGCGCGGCGATGAAGGAGAAGAACGTGCCCGGCGTGGTGCGCCCGGCGATGACCTCGGCGCCGCCGTACATCACCACCGCCGCCACCGCGACATAGCCCAGCGCCTCCATCGAGGGCGAAGCCGCGGCGCGGGTGCGGCCGAGTTTCATGAAATTGTGCAGCCGGCTTTCGATCGCCGCCTTGGTGCGGGCGATGGCTTGGGATTCGAGACCGAAGGCCTTGATCATGCGCGCGCCTTGCAGATGCTCGGACAAAAGCGCGGTCAGCGTGCCGCTTTCCTCCTGGGCACGGGTCGAGGCCTTGCGCATGCGGCGGCCGAAACGCCGCGTCAAGCCCAGGGCCGGCGGCAGCACCAGCACCATCACCGATGCCAGCTTCCAGTCCTGCCAGAACAGCAGCCCGATCAGGAAGACCACCGTCAGCGCGTCCTTGGCAAGGCCGGTCAGCGCCCGCGCCACCGCGTCGCGCAACAGCCCGGCATCGACCAGGAAGCTCGAAATCAGCTTGCCCGAGGCATTGGCATGGAACCACGCCAGGTCGGCGCGCATGAAATGGCCGAACAGCCGCGCCTGGATGGCGGCGACGATGCGCATGCCGACTTCGCTCATGATCGCCGCCTGGCCGTAGCTGGCCAGCGCCCGCGCCAAAGCCACCGCCAGGATCACGCCGGCGATGAGGCCCAGCACAGTGGTGTCCTTTTCGACGAACACCTTGTCCAGCACCGGCTGCATCAGCCAGGCATTGGTGGCGGTACCGCCCGCCACCACCCCCATCAGCAGCGCCGCCAGCGCCAGGCGCCAGCCATGGGGCCGCACCTCGTCGCGCACCAGGCGGCCGACCAGCGCGGACGTGGACGCGGTCTTGGGAGTCTCGGTCAAGTCCTTGCCTTTCCTCGCGAATCCGGCGGTTGCGGCGGCCGGACCATAGCATGCGGAATGGCTCGCGGCCAAACCGGCTCTGGATTACACTTGGCGCTTGGACCGTTGTTCAAGGCGAATCATGCGCCGCGCCATCGCCTTCGTCGCCGTCGTCGGACTCTGCGCCTGCACGCCGCCCGAAACCGCGACTCAAGGGCCGATGTCCTTGGACGAGGCGCAGCGCCTGATGCAGACGCTCGCCGCCTCGGCCGGCGAGACCGAGCGACACGACGAGGACGGACAAGCCAACTGGGCCGGCTACCAATTGGCCACAGCCGGTGCCGGACTGGTCGCCATCGCCGAGCGCCAACCGCCCCGCACCGACAATCCCGATCTGCTGGCGGCGTTCTACTTGCAACGCGGCAAGGCGCGTCGTTCCATCGGCCGCAATCAAGCCGCCGTGGCCGACCTCGAACTGGCGGCGCGCCACGGCGAACGCGCCCGCCAGATCGACCGATCCGAAATCCACTGGCAGCTCTATGGCGCGCTTGCCACTTTCGTCTCGCAAGAGCGCGGCCTGACCGAGTTGGAGAAGGCGCTGGCGCTGCTGCCGCGCGACGACGGCCGCGGCTCGCGCCTCCGCAACCCTGACCGCGGTCCGCCGCGGCGCGTGCATTTCTTGGCCGAACTTGTATTCGGCCACGCCCGCATCGGCCAATACGACAAGGCGGAGCAGTATTTGGCCATGCTGACGGATCTGGGCGGCCGAGCCCAGCAGCGCGCGGATCAGCAGCGGCCGGCGGCGGGCCGCCCGTCGCTGAACCCGGTCCAGGCCGCGGGCTTGCGGGCGCGCGCCATCCTGTCGGCCAATCGCGGCAATTACGCCGAGGCCGAACCTCTGGTCAGGGAACTGACCGCTGTCACCGGCCTACCCAGCCGCAACGCGGCGAAGCAGATGTCGCGCTTGCACGAGCTGTTGGGCGACATCCTGGTGCATCTCGACCGGACCGGCGAAGCCGAAATCGAGTTCCGCCGGGCGATCGACATCGTCGCCCGCGAGGTCAACACCGATCCGACCGATGTCGTCAACGCCATGCGCAGCCTGGCGGTCTTCCTGCGCGCCGAAGGCCGCTGGCGCGAGGCCGAGGCGCTGTCGCGCCGCATGATCGAATTGCGGCGCCAGCATGGCGGGCGGGCCGAAGGCCCGGTATCGATCCCGCTGGCCGATGTGCTGGCGGCGCAGGGGCGTCATGGCGAAGCGCTGGCGATTTACGACCGCATCGTGCGCGACCTGCAGGAGGATGCCGGCACATTCCGGCGCTTCATGGCCATCAACCAGGAGTGGCTGATGAGCTTGATCGAGGGCGGTCGCGCCGGCGAGGCGGTGGCGCGGGCCGACGACGCGGCCCAGAAACTGTCCGTCCAATTCGGTCCCGACCACGTCCGCAGCGCCGAAATGCGCGCGCTGGCCGCGCTGTCCAGGCTGCGTTCGGGCGATGTCGCGGCCGGCTTGGTCGGGCTCGAGACCGAATTGCCGACCGTGCTGCGCGAAAGCGCTTCCGGGCGGGCCGATGCCGACAACCGTTCGACCCGCGATCGCCTGCAGGCGCAGCTGATCGACGGACTCCTCGCCGCGCTCGCCACCGCGCGACCGAACGACCCGGCGGTGGCCGAACGCGGCTTTGCCCTGGCCCAGGCCGCCGCCGGCCGCTCGGT
>VGDZ01000130.1 GCA_016869515.1 Alphaproteobacteria bacterium | reverse complement strand
ATTCGCCGGGTTTTCGCCTGGTCGGTCTGACCGATCGCAACGAATTGGCGCGCTTCACGGCCGATGCCCCTGGCCAGGCGCGGCTGATCCCCATCGCCGGAGCGGGCGGGCGCATCCTCGGCATCGACTTTCGGGTTCATGACCGTCGGATCTACGGCCTCGGCGCCGACCATGTGGTCTATCGCATCGACGCCAATTCCGGCGCCGCCCAGCGCGTCGTCGCCGCGGGCCGCGCCTTGCCCGCCGACGTGGTCGCGGTCGACTACGATCCCAAGGCCGATGCGCTGCGGATCATCACCGCCGCTGGCGGCAATTTCAGCGTCGCCATCGCCACCGGCGCGGTGAACGAGGACCAGAAACTGGCTTATGCCGCCAACGACCGCAACGCCGGCAAGACTCCTGGGGTCACCGCCGCCGCGCACATCAACACCTATCCCGGCGCCTTCGCCACCCAGTTGTTCGAGATCGACAGCGCCAACGGAAACTACGTCGTCCACAATCCGATCGAGGCCGGCCGGTTGCGCACCGTCGGCCCGCTCGGCCTGCCGGCGGGAACCCGAATTACGGCCTTCGACATCATCACCGATCGCGTTTACGAATATTGGGGTTTCGCCGCCTCCGGCCGGGCCTTCTATCACGTCGATGTCGCCACCGGTCGGATGACGGCGCGCGGCGAGATCGGCATCGGCGACCGCATCCTCATCGACCTTGCCATCGAGCCCAAGGCCTATCCGGCGCCGCCTTCGGCCGACGGCACCTACGCCCAGACCGGTTGACCATGAGCCGCGCCTCAGCCTCGCCCCGCCTCGTCGCCGTTCTCGGCGCGCTCTTCGGCGCCGGTCTCGGCCTGGTCGCGCCCTTGACCCTGGCCCAGTCCGACGTCGTGGTCGAGCAGGCCGGCATGCGCTTCGAGCCGGGCGAGGTCCGCATCGCCTCGGGCCAGCGCGTGGTGTTCACCAACTCCGATCCGTTCGGCCACAACGTCCATTCGGTCTCGCGCGGCGGCGAATTCGACATCGGGCTGCAGGAGCCGGGCGACCGCACCACCGTGCCCTTCCCGCGCCCCGGCGTGTTCGTCGTTTAGTGCCGGATTCATCCCAAGATGCGCTTGCAGGTCACGGTCGGGCGCTGAGGCAGGCGCGTGCCGATCTCGGTCAAGCTGTTGGGCGCCTTCTTGTTGGCGGTGATGGCATTGGCGGCGGTCGGCGCCGATGCCCTGCTCTCGACCTGGTCGATCGGCCGACTGACCATGCGCATGTTCGACCAGCCGCTGATGGCGATCAGCTTCGCGCGCTCGGCCCAGACCGTGTTCGCCAGCATGGAGCTGGCGCATTCCGCCGGCGAGGATCCCTCGGCCCTGACCGAGCTGCATCGCGACCTGCAATCCGATCTCGACATCGCCGCCGAGCGCGAGCTTTCGGACCGCATCTCCGAACGCGCCGCCGAGATCAAGCGCATCGCCGTCGCCTGGCTGTCGGCGGCCTCCGCCGCCCATCGCGGCGACCGCGCCGCCGCCGCCGAACGTGCCAAGCTGGCCGAAGGCATCCGCAACCAGCTTGAAATCCTGGTGCAGTTCGCCGCCGAGGACGGCTATCGCTTCCGCCAGGAGGCCGAAAACCGCATCCAGCGCGCACGCGTCGTGATGATGCTGGTGATCGGCGCCTCGCTGCTGCTGTGCGTGGCGGCGGCGTTGTGGCTGGCGCACAACATCGTCCGGCCGCTGACGGTGATGACGAGGCAGATGGACTCGCTGTCGAGCGGCACGCGCGAGATCGACATCGCCAACCGCCAGCGCCGCGACGAGATCGGCGACATGGCGCGCGCGCTCGAGGTCTTCAAGCAGGCCATGCTGGCGGTGCGCGCGGCGATGGAGCGCGCCGAGGGCGCCGATCGCGCCAAGTCCGAATTCCTCGCCATCATGAGCCACGAGGTGCGCACGCCGCTCAACGGCGTGGTCGGCATGGCGCAGCTGCTGCTCGATTCCAATCTGTCCGACAATCAGCGCGAACAGGCCCAGATGCTGATGGATTCCAGCCAGTCGCTGCTGCGCGTGCTCAACGACATTCTCGACTACTCCAAGCTCGAATCCGGCAAGCTCGAATTCGAATCGATCGACTTCTCGCTCGCCTGGGTGATCGACATGGCGGTGGCCCTGGCCGCGCCGGCGGCCAACGACAAGGGCCTGGCGTTGACGGCGCGGGTGGCGCGCGACGTGCCGCCCTACTTCAAGGGCGATCCGGCACGGCTGCGCCAGGTGCTGCTGAACCTGATGTCCAACGCCGTCAAGTTCACCGAGCGCGGCGGCGTCCAGATCACGGTCAACGCGCTGGCCATGGGCGGCCGTCAGCACATGCTGCGCTTCGCCGTCACCGACACCGGCATCGGCATATCCCAGGAGGCGCGCGAGCGCCTGTTCCAAAGCTTCAGCCAGGCCGATTCCTCGATCACGCGCCGCTTCGGCGGCACCGGGCTCGGGCTCGCCATCTGCCAGCGCATCGTCGACCAGATGGGCGGGCGGATCGGCGTCACCAGCGAGATCGGCCGGGGCTCGACCTTCTGGTTCGAGGCCACGCTGACCGAGGGCGTCGAGGCAGCCGCGCTCGGCCAGGCCGTTCCCGTGGCCGAGGCCGTGCCCGAACTGCGGCCGCTCAACATCCTTCTGGCCGAGGACAACGCGGTCAACCAGAAGGTGATCGAGGGTTTCCTCCGCCCGCGCGGTCACCGCGTCACCGTGGTCGAGACCGGATTGGCCGCCATCGCCGCGGTGCTCAAGGAGGAATTCGACGTCGTGCTGATGGACATGCACATGCCGGAAATGGGCGGCATCGCCGCCACCCAGCGCATCCGCAGCCTGACCTCGAATAAGTCCGTCGTGCCGATCATCGCCGTCACCGCCTCGGCCATGGCCGAGGGCGTGCAGCGCGGCCTGGCCGCGGGCATGAACGACTACGTTCCCAAGCCGGTGCTGGCGCCGGTGCTGCTCGAGGCGATCCGACGCGTGGTCGAGGGCAAGACCGCCACCATCGCGGCGGTTCCGCCGCCGCTGCCCATGGCGCCGCCGCCCGACATGATCCCGGCCGGCGCCGTCACCATCACGCCCTTGCAGGCCGAGCGCGGCGAACCGGTCGCGCTCGACGAGGCAGCGCTCGACATGCTCGAACAGCAATTGGGACGCGATGCAGTGGTCGATTTGGTTGGACTGTTTGCCGCCGGCGTGCGCCGCGCCGAAAGCGAGATCGCCAAGGCTCGCGCCACCGGCGACATGGAACAATGGTCGGAGGCCGGCCACACCCTCAAAAGCGCCGCCGCCGCGCTGGGCCTCGAAAAGCTGCGCGCGTGCTGCCTGGCGATCGAGGACCTGGCCGGCGACGACGACATTGCCGGAGCCGCGGCGCAGTCCGACCAGTTGCCTGGACTTGCCGCCGAGGCGATGGCTAATCTGCGCCGGCGCTACCCACCCAAGGATCGGACCCAGGCCGCATGATCGACCCCAACCTGCTGGCCAAGAAGCGCATCATGCTGGTCGAGGACGACCCGTTCTCGGCCCAGCTGTCGCAGCTCATGCTGCGCCAGATCGGCGCACGCAGCATCACCGTCACCAATGACGGCAAGGAAGCGCTGCAGATCCTGACCGTCGCCGCGGCCAATTTCGACTTGGTGATTTCGGATCTCAACATGCCGCAGATCGGCGGCCTCGAGCTGCTCGAACAGGTTCGCCGCATCCGGCCGGACCTGCCTTTCCTGCTGATTACCGGCACCGCCAGCAAGGAGACCGTCGTTGCCGCCCAGGGCCAGGGGGTCAACGGCTACATCGTCAAGCCGTTCTCGGCCGATCAACTCGGCAAGAAGATCGCGGCGGTTTTCGCCGGCCGCTAGAGTGCAATGGAGCTGAACCGAATCGCGCGAGCGATCCGTTCGGCCGGTGAATCGCGCAGCACCGCGGGATGCAAGATCATGAACGCCGTCCGGGTTGAGGCTCGGCCCGGTCCTGGCTATTGTCCGGCCCCGCATTGACCACCATGGATTCGCGATGAGCGTCACCGTCAGGGTCCGCCAACTCGACCGGCCGCTGGCCGTGGCGCCCGGCCAGACCATTCTCGACGCCGCGCTTGCCGCCGGCCTCGACTATCCCTGCGGCTGCACCTCGGGCAATTGCGGCGCCTGCAAGTCGGTGCTGCTGTCGGGCGAAGTCGAGATGCTGGAATATTCCGAATTCGCGCTGTCCGAAGAGGAACGCGATGCAGGCTACGTGCTGGCCTGCCGTGCCCAACCCAAGGGACCTTGCGAAGTGGCCTGGGTCGAGGCCGACGACGTCGCCATGCATCCGCGCCGCGACTTGGTCTGCCGGGTGATCGAGCTGCGCGACGCCACGCACGACATCCGCGTGCTCCGTCTCGCGGTCGAAAGCGGCGGGCCGTTGGCCTTTTCCGCCGGCCAATACGCCCATCTGGTCTTCGACCGCCAGCCCGGCCGCGACTACTCGATGGCCAACCGCCCCGACGATCCGGTGCTCGAATTCCATGTTCGCCTGGTGCCGGGCGGGGCGGTGACGCCCTATGTCAAGGATCGGCTCGCGCTCGGCGACCAGGTCAAAGTCAAAGGGCCGTTCGGCACCTCCTATTGGCGCGAGGCGCACAAGGGCCCGATCCTGGCGCTGGCCGGCGGCTCGGGGCTGGCGCCGATCAAGTCGATCGTCGACAGCGCGCTCAAGTCCGGCCGCGGCCAGTCCTTGATGCTCTATTTCGGCGTCCGCGAGGAACGCGATCTCTATCTCGAGGACCATTTCCGCGCCTTGGCCAAGGCCCATTCCAACTTCAAGTTCGTGCCGGTGCTGTCTCAGCCCGGCGCGCCGACCGCGCGGCGCACCGGCAACCTGGCCGATGTGGTGGCGGCCGATCTCGGCGCGGCCGACCTGGCCGGCGCCAAGAGCTACCTCGCCGGACCGCCGATCATGGTCGAGAGCGCGGTCAAGGCGCTGACCGCCAAGGGCCTCAAGCGCACCGACTGCCACGCCGACGCGTTCTACACCCAGGCCGACCGGCGATGAGCGCCGCCTTGCCCGAGCGGCGATGAGCGCCGCCTTGGCCGGTCGCGTTGCCCTGGTCTCAGGCGGCGCCCAAGGCCTGGGCGCGGCCATCGTCCGGGCACTGCACCAAGCGGGCGCCTCGGTGACGATCGCCGATCCCGGCACCGACGGCCGGGGTATGGGCGCCGATCCCGGCCTGGCGCAGGGCTTGGCGCGGACTTTGGGATCGCGCGCCCTGGCCTACCCCGAAAGCATCGCCAGCCCTTCGACCGCGGCCGCCGCGGTCGATCTGACGGTGCGGCGCCTGGGCGGGCTGGACATCGTCGTCAATGCCGCCGCCATCCGGCGCGAGGCATCCGTGCTCGCCACCGATCCCGGCGATTGGGAGGCGGTGCTGCGGGTCAATCTGTTTGCGACCTATTACGTGCTGGCGGCGGCGACAGCGGCGCTGCGTTCCCGGGGCCGAATCGTCAATCTGGTGCGAATCGCGGATGGACCTGCGCGGGGTGCGCAAGCGGTCGCGGCGGCCGGTGTTCTGACCCTGACCCGCGACACGGCAAGGGACCTTGCGCCGCTGGGCGCAAGCTGCAATGCCCTGATCGCAGGCGAGGCCGAATCGCCCGAAGCCATCGCTACCGCGGCGCTGTTCCTCGCCTCCGATGGCGCGGCTGCGATTTCCGGAATGGCGATCGGCCCGAGCGGCGGAAAGCTGGTGCGCTTCGGCGACGATTTCCGGCCTGGCCCACGCCTCGACCTTCCCCCGGCGCGGTGAGCGCGACGCCGTTTCGGCTTGCGCCGTTCCGGCCGAGGTGAAACCATTCGTGGCGAGGAGATGCGGCCATGGCGATGAAGACGGCACCGGCGCTGACCCCCGAACGCCAGGCGTTCTACGACGGGCTCGCGCCCGACAACATGGCGCCGCTGTGGGAGCGTTTCTCGAGCCTGATCGCGCCCGAGCCGCGCAGCATCGTCCGGCCTTGCGCCTGGAGTTACGCCGCGGCGCGGCCCAAGATCATGCGCGCGGGCGAGCTGATCACCGCCAAGGAAGCCGAGCGGCGGGTGCTGATCCTCGAAAACCCGGGCTTCAAGGGCCAAAGCCGCATCACCAACACGCTTTATGCCGGCTGGCAGCTGATCCTGCCCGGCGAGGTCGCGCCCAACCACCGCCACAGCCAAAGCGCGCTGCGCTTCGTCGTCGAGGGCGAGGGCGCCTACACCGCGGTCGACGGCGAGCGCACGCTGATGCGCGAGGGCGATTTCGTCATCACCCCCGCCTGGACCTGGCACGACCACGGTAACGACAGCCAGAAGCCGATGGTCTGGCTGGACGGGCTCGACATCCCGATCGTCGGCTTTTTCGAGGCCAGCTTCGCCGAGGGCCATGCCGACGACCGCCAGGCGCTGACCCGGCCCGAGGGCGATTCGCTGGCGCGCTACGGCTCGGGCCTGATGCCCGAAGGCTACAAGGGCGGCAAGCACGGCCGCACCTCGCCGGTGCTGAACTATCCCTATGCCCGCACCCGCGAGGCGCTGGCGCGCATGTCCCAGGCCGGGCCGCCGGATTCCTGCCACGGCCATCGCCTCAACTACGTCAACCCCGAGACCGGAGCCTGGGCGATGCCGACCATCGGCCCCTCGATGCGGCTCTTGCCCAAGGGCTTCGCCACCGAGCTCTATCGTTCGACCGATGCCCAGGTGTTTTCGGCGGTCGAGGGCCATGGCACGGTCACCATCGGCGACACGGTGCTGTCGTGGCAGAAGCGCGACGTGTTCGTGGTGCCGGGCTGGATCAAGTTCTCGATCTTCGCCGATGCCGAGTCCGTGCTGTTCAGCTTTTCCGATCGGCCGGTGCAGGAAGCGTTGGGATTGTGGCGCGAGGACCGCGGCAATCATTGATGGACCAGGACGAAGAGACCGCGGACGCGCACCAGCCCGGCGACTTTCCCGAGCTGCAGGCCATCGCCCGTTTCGTCGCCGGGCTGGAGGCGGTGGCCTGGTTCGGGGCGGTGGGCGAAAAGCTGACCGCCGACGAAGCCGCGGCCGCGCGGGCCTATCTCGATGCGCTGGGATTTCCCGATGCCGGCATCGGCCAAGTGATCGATTGGGACGAGGCCGGCGACGCCGCGCAGAATCCCGAACTCAACAGCGATTGGTGGGAGGCCGAGGAACAGGCCCGCATGGCGCTGATCGCCGAGGCCGAGGCCCGCCTGACGGGGCCCGAATTGCTGTCCGCGCTCGACCATGTCGCGCAAGAAGCGGCGCGCATCGCCGGTGCGGCCGCGGTCGATTCGGCGGCGCGCTTCGGCTGCGAGGACGAGGCGCTGGTCCGCGCCGCCGCCGGCGCCGCAGCCCAGGCCTGCCACCAGGCCGCCCTTGTCCTGGCGGCCGGGGCCGAACCCGACCATCCCTTTGCGCTCAAATTCCGGCTTTACGAATCCGGGCGCTGGCCGCTGGGCGTGGCCGGCGGCACCTTCAACCTGTTCTGAACATGGCGGGATCGCTGGCGCCGGCCTTGGCCGAGATCGCGGCGCTGTGCGCCCAGGGCCG
>VGDZ01000129.1 GCA_016869515.1 Alphaproteobacteria bacterium | reverse complement strand
GTCCAGCACGATTTCGAGCCGCCGGTCCTGATCCGAGCGCGTATCCGCCTCGCCCTCGCGCGCGGCTCCTTGCGCCAAGAGACGCGGCAGCGCCGCCTCGATCGCCGCCTGCCCGGCTGCCCGCTCGCCGGCTTTCAGCAATGCCAACCCCAGCAACGCCTCGGCCTCGCGCGCCCGCGGATGATCCGCGCCCATGGCCTCGGCCAGCGCCCGATGCATCGCTCGGCCTTGGCCGACCGCCTCATCGCCCGCCCCGCCCATCGCCAGCGCCAGCACCATGTCCTGGGCCGAAATCGCCACCGCGCGTTGGTCGCGCGCGCTGCGCGGCGTCGACGGATTGCGCCGATAGAACGCGATCGCTTCGGCCCAGCGCTCCTGCGCGGCTATGACATCGGCCAGGGTGTAAAGGCCGCGATCGCGGATCTGGATTCGCTCCCACAGCGCCACGGTCTCGCGCCCCAGCGCCTCGGCCTCGCCGAGGCGGCCTTGCGCCTGGACGATGCGCGTCAGGCGCTGCGCGGACTCGGGGATGGCACGGGCCACCACGTCTCGCAGGCCCTGCAATCCCGCCAATGCCGCGCGGGCTTCGGCTTCGGCCTCGGCCAGCCGGCCGGCGCGCGCCATGACCATGGCCAAGGTCGAGGTGTGCTCGTAATAGCGGCGATCATGCGGGCTGACCTGCCGGGCGGCAAAATGTGCCAGCGCCTGCCGGCCGTGGGCGATGGCGCCATCGTAGTCGCCGCGGGCGGAAGCCGCCGCGCGCCGCGCTATTGCGGCATGGCCGCGGCGGAGGTTGAGTTCATCCATCGAAGCCGCGGCCAAGGCGCCGCGCGCGGCCCGCGATTCGCCGATTTGCAGCGCGCGTTCGATCGGCACGAGCGCGCGCGCGGCGCCGTCGGCATCGCCGACATCGGCCAGACGCGTCACCAGGTCGACCCCCCAGCCGATGGTGTTGTTCCAATCCTCGCGCGAGACATAACTCAAGCATTCCTCGATCCAGACGATGGCCTGATCGAGCGGGCCGTTGAGCCATTGCGCGAGGTAGAGATCGTAGAGCAACTGCGCCATGCGCAGATCGGAATAGCCGAAAGCCGAACGGCGCGATTCGAGCGCATGTTCGCGCGCGCGCTTGAGATCGGCGAGCGCTTCTTGCGAACGCCCGAGCAGCAGCCGGGCATTGCCGCGCTGGCGCAGGAATCCGGCCAAAGCCGCGGCACCGGCATCTGCCGGCGGCTCGGCCTCGGCCTGGCGGCGGGCCGCATCGGATACCTGCGCCAGGCCGATCGGAGCGACCTGACGGTTCGAAGCGTCTTGGTTGGCCGCGCCACTGGTCTCGATCCGCAGCGCCACTCGCCGCGCCTCGTCGAGCGACATCGGCGCCGGCGCCTGCGGCGAGGCGCAACCGGCCAGAAGCAGACCGCACAATGCCAGCCAGGCTCTCATCTTCCCTCTACCCCCATTCATCATAAGACGGATGGGGGTCGCAGGTCATTCCGTGCGGCGGGCGTTTTCGCGTTCCTGCAATTGGCGCCAAAACACCTTGCCGGTGCCGGTCTTGGGCAGGGCATCGACGAATTCGACCAGGCGCGGATACTTGTACTCGGCCATGCGCGTCCGCGCCCAGGCGACGATGTCCTCGGCCGCGGTCTTGCCCTGCGCCTCGGGCTTCAGCACCACCACCGCCTTGACGGTCTCGCCGCGTCGCGGATCGCGGGCGGCGATGACGCAGGCCTCGCGGATCGCCGGGTGGTCGTAGAGCATGGCCTCGACCTCGGCCGGCCAGACCTTGAAGCCCGAGGCGTTGATCATGCGCTTGAGCCGGTCGGTGATGAAAAAATAGCCTTCGTCGTCGTAATAGCCGAGATCGCCGGTGCGGAAGAAGCGCTTGCCGTCGTGCTCGATGAAGGCTTCGGCGGTGGCCTCGGGCCGGCGCCAATAGCCCGAAAACACCTGTGGGCCATGGACGATGATCTCGCCGGTCTCGCCCGGCCCGCGCTCTTGCCTTGTTTCGGGATCGATCACGCGGGCATCGGTATTGATGAAGGGAATCCCGCCGCATTGGCGCTTGGGTCGATGCACAGGATTGGAATGGCTCGGGGCCGCAGTCTCGGTCAGGCCATAGCCTTCGACGAAGGGCTGGCGGAACATGGTCTCGACCTGGCGCGCCACCGCCTCGGGCATGGCGGCGCCGCCGCCGCCGACGCGCTCGATCGAACTCAGGTCGTAGCGCCCGAGTTCGGGATTGGCCAGGAAATCGACCATCATGGTGGTGATCGCGGTCCACGACGTCACCCGCCGCTTGGCGATGATCTTGGCGGCGGTGTCGCGGTCCCAGCGCGCCATCAGCACCACCGTCGAGCCGCGCAGGATGGGCGAGTTCATCCCGGCCTGCATGCCGGTGAGATGGAACATCGGCAGCGAACTCAGCACCACGCCCGGCTGGGGCGTGCCCGACCAGGCGATCCCGCCGGCGCAATTGGCCATCAGGTTGCGATGGCTGAGCATGCAGCCCTTGGGCTTGCCGGTGGTGCCCGAGGTGTAGGGCAGCACCGCCAGATCGTCGGGCTTGGCGCGCGGAGCGGGCGGCTTGCGGCCCGCGGCCAGCGCTGCGTGCCAGGGGACGATGCGCGCATCCTCGGGCGCCAGCCTTGGCGCGCGGACGATGTCTGGCATAGCCAGATTGGTCGCCGGATCGACATAGTCGGAATAGGTCGCGAGCAGGCAATGATCCAGGCACTCACCGAGCAGCGGTTGCAGTTGAGGCAAAAGGTCCTGGCTGGCGATGACGTGCCGCGCGCCGGAATCCTCGGCGTAGTGCCGCAGCTCCTCGGTCTTGGACATGGGATTGGCCGGCACCACCACCGCATCGGCCCGCAGCACGGCGTAATAGCCGAGGACGAATTGCGGGCTGTTCTGAAGAAAGAGCACCACCCGGTCGCCCGGCTTGACCCCGGCCGCGATCAGATCTCCGGCCAGCGCCTCGGCCTGGTCGCGCAAGCGCCTGAAACTCAGTTCGCCGTCATAGAACGCGAAAGCCAATTTCTCGGGCAAACGCGCGGCCGTGCCTGCCAGATTGTCCCATAGCGTCACGTCCGGCACCGCCACGGTCTTGGGCACGCCCGGCGGCCAGTGCGGATAATGGCGGGTGAACACGCGCCGCCCTCAGCCTTCGTAGGCGATCTCGAGTTCGCGGCCGGTCGGCCGGCCCTGGCAAGTCAGGATCCAGCCCTTGGCCACCTCCTCGGCGCTGAATGCCTCGTTATGCGCCATATGGACTTCGCCCTTGAGCTTCTTGGCGGCGCAGGAGCCGCAATAGCCCTCCTCGCAGGCCGAGTTCGGCGCCAGGCCCGCGGCGCGCGCGGCTTCGAGGATGGACTGACCGGCGGCATAGGGTACGACGTGGCGCTTGCCTTCGAGATGGATCACGATCGCGGCCGGGACGGCGCCGCTTGCGGCTTTCGGCGCGGGCGCGGAGGCGGCCGCCGTCGCGCTTTCGGGCGAAAAGACGAAGCGCTCGATGCGCAGCCGCGCCGGCGGAAAGCCGCGGCCGAGCAATGTCTTTTCCACCAGCGCCATGAACGGCGCCGGACCGCAGAGATAGGCCAGGGCCTGCTCGAAACCGGCGGCGGCGGATGCGATGGTCTCGGCCCGCATCAGCCCGTCGCGGTCGTCCTGGTGCTGGCGCAGTTCGAAGCGATCGGCGTGACGGCGCGCGAGTTCGGCCAGCTGGCGGCCGAAAATCACCGAGCGCGCATCGCGGTTGGCGTAGATCAGCCGCACCCTCCGCTTTCCCGTCGTCAACGCGGTCTTGATCAGCGACAGGATGGGCGTGATGCCGCTGCCGCCGGCGAAGAACACGAGCGGCGCCTCGCCCGGCTCCAGCACGAAGCGCCCGGCGGGGGTCTGCACCTCGACCGTGGCGCCGGGCCGCAGGCTGTCATTCATCCAGTTCGAGCCCTTGCCGCCGGCGACGCGCTTGACCGTGACCTGGGGCTGGGGATCGATCCCGGGCGCGCTCGACAGCGAATAGCAGCGCTGCACCGCGCCGCCCGCGAGCGGGATGCGGAAGGTCAGGAACTGGCCGGCCCGGTAGCGGAAGCGATCGGCCAGGGCGGGCGGGACTTCGAGCGCGATCGAGCGCGCGTCCGGCGTCTCGTCGATCACGCGCGCGACGCGCAAAGCGTGGGTGGACATCGGCTTGACTTTGCCCAATGCGGCCGGGAAGCTCAATTCCTATTCGCTCGCGGGGGAACCATGCCGACCAAGTCGCTTTACGCCAGGCCGCCGGCCGGCATGACCCATGCGGTCTCGGCCAAGGACCTGGTCACCAGCTTCAACTGGGAATACGACGAACAGCGCCCCAAGCTGGTGCAGCTTTACGACGCCGCCAAGAAGCAGCAATGGGACGCGGCGGTGCGCCTGGATTGGTCGCAGAGCCTCGATCCCGAGAATCCGATGGTGATGGACGACATGATGATCCCGATCTTCGGGACCGATCTGTGGCGCGGGCTGTCGGACAAGGACAAGGCCAAGGTGCGCCGCCACCAGCAGGCCCATACGCTGTCGCAGTTCATGCACGGCGAGCAGGGCGCGCTGATGGCCGCCGCCAAGCTGGTGCAGATGGCGCCCAATGTCGACGAGAAGCACTATGCCGCCACCCAGGCGATGGACGAGGCGCGTCATGTCGAGGTCTATGCGCGCCTGCTGCACGAGAAGTTCGAGCTGGTCTATCCGATCACCCCCGGGCTCAAATCGCTGCTCGACATGATCTTCGCCGAAAGCCGCTGGGACTTCGCCTATCTCGGCATGCAGGTGCTGATCGAGGGTCTGGCGCTGGCCGCCTTCCAGCGCATCCGCGACGCCTCCAAGAACCAGCTGGCGGCGGCGGTCAACGCCTATGTCATGCAGGACGAGGCGCGGCACGTCTCGTTCGGCCGCATCGCGCTGCGCGACTACTATCCCAAGCTGAGCGAGGCCGAGCGCGCCGAGCGCGAGGAGTTCGTGGTGCAGTCCTGCTATCACATGCGCGACCGCTTCGATCAGCGCGACCTGTGGGGGCCGCTGGGGTTCGACGAGAAGCAGTGCGTGGCGCTGGTGATGCAGTCCGAGATGATGAAGCAGTTCCGCCACCGGCTGTTCTCGCGCATCGTGCCGACGGTCAAGGACATCGGCCTGTGGAGCCCCAAGGTGCAGAAGGCCTTCGCCGAGATGGGCGCGATCCAGTTCGCCGAGATCGACATCGAGGCGCTGCTGGCCAAGGACCAGCAGGTGGCGGCCGAGTTCGACGCCGGCACCACCGGCCGCTTCGCGCCGCGCGCCGCCGCCGAGTAGTCGGGAGTGCGGTCGACCCGGCTGGAATCGCGCGAGCGTTCCATCCGGGTCGTGAATCGCACTCCGAAGCGGGATACGAGGGCATGACTCGCGATCCGTCTTGACCCGCATGGTTCAAGACGGATCGGTCATGCCCTATTCCTTCTTGGTCACCCGGCCGCGGCCCGGCCGCCACGCCGCTTCGCTCGACTTGCCGGGCAGGTTGGCCAGCAAGGCGTCGATCTCGCCCTGACCCAGGCCGCTGCGGTCGGCCTTGTCCTGGAGCGTCGCCGGCCCGCGCGCCACCACCAGGCTGTCGAGCCGGGTGAAGCGGTCGTGATCGGCGTCGTGGAACAGCCGATCTGCATTGCTGAACAGGAAGTTCATCAATTCGCGCACCTGAGTCAGGCGCTGGCCGACCAGGTCGTTGAAACTGCATATTTCCATCAGCCTGGTCAGCTCGGAGGTGCGGCCGGCATCGCTTTCTTCCGCCATCAGCTTTTCGGCGATCGAGAGGATGGTATCGGCCGCGATCTTCAATTCCTCCTGCGCGGTGTCGAGTTCGTCGAGACTGCGCATCAAGGCCTTGCCCAGGATGACCCGCTTCTGGTCCATGCCGGGTCGAGGCTAGTACCGCCGGCGCGCGCCGTAAACCGCAATCCTGCGGCATCGTCTCTCGGCCGATTGACCGGCGCCGGCCGGCCGACCATGATCCGCCGCCATGTGGCAGTTCTGGATCGATCGCGGCGGGACCTTTACCGACATCGTCGCCCGCCGCCCCGACGGCAGCCTCCTGACCCACAAGCTGTTGAGCGAGAATCCGGGCCGCTATCGCGACGCGGCGGTGGCCGGGATCCGCGCCCTGATGGGCCTGGCCGAGGGCGCGCCGATCCCGACCGCCGAGATCGACGCGGTCAAGATGGGCACCACCGTCGCCACCAACGCGCTGCTCGAGCGCAAGGGCGAGCGCGTGGCGCTGGCGATCACAAACGGATTTCGCGATGCGCTGCGCATCGGCTATCAGACGCGGCCGCGGCTGTTCGACCGCCATATCGTCCTGCCCGAGATGCTGTACGAGCGCGTGGTCGAGATCGACGAGCGCATCGGCGCCCAAGGCGAGGTGCTGCGGCCGCTGGACGAGACCCAGGCGCGCGCCGCCCTGGCCGCGGCGCACGCCGACGGCATCCGCGCCCTCGCCATCGTGCTGGTGCACGGCTATCGCCATCACGACCATGAACGCCGGCTGGCCGAGATCGCGCGCCAGATCGGCTTCGTCCAGATCTCGGTCAGCCACATCGTCAGCCCCTTGATGAAACTGGTCGGGCGCGGCGACACCACCGTGGTCGACGCTTACCTCTCGCCAATCCTGCGGCGCTATGTCGACCAGGTGGCGGCCGAACTGGGCGGGGCCAAGCTCTATTTCATGCAGTCGAACGGCGGCCTGGCCGATGCAAGGCGCTTCCAGGGCAAGGATTCGATCCTGTCCGGCCCGGCCGGCGGCGTGGTCGGCGCGGCGCGCACCGCCGCCATGGCTGGATGCGAGCGCATCATCGGCTTCGACATGGGCGGCACCTCGACCGATGTCTCGCATTACGACGGCGCGTTCGAACGCAGCTTCGAGAGCCTGGTGGCGGGCGTGCGCATCCGCGCGCCGATGATGCTGATCCACACCGTCGCCGCGGGCGGCGGCTCGATCCTGCATTTCGACGGCGCCCGCTTCCGGGTCGGCCCCGATTCCGCCGGCGCCGATCCGGGCCCGGCCTGCTATCGGCGCGGCGGGCCGCTGACCGTGACCGACGCCAACCTGATGCTGGGCCGGATCGATGCCGGTTTCTTTCCGGCGATCTTCGGCCCGAGCGGCGATGCGCCGCTGGACGGCGCGGTGGTGCGCGCCAAGTTCCAGCAGATGGCCGCGGCCATCGCCCGCCAGGGCGGCGGCGCGCGTTCGCCCGAGCAAGTGGCCGAGGGCTTCATCCGCATCGCCAACGAGAACATGGCCAACGCCATCAAGAAGATCTCGGTCCAGCGCGGCTACGACGTGACGCGCTACACCCTGGTCTGCTTCGGCGGCGCCGGCGGCCAGCACGCCTGCCGCATCGCCGACAGCCTGGGCATGACCCGCATCATGCTCCATCCCTTCGCCGGCGTGCTGTCGGCCTACGGCATGGGCCTGGCCGAACAGCGCGTCTTGCGCGAACGCGCGGTCGAGGCGCGGCTGGACGGCGCGCTGCTGCCGGCGCTGGCGAGGACGCTGGACGAACTCGCCGCCGCCGCCGGCGCCGAGCTGGAAGCCCAAGGCGTGGCGTCGGCGCGGATCGCCATGCTGCGCCAACTGCATCTGCGCTACGAAGGCACGGATTCGGCGCTGGTGGTGCCGTTCGGCGATTTGGCGGCGATCCGCGACGCTTTCGAGACCGCGCACCGCCAGCGCTATGGCTTCGCCCCGCCCGACAAACCGCTTCTGGTCGAGGCGGCGGCGGTCGAGGCCATCGGCGCCGGCGAAGCGGCAAGCGACCCGGTCTTCGCCCGCGCTCGCGCGCCCGGACCGCCCGCGCCCGCCGCGCGCGGCCGTCTGTTCGCCGACG
>VGDZ01000128.1 GCA_016869515.1 Alphaproteobacteria bacterium | reverse complement strand
GGCCCCCGAGCGGCGCGGCCGCGGCGAACGCGGCGAGCGCGGACGCGGCCGGCGGCGCGACGACCGCGACCGCCAGGACGGCGAGCGCGGCGAGAACGAATTGACCGAAAAGCTGGTCTCGATCAACCGCGTCGCCAAGGTGGTCAAGGGCGGCCGGCGCTTCGGCTTCGCCGCCATCGTCGTGGTCGGCGATCAGAAGGGCCGCGTCGGCTTCGGCACCGGCAAGGCGCGCGAAGTGCCCGAAGCGATCCGCAAGGCGACCGAGGGCGCCAAGCGCAAGCTGATGCGGGTGCCGATGCGCGAGGGCCGCACCCTCCATCACGACTGCCTCGGCCGCTACGGCTCGGGACGGGTGGTGCTGCGTGCGGCGCCGGCCGGTACCGGCATCATCGCCGGCGGTCCGATGCGCGCGGTGCTGGAATCGCTCGGCCTGCAGGACGTGGTCGCCAAGTCGATCGGCACCTCGAACCCGCACAACATGATTCGCGCCACCTTCGCCGCGCTGACCCACATGTCGAGCCCGCGCCACGTCGCCAATCGGCGCGGCCTCAAGGTCGGCGACATCATCGGCCGCCGCGGCGAGGCTGCCGAGGCGCGCGAGTAGGGAGAGCCGCCATGGCCGGCAAGATCAAGCTGACCCAGATCGGCTCGCCGATCGGCCGCAAGTTCGACCAGCGCGCGACGCTGATCGGACTCGGCCTCAACAAGCGCCATCGCAGCCGCGTGCTGCAGGACACGCCGGCGATCCGCGGCATGGTGCGCAAGGTGGCGCATCTGCTGCGCATCGAGCCGGTCAAGGGCTGACGTCATGAAACTCCACGATCTCCGCGACAATCCGGGCGCGCGTCGCAAGCGCAAGATCATCGGCCGCGGCATCGGCTCGGGCGTCGGCAAGACCTCGGGCCGCGGCGGCAAGGGCCAGACCGCGCGCGCCGGTTCGAACTCGGCGCGCTTCGAGGGCGGCCAGACCCCGCTGTGGCGGCGCCTGCCCAAGCGCGGCTTCCGCAATCCCAACAAGAAGCGCTGGTCGCTGGTCAATCTCGGCGGGCTGCAGGCGGCGATCGACGCCGGCCGCATCGACGCCACCAAGCCGATCGCGCTCGAGCAGCTCCAGGCCGCCGGCCTGGTTGGCAAGGTGCGCGCCGGCGTCCGGCTGCTGGGCGACGGCGAACTCAAGAGCAAGGTCCAGCTCGACGTCACCCACGCCTCGAAGACCGCGCGCGCGGCGATCGAGAAGCTGGGCGGCAGCGTCACGACCGCGCCCGTCGCCGCGGACAAGGCCGAGGGCAAGGCCGAGGCCAAGGCCCAGGGCTGAGCGCGCCATGGCTTCGGCCTCCGAACAACTCGCGGCACAGATCAATTTCGGCGCCTTCTCCAAGGCTGCCGATCTGCAAAAGCGAGTCTGGTTCACGCTCGGGGTGCTGATCGTCTACCGGCTGGGTTCCTACGTGCCGATCCCGGGCATCGATCCCGAGGCCCTGGCCGAGGTGTTCCGCCAGCAGGCCGGCGGCATCTTCGGGCTGTTCGACGTGCTGGCCGGCGGCGCCTTCAGCCGCATGACCATCTTCGCGCTCAACATCATGCCCTACATCTCGGCCTCGATCATCATGCAGCTGATGACCACGGTCTCGCCGACGCTCGAGGCGTGGAAGAAGGAGGGCGAGGCCGGCCGCAAGAAGATCAACCAGTACACCCGCTACGGCACGGTGATCCTGTCGCTGCTGCAGGGCTACGGCATCGCCGTCGGCCTCGAGGGCATGCGCGCCGCGGGCGGCGGCGCCGTGATCGATCCCGGCTTCGCCTTCCGCGTCATCACCGCCATCACGCTGACCGGCGGCACCATATTCCTGATGTGGCTGGGCGAGCAGATCACCGCCCGCGGCGTCGGCAACGGCATTTCGCTGATCATCATGGTCGGCATCGTCGCCGCCTTGCCTCAAGCCATCGGCGGCACGCTCGAACTCGGCCGCACCGGCGCGCTGTCGCCGATCTTCATCGTCTTTTTGATGGTCATGGTGGTGGCGGTGGTGGCGGTGATCGTCTATGTCGAGCGCGCTCAGCGCCGCGTCATCGTCCAGTACCCCAAGCGCCAAGTCGGCATGAAGATGTTCGGCGGCCAGTCCTCGCATCTGCCGCTCAAGCTCAACACCTCGGGCGTGATTCCGCCGATCTTCGCCTCCTCGATCCTGCTGCTGCCGATCACCATCGCCAATTTCAGCGCCAGCGGCGGGCCGGAATGGCTGGGGCGCGTCTCGGCGCTGCTGGCGCACGGCACGCCGCTCTACATGGCGCTCTACATCGCCGGCATCGTGTTTTTCTGCTTTTTCTACACCGCGATCGTCTTCAACCCGACCGAGACCGCGGACAATCTCAAGAAGAACGGCGGCTTCGTGCCCGGCATCCGGCCGGGCAAGAACACCGCCGACTTCCTCGACTACGTTCTGACGCGGCTGACCGTGGTGGGGTCGGCCTATCTTTCGGCAGTCTGCATCCTGCCCGAGATCCTGATCTCGCAATACGCCGTGCCGTTCTATTTCGGCGGCACCTCGCTGTTGATCGTGGTCTCGGTGACCATGGACACCACCGCGCAGATCCAGGGCCATCTGCTGGCGCATCAATACGAAGGCCTGATCAAGAAATCCAAACTCAAGGGGAGGGGACGATGAATCTGGTTCTCCTCGGCCCGCCGGGCGCGGGCAAAGGCACCCAGGCGCATTACCTGGAAAGGGATTTCGGCCTCAAGCAGCTTTCGACCGGCGACATGCTGCGGGCGGCGATCGCGTCCGGCAGCGAGATCGGCAAGCAGGTCAAGGCGACCATGGACGCGGGCAAGCTGGTGCCCGACGCGGTCATCATCGCCATGCTGCAGGAACGCATCGCCCAGCCCGATTGCAAGGGCGGCTTCATCCTCGACGGCTTTCCGCGCTCGCTCACTCAGGCCGAGGCGCTGGACAAGATGCTGGCCGCGCGCGGGCTGTCGCTCGATGCCGTGATCGAAATCCGGGTCGACGACCAGTTCCTGGTCGAGCGCATCACCGGCCGTTTCACTTGCGGCAAGTGCGGTGCGGGCTATCACGACCGCTTCAAGCCCACCCGCCAGGCGGGGGTCTGTGACGCTTGCGGGGGCAAGGATTTCGTGCGTCGCGCCGACGACAACGCCGAGACGGTACGGGCGCGGCTGCAGGTCTACCACTCGCAGACCGCGCCGCTTCTGCCCTACTACCGGGCCAAGGGGCGGCTGCGGACGGTCGACGGCGCCGGCGAAATGGACATGGTCTACCGCCAGATTTCCGGGGTGGTGAAGGCGCTTCCCGGCGGTTGACAGCCGGGGGACGTTGTGGATAATGCCGCGCCCTCGCGAACCGGGGTCCGCGGCGCCGAGGACGGGCAGGTATTGGTTTTTCAGGAGGACTGGACGTGGCGCGCATCGCGGGCGTGAACATACCGACCAACAAGCGGGTCTTGGTCGCCTTGACCTACATCCACGGCATCGGCCGGTCGATGTCGGGCGAGATTCTGCGCAAGGCCAAGATCGGCGAGGACAAGCGCGTCGCCGAACTGACCGAGGGCGAGGTACTGCAGATCCGCGAAGTGATCGACCGCGACTACACCGTCGAGGGCGATCTGCGTCGCGAAGTGGCGATGAACATCAAGCGGCTGATGGATCTCGGCTGCTATCGCGGGCTGCGCCATCGCAAGGGCCTGCCGGTGCGCGGCCAGCGTACCCACACCAACGCCCGCACCCGCAAGGGCAAGGCCCGGCCCATCGCCGGCAAGAAGAAAGCCGTATAAGGACACGTCATGGCCACCGAAAAGCCGGGCGCGGAAAAGACCGCCGCCGACAAGCCGGGCGCCGACAAGGCCGCCGCGGCGGCGCCGCGCGCCAAGCGCCGCGAGCGCAAGAACATCACCACCGCGGTGGCGCACGTCAACGCCACCTTCAACAACACCATGGTGACGATCACCGACGCCCAGGGCAACGTCGTCGCCTGGTCGTCCTCGGGGTCGCAGGGCTTCAAGGGCTCGCGCAAGTCGACCCCGTTCGCCGCCCAGATGGCAGCCGAGGACGCCGGCCGCAAGGCGGCCGAGCACGGCGTGCGCACCCTCGACATCCTGGTCAAGGGCCCGGGCGCGGGCCGCGAATCGGCGCTGCGTGCGCTGCAAACCGTGGGCTTCACCATCGCCTCGATCCGCGACGTGACGCCCATTCCGCACAACGGCTGCCGGCCGCCCAAGCGCCGGCGCGTTTGACATCATCGCCCGGCCGCGAGGTGCGCGGTCCGGGTTTCGAGGCAGACGACGCGCGGCCTGCGGGCCGTCGATCGGCAGAGGAGACTCTGGCGTGATCAACAAGAAGAACTGGCAAGAGATGAAGAAGCCGAACACCCTCAACGTCGAGGGCGGCAACGATCCCAAGCGGCAGGCGACGCTGGTCGCCGAGCCGCTGGAGCGCGGCTTCGGCATGACGCTCGGCAACGCGCTGCGGCGCGTGCTGCTGTCCTCGCTGCAGGGCGCGGCGGTGACCGCGCTCAAGATCGAGGGCGTGCTGCACGAATTCTCCTCGATTCCCGGCGTGCGCGAGGACGTCACCGACATCGTCCTCAACGTCAAGGCGCTGGCGCTGCGCATGCACGGCGAGGGTCCCAAGCGCATGACGCTCAAGGCCGACGGCCCGGGCGAGGTCAAGGCCGGCCAGATCCAGACCGGCCACGACATCGAGGTGCTGAACCCCGAGCTGGTGCTGTGCACGCTCGACAAGGGCGGCCGCATCGCCATGGAAATGACCGTCGGCAGCGGCAAGGGCTACGTCCCGGCCGACCGCAACCGGCCCGAGGACGCGCCGATCGGCCTGATTCCGGTCGATGCGCTCTATTCGCCGGTGACGCGCGTCGCCTACCGGGTCGAGCCGACCCGCGAGGGCCAAGTGCTGGACTACGACAAGCTGACCATGTCGATCGAGACCAACGGCGCGGTCACGCCCGAGGACGCGGTGGCCTACGCCGCCCGCATCCTGCAGGACCAGCTCGGCCTGTTCGTCAACTTCGAGGAGCCGACCGAGACCGTGGTCGAGGAGCGGCCGATGGAGCCGGCCTTCAATCCGGTGCTGCTCAAGCGAGTCGACGAACTCGAGCTGTCGGTGCGCTCGGCCAACTGCCTCAAGAACGACAACATCGTCTACATCGGCGATCTGGTGCAGAAATCCGAGGCCGAGATGCTGCGCACGCCCAATTTCGGGCGCAAGTCGCTCAACGAGATCAAGGAAGTGCTGTCGGCGATGGGCCTCAAGCTCGGCATGGAAGTCGCCAATTGGCCGCCCGAGAACATCGAGGACCTGGCCAAGCGTTTCCACGACCAGTTCTAGCAGCGGGAGCCAGCCATGCGTCACGGCGTCAACGGCCGCAAGTTCAGCCGCGATTCCGCGCATCGCCAGGCGATGCTCGAGAACCTGGTCACCGCCGTGCTCAAGCACGAGCAGGTCAAGACCACCCTGCCCAAGGCCAAGGACGTCCGGCCGCTGGTCGAGCGCATGATCACGCTCGGCAAGCGCGGCACGCTGCATGCGCGCCGGCTGGCGCTGTCGAAGATCCCCGAGCGCAAGGTGGTCGACAAGCTGTTCTCGACCCTGGCCGAGCGCTACAAGGGCCGCAAGGGCGGCTATACTCGCGTGCTCAAGGCCGGCTTCCGCTACGGCGATGCCGCGGCGATGGCGGTGATCGAACTGGTCGACCGCGATCCCAAGGCCAAGGGCGCCGACACGCCGCGCCCGGCCAAGGCCGAGGCCGCCGAGGGCGAGCAAGCCCAGGCTTGAGCCTGGCGCCGGACCCTTCCCGACTGTCGGAATAAGCGATAGTTTGACGCCGTTGTCGCAGGGAGGGAGCGACATGCGGCTTGTCGTGCGGGCATGCTTCGCGGCTTTTGCCGGTTTGGCGGCTTGCGAGTCGATTCCCGAACATCCGCTGGCGGGATCGGGGCCGCTGGCGCTTTCAGCTCCTGTCCTTCAGCAACTGGAACGCTATCGCGCCGATCCGACCTCGACCCTTTTCGTGGTCTCGGCCGATGGCAAGAAGGCGCTGTCCTGGCGCAATCAAGGCAATACCCCGCCACCCTCGGTGGTCGACATTCGCCGCGCCTGCGAACGGGCGAAGATGGCCGATTGCTATGTCTACTCCGAACGTGGCCGGGTGGTGTGGCGGTTCGATCGACCCAAGCCGACGATCGAGAGCACGACCGAGATGGCGCGGGCGCCGGCGCCCGAGACGATCGAAGCCGCGAACGCGGCCGATCCGCTGATCGAGATCCTCAAGCTGCAGGAATACGGCCAGCATGCCCGCGCGCTCGGGCTGATCGAGGAAATGGCGGCCAAGGATGTCCGCGCCAAGGCGCTGCTGGCGGGAGTCTACGAATTCGGCCGTGGCGCATCGGTCGATCGGCCGCGGGCCCAATCCCTCGCCGGCGAGGTCCTGGCAGCGGCCGATGCCGATGGCAGCCCCCAAGCCGACTATGCCGTGCACTTGCTCTATCGTTGGGGCACCGGCGTCAAGGCCGATCATCCGCAGGCCTTCGAATTGGCCCATCGCGCGGCCTTGGCGGGCGACGCGCTCGCCGCCAACGCGGTCGCCCTGATGCTGCGCGAAGGCGTCGGCACGGAACGCAAACTCGAAGACTCGGTGACGTGGTTCCGCATCGCCGCGGTCAAGGGCAACATGTTCGGTCGCCACGGCCTGGGCTTCGCCTACGAGGGCGGGCGCGGCGTCCGGCGCGACGAGGCCGAAGCCGCACGCTGGTATCGGCTGGCAGCCGCCCAGGGCTACCGCGCCTCGCAGCACAATCTCGCTATCCTGACCCAGGAAGGCCGTGGCGTCGCCAAGGACCTGCCCGCCGCCATGGCGCTTTATCGCCAGTCGGCCGACCAAGGCTTTCCGTCGTCCATGGTCAGCATCGGGCTGATGCTGGAACGCGGCGATGTCGGTGCGCGCGATCCGGCCGAGGCGATGCGCTGGTATCAGCGCGCCGCCAACGGCCGCAGTCCCACGGCGATGAACAATATTGCCGTGCTCTATCGCGACGGCCGCGGTGTGCCGCGCGATCCGATCGAGGCCTTCCGCTGGTTCCAGCTGGCCTTGGCCAATGTCTCGGGCGGCGATCTGCAGATCCGCGTCCGGCGCAATCTCGACGATCTGCGCGCCACCATGTCGCAGGACCAGCTGCTGGCGGCGCACCAGCTGGTGGCGGCGCTGGGCATGGCCGAACCCGCCGCGATGGCGGCGCGCGCCACCGCCGTCTCCAAGACCGCGCGCAGCGTGCAGCCGCCGGTGTTGGATCGGGTCCGCTTCGCCAATCGGCCCAAGCGCGCCGATGCGGTCGCGGTGGTGGTGGGCAATGCGCGCTATCAACACGGCGACGTGCCGGACGTGCGCTATGCCCAGAACGATGCCGAGGTGATGCGGCGCCTGGCGGTGTCGGTGCTGGGGGTGGAAGAACGCAACGTCATCCACGTGCGTGATGCCAGCCTGGGCGAGATGACGCGGCTGTTCGGCAGCGCCAGCGATCATCGCGGCCGGCTGAGCGATCTGGTCAAGCCGGGGGTGACGGAAGTCCTGGTGTATTTCTCGGGCCATGGCGTGCCCAACGCGCAGGGCGCGGCGTTCCTGCTGCCGGTCGACGCCGATCCCTATCGCGCCGAACTGACCGCCTATCCGATCGAAACCCTGACCGCGAACCTGGCGAAGCTGGGAGCGCGGCGGGTGGTCTTGGCGCTGGAGGCGTGTTTTTCGGGCGGTTCGGCCGATGGCACGCTGGTGCCGGCGGCCTCGCCGGTGTTCGTGTCGCGGCGCGGCGCGGCGCGGATTCCGAACGGCCTGTTCCTGGCCGCGGCCGAGGGTCCGCAGATTGCGTCTTGGGACCATGACGCGCGCTTGGGTTTGTTCACCCGCCATCTGGTCGAGGGCTTGGCCGGCGCGGCCGACGGGGTGGGCGGTCCGGCCGACGGACGGGTGACTTTGGGCGAGCTCAAGGCCTGGCTCGGGCGCATGGTACCCGAACGCGCGCGCGGCGCTTTCGGGCGCCAACAGACCCCGGTGATCGAGGGCGAAGCCGACAGCGTCGTCGCCGAAACCCGCTGACCGCGCGCGACGACGCAAGGGTTGCGTCGCGGCCGCTTCCGCCGCATCCTGGCGCCATGATCCGATTTGCGATCCTCTTGGTCGTGACGCTTTCGGCGGCAGCGGCCAATTCGCAGGCGGCGCGCGAGGCCCCGCGC
>VGDZ01000127.1 GCA_016869515.1 Alphaproteobacteria bacterium | reverse complement strand
AACATCGCGATGGAGATCGAGCTGATCGCGCCGATCGCGATGGACGAGGGCCTGCGCTTCGCCATCCGCGAGGGCGGCCGCACCGTCGGCGCCGGCGTCGTCGCCAAGATCATCAAGTAAGTCAACCGATCGGACGCGAGGGCGGAACCCGCCATGGACAGCCAAAACATCCGGATCCGCCTGAAGGCGTTCGATCACCGCGTGCTCGACCAGTCGACCAGCGAGATCGTCAACACCGCCAAGCGCACCGGCGCGCGCGTGCGCGGCCCGATCCCGCTGCCGACGCGGATCGAGCGCTTCACCGTCAACCGCTCGCCCCACATCGACAAGAAAAGCCGCGAGCAGTTCGAGATCCGCACCCACAAGCGGCTGTTGGACATCGTCGATCCGACGCCGGCCACGGTCGACGCGCTGATGAAGCTCGACCTCGCCGCCGGCGTCGATGTCGAGATCAAGGTCTAGGGTTGGACGCGTCATGACTGCCAAGCGACGCACGGGCGTGATCGCCCGCAAGCTGGGAATGACCCGGGTCTTCGCCGAGGACGGCGCCGACGTGCCGGTGACCGTGCTCAAGCTCGACGGCTGCCAGGTCGTCGCCCGCCGCACCAAGGCCAAGGACGGCTACACCGCCGTCCAGCTCGGCGCCGGCAGGCCCAAGGTCAAGCGCCTGAGCAAGGCCGAGCGCGGCCATTTCGCCAAGCAGGGCGTCGAGCCCAAGCGCTGGCTGGCCGAGTTCCGGGTCAGCGAGGACGCGCTGCTGGACGTGGGCGACGAGATCCAGGCCGATCATTTCGTCGTCGGCCAGGCGGTCGATGTCCAGGGCGTCACCATCGGCCGCGGCTTCACCGGCGTTCTCAAGCGTTGGAACTTCGCCGGCCTCGAGGCCAGCCACGGCGTCTCGGTCAGCCATCGTTCGCACGGTTCGACCGGCCAGCGCCAGGACCCCGGCAAGGTGTTCAAGGGCAAGAAGATGGCCGGCCATTACGGCGTCGAGAACGTCAGCACCCAGAACCTGCGCGTGATCGGCACCGATCCGGACCAGGGCTTGGTGCTGGTGCGCGGCGCGGTGCCCGGCCACAAGGGCGGCATCGTCCGCATCACCGACGCCGCCAAGCGCGTGCTGCCGAAGGAGGCGCCGCTGCCGGGCAAGGTCAAGAAGCACGCCCCGGTCGCGTCCGAGGAGAAGCCGGCGTCATGAAGGCCAAGATCTACACCCTCGACAAGGGCGAAGCCGGCGAGATCGATCTCGCCGACGAGATCTTCGCCGTGGCGCCGCGCCGCGACATCCTGCATCGCGTCGTCACTTGGCAGCTGGCCAAGCGCCGCGCCGGCACTCAGTCCACCAAGACGGTGGCGATGGTGCAAGGCTCGACCCGCAAGATCTACAAGCAGAAGGGTACCGGCCGCGCCCGTCACGGCCAGATCCGCGCCGCCCAGTTCCGCAAGGGCGGCGTCGCGTTGGGCCCCCTGCCGCGCAGCCATGCGATCGATTTGCCCAAGAAGATCCGTCGCCTCGGGTTGAAATGCGCGCTTTCGGCCAAGGCGGCCGAAGGCAAGCTGGTGGTGGTCGACAGCCTCAAAACCGAACCCAAGACCAAGGCGCTCAAGGGGCGGCTGGACAAGTTCGGCTTCAAGAGCGCGCTGTTCATCGACGGCGCCGCGGTCGAGGACAGCTTCGCCCGCGCGGTGCGCAATCTGGATGGGTTCGATGCGCTGCCGACCGTCGGCGCCAACGTCTACGACATCCTCCGCCGCGACGGCCTGGTGCTGACCAAGGCCGCGGTCGAGGGCCTCAAGGAGCGGCTGTCGTGAGCGCCTTCGCCTCCCCCCACGACATCATCATCGCGCCGATGATCACCGAGAAGGCGACCCGCGTCTCGGAGCACGGCCAAATCAGCTTCAAGGTCCGCCTTGGCGCCTCGAAGACCGACATCAAGCGCGCCATCGAAAAGCTGTTCAAGGTCAAGGTGACCGCGGTCAACACCGCCCGCGTCAAGGGCAAGGTCAAGCGCTTCAAGGGTTATGTCGGCCAGCGCTCGGACTGGAAAAAGGCGATCGTCACGCTCGAAAAGGGCCAGACGATCGACGTCACGACGGGAATCTGAGCCATGGCGCTGAAGAGCTTCCAACCCGCCACCCCCTCGACCCGCCAACTGGTGCTGGTCGACCGCTCGGGGCTTTGGCGCGGCCGTCCGCTCAAGGACCTGACCGAGGGCGAGCGCAAGACCGGCGGCCGCAACCAACACGGCCACATCACCACCCGCCACATCGGCGGCGGCCACAAGCAGCGTTATCGCCTGGTCGACTTCAAGCGCCTCGGCAAGGACGACCAGCCGGCGACGGTCGAACGGCTGGAATACGATCCCAACCGCTCGGCCTTCATCGCCCTGGTCAAGTTCGCCGACGGCGAGCGGCGCTACATCCTGGCGCCGCAGCGCTTGGCGGTGGGCGATCAGGTGATCGCCGGCGAGCGCTGCGACATCAAGCCCGGCAATTGCATGCCGCTGCGCAACATGCCGGTCGGCACCATCGTCCACAACATCGAGCTCAAGATCGGCGCCGGCGGCAAGATGGCGCGTTCGGCCGGGACTTTCGCGCAATTGGTCGGCAAGGACGCCGGCTATGCGCTGTTGCGCCTGAGCTCGGGCGAGACCCGCATGGTGCGCGGCGAATGCCGGGCGACGGTCGGCGCGGTCTCGAACCCCGACCATCAGAACCGGGTGATCGCCAAGGCCGGGCGCACGCGCTGGACCGGCACGCGGCCGACCGTGCGCGGCGTGGCGATGAACCCGATCGACCATCCCCATGGCGGCGGCGAGGGCAAGACCTCGGGCGGCCGCCATCCGGTGTCGCCCTGGGGCCAGGGCACCAAGGGCACGCGCACGCGCAAGAACAAGCGGACCGGACGCCTGATCGTCCGTCGCCGCTATCAGAAGTAGGAGGCAGGCTTGTCCCGTTCGGTCTGGAAAGGCCCGTTCGTCGACCGCGCGCTGTTGAAGCGTGCCGAAACGCTGCGCACCGGCGGCCGCAAGGAGGTCGTCAAGACCTGGTCGCGGCGCTCGACCATCCTGCCGCAATTCGTCGGCGTGACTTTCGGCGTGCACAACGGCCACAAGTTCATCCCGGTGCTGGTGACCGAGGAGATGGTCGGGCACAAGTTCGGCGAGTTCGCGCCGACCCGCACCTTCCACGGCCATTCCGGCGACCGCAAGGTCAAGCGCAAGGAGGTTTGAGCGTCGTGTCCAAGCCGAAACGCGATCGCGCTCTCGCCGACAACCGCGCCCAGGCGGTGCTGCGCCGGCTGCGCACCAGCCCGCGCAAGCTCAACCTGGTCGCCGCCAGCATCCGCGGCCTGCCGGTCTCGACCGCGCTGGCGCAACTGTCGTTCTCGCGCCGCCGCATCGCCAAGGACGTGCGCAAGACCTTGCAGGCGGCGATCGCCAATGCCGAGAACAACCACGCCCTCGACGTCGACCGGCTGGTGGTGTCCGAGGCCCATGTCGGCAAGTCGATGGTGATGCGTCGTTTCCACGCCCGTGGCCGCGGTCGCGCCGCTTCGGTCGAGAAGTTCTTCAGCCATCTCACCATCGTCGTCGACGAGACGCGCGCCGAAGCCAAGCCGGCCGCCGCGCCCGCCGGGGAGAAGAAGTAGCATGGGCCAAAAGGTCAACCCGATCGGGCTGCGGCTCGGCGTCAATCGCACCTGGGACTCGCGCTGGTTCGCGGGCCGCAAGGACTACGCCGACCTGCTGCACGAGGACATCAAGATCCGCCGCGCCCTGATGGGCCGCCTGGCCGAGGCCGGCATCTCCAAGGTGGTGATCGAGCGCCCGGCCAAGAAGGCCCGCATCACCATCCACACCGCCCGCCCGGGCGTGGTGATCGGCAAGAAGGGCGCCGACATCGAGAAGCTGCGCGCCGATCTGGCCAAGATGACCGCCTCCGAGGTCCATCTCAACATCGTCGAGATCCGCAAGCCCGAGATCGATGCCCGCCTGGTGGCCGACAACATCGCCCGCCAGCTCGAGCGCCGCGTCGCCTTTCGCCGCGCCATGAAGCGCGCGGTGCAGTCGGCCATGCGGCTGGGCGCCCAGGGCATCCGCATCAACTGCGGCGGCCGCCTGGGCGGCGCCGAGATCGCGCGGGTGGAATGGTATCGCGAGGGCCGCGTGCCCCTGCACACGCTGCGCGCCGACATCGATTTCGGCGAGGCCACCGCCATGACCGCGTTCGGCACCTGCGGCGTCAAGGTGTGGGTGTTCAAGGGCGAGATCATGGCCCACGACCCGATGGCGCAGGACAAGCGCCTGGCCGACAGCCAGGGCTCGACCGGCCGCGTCCAGCAGGCCCAGGCCCAGCAGTAACGGAACCGCCGCGTCATGCAGCAACCCGCGCACAGCAAATTCCGCAAGGCCTTCAAGGGCCGCATCCACGGCAAGGCCTCGGGCGGATCGAGCCTGGCCTTCGGCACCTTCGGCCTCAAGTCGATGGCGCCGGCCCGCGTCACCGCGCGCCAGATCGAGGCCGCGCGCATCGCCATCGCCCGCCACATCAAGCGCGTCGGCCGGCTTTGGATCCGGGTGTTTCCCGACGTGCCGGTGTCGAAAAAGCCGGTCGAAGTGCGCATGGGCAAGGGCAAGGGCACGCCCGAGTACTACATCTGCCGGGTCAAGCCCGGCCGGGTGATGTTCGAACTCGACGGCGTGCCGGTCGAATTGGCGCACGAGGCCTTTGGCCGCGCCGCCGCCAAGCTGCCGATGGAAACCCGCGTCGTCACCCGCATCGGCGAGGAGGCGCGGCCGGCATGAAGAACGTCTACGACACCAAGGGCAAGACCAAGGACGAGCTGATCGGCCAGCTGCGCCAGCTGAAGAAGGAGCAGTTCAACCTCCGCTTCCAGCGCGCCTCCGGCCAGCTCGAGAACACCGACCGCGTCCGCCAGGTGCGGCGCGACATCGCCCGCATCAAGACCGCCCTGGCCGCGCTGCCGCGCGCCGCCAAGGCCGCTTAAAGGAAGCCCAGACCATGCCGCGTCGCGTCCTGACCGGAACCGTGGTGAGCGACAAGAACGCCAAGACCGTGGTGGTCGTGGTCGAGCGTCGCATTTCCCACCCGGTCTACCGCAAGATCATCCGCCGCCGGAAGAAGTACCACGCCCACGACGAGCGCGACGTCTGCAAGACCGGCGACATCGTGCGCATCCGCGAATGCCGGCCGATGTCGGCGCTCAAGCGCTGGGAAGTGCTCTACGACGACGGCGCGGCCAAGGCCGCGGCGCAGGCCTGAGGCGGCGCCATGATCCAACAGGAAACCAACCTCGACGTCGCCGACAATTCGGGCGCGCGCCGGGTGCAGTGCATCAAGGTGCTGGGCGGCTCGCGCCGGCGCTATGCCACGGTCGGCGACATCATCGTGGTCTCGGTCAAGGACGCGATCCCGCGCGGCCGCGTCAAGAAGGGCGACGTCCACAAGGCCGTGATCGTGCGCACGTCGAAGGAGATCCAGCGCCCCGACGGCACCGCGATCCGGTTCGATCGCAACGCCGCCGTGCTGATCAACCCGCAGGGCGAGCCGATCGGCACCCGCATCTTCGGGCCGGTGACCCGCGAGCTGCGCGCCAAGAATTTCATGAAGATCATTTCGCTCGCTCCCGAGGTGCTGTGATGGCGGCCAAGATCCGCAAGGGCGACAAGGTTGTGGTGATGACCGGCCGCGACAAGGGCAAGCGCGGCGAGGTGCTGCGCGTGCTGACCGACGAGAACCGCGCGCTGGTGCAGGGCGTCAACGTCGTCAAGCGCCACACCAAGCCCAGCCAGGGCAACCCCCAGGGCGGCATCGTCGACAAGGAAGCGCCGATCGCGCTTTCCAATCTGGCGCACGAGGACCCCAAGGACGGCAAGCCGACCCGGGTCGGCTTCAAGCTGCTCGAGGGCGGCAAGAAGGTGCGCTACGCCAAGCGCTCGGGCGAAATGATCGACCGCTAGGATCCGCCATGGCACAGAATCCCCGATTGAAGCAGGTCTACCAGGACCGCATCCGCCCGAACCTCGAGAAGGAATTCGGCTACGGCAACCGCATGGCGGTTCCGAAGCTGGACAAGATCGTCATCAACATGGGCGTCGGCGAGGCGGTGGCGGATTCGAAGAAGATCCAGGCCGCGCTGGGCGATCTGACCAAGATCGCCGGCCAGAAGCCGGTGGTGACCAAGGCGCGCAAGGCGATCGCCAACTTCAAGATCCGCGACGACCTGCCGATCGGCGTCAAGGTGACGCTGCGGCGCGAGCGGATGTACGAATTCCTCGACCGCCTGATCACCATCGCCCTGCCGCGGGTGCGCGACTTCCGCGGCGTGTCCTCGCGCAGCTTCGACGGCCGCGGCAACTTCGCCCTCGGCCTCAAGGAGCAGATCGTGTTCCCCGAGATCGACTACGATTCGATCGACGAGGTGCGCGGCATGGACATCGTCATCTGCACCACCGCCGAGACCGACAAGGAAGCCCGCTCGCTGCTGGCCGGTTTCGGCATGCCCTTCACCAGTTGACCCGCTGACGAACATCCGGACAAGGACGTCGACCCATGGCGAAAACCTCCGCGATCGAACGCAACACCAAACGGACCCGGCTGTCGAAGAAGCACGCCGCGCGCCGCGCCAAGCTGAAGGCGGTGTTGATGGACCGGTCGCTGCCGATCGAGCAGCGCTTCGAGGCCATGCTCGACATGCAGAAGCTGCCGCGCAATTCCTCCAAGGGGCGGATCCGCAACCGCTGCGCGCTGACCGGCCGGCCGCGGGCCTATTACCGCAAGGTGCGGCTGTGCCGCATGCAGCTGCGCGACCTGGCCTCCTACGGCCAGATCCCGGGCATGGTCAAGGCCAGCTGGTAGGGGCGCGAACGACATGCTGACCGATCCGATCGCCGATCTCTTGGCCCGCATCCGCAATGCCCAGGCGGCGCGCAAGGCGGTGGTGAGTTCGCCCGCTTCGCGCTTGCGCGGGCGGTTGCTCGACGTGCTGCAGAAGGAAGGCTACATCCGCGGCTACAGCCGCAAGGATCTTGGCCGCGGCAAGGCCGCGTTCGAGATCGAGCTGAAATACGTCGAAGGCCAGCCGGCGATCCAGGAAATGGCCCGGGTCTCTACCCCGGGGCGCCGGGTCTATGCCGGGGTCGAAGCGCTGCCGCGGGTCTACAACGGGCTCGGCATTGCCGTGGTCTCGACCCCCAAGGGCGTGATGTCCGACGCCGATGCGCGCAGCCAGCGCGTCGGCGGCGAAGTCTTGTGCACGGTCTACTGACGGAAGGGAACGCGTCGTGTCGCGCATTGGCAAGAAGCCGGTGACGGTGCCGCAGGGCGTCAACGTTGCGCTCGCCGGCCAGGATTTGACCGTCAAGGGCAAGAAGGGCGAGCTCAAGCTGCGCCTGGTCGACGATCTGCGCGCCAAGGTCGGCGACGGCAAGGTGGCGCTGCTGCCGGTCGACAAGGCCTCCAAGCGCGGCCGCATGATGTGGGGCATGCAGCGTTCGCTGGTGCAGAACATGATGCGCGGCGTGTCCGAGGGCTTCAGCGAGCAGCTCGAGATCTCGGGCGTCGGATTCCGCGCCCAGCTCCAGGGCAAGGTGCTGCAGCTCCAGCTCGGCTTCTCGCACCAGGTCGACTATGCGGTGCCGGCCGACATCGAGATCAAGGTCGACAAGCAGACCTCGATCGCCATCGCCGGCATCGACCGTCAGAAGGTCGGCCAGGTGGCGGCCGAGATCCGCGCCTTGCGCAAGCCCGAGCCCTATCAGGGCAAGGGCATCCGCTACGGCAGCGAAGTCGTCCGTCGCAAGGAAGGCAAGAAGAAGTAGGACCGGGGCCATGGCCAGCGACAAGCAGAAATTCGAGCGCCGCACGCGGCGCACCCGTTCCGCGCTCCGCCGCAAGTCCCGCGGCCGGCCGCGGCTTTCGGTGTTCCGTTCGGGCCGCCACATCTACGCCCAGGTGATCGACGACGCCCAGGGCGTGACCCTGGCCTCGGCCTCGACCCTGGACACCACGCTGCGCGGCGATCTCAAGAGCGGCGCCGACAAGGCCGCCGCCGCCAAGGTCGGCACGCTGATCGCCGAGCGCGCCGCCGCCAAGGGCGTCAAGCAGGTGGTGTTCGATCGCGGCGGCTACATCTATCACGGCCGCGTCAAGGCGCTGGCCGACGCGGCCCGCGCGGGCGGATTGGAGTTCTGACATGGCCGAGCAGGAACAGACGGCGCCGGCGCCCGAGGGCGCGGC
>VGDZ01000126.1 GCA_016869515.1 Alphaproteobacteria bacterium | reverse complement strand
CCGCGACGGCCACACCGGCCCGCGGCCCAAGGGCGCGATCGGCTTCGCCGCCTTGCGCGGCGGCGACGTGGTCGGCGATCACAGCGTGATCTTCGCCGCCGACGGCGAGCGCATCGAACTGACCCATCGCGCCGCCGACCGCCGCGGCTATGCCCGCGGCGCGGTGCGGGCGGCGCTGTGGGCGCGCGGGCGCAAGCCCGGACTTTACGCGATGACCGACGTGCTGGGGCTGTCCGACTGAGCCGGCAGGCTGCGCACCCGCGCCAGCGCCTCGCCCAGGGCGGCGGCGAAATCGGCGCGCTCGGCCGGCGAGAGCTGGTTGCCGAGCGTGACGTAGCGGCCATGGCTGAACAGCCGCAACGAACCGACGCTGTCGCCGTCGCGTTCGAGGTCGAGCTTCAGCCAATAGGGCTGCAGGCGGTAATGCGCGATGCGGCCCTTGGCGTCGATCTTGGAGATGTAGAGGTGTTCGCGGGTCAGGCGCACCGCCTCGATCTGGCGGGCGCGGGCATAGGACACCTTGAAGGCGATATAAAGCAGCAGCACGTCGAGGCCGAAAAATCCCAGCACCGGCCAGGCGCCGATCGAAAGAAAGCCGATCCCGGCCGCCAGGCTGACGGCGGCGAAGCCCAGGATCAGGATCATGAAACCGGTGTGACCGAGCGAGCGATGCGGCGTCAACACGGCGTCGAACAGGCTCTTGGGATCGCCGGTCGCGGGGACGGTTGACATGGATCAAGCTTGGCATGGCCCGCGTGCAGCGTAAAGCCGGACCGCGTTCGCCGACTCCGGCGCAGATCGAGCGCATGTTTGCGGCCCTGGCCGCGGCGCGCCCCGAGCCCCAGGGCGAGCTCGAGCACATCAACGCCTATACCCTGCTGGTGGCGGTGGTGCTGTCGGCCCAGGCCACCGACGCCGGGGTCAACAAGGCGACGCGGGCGCTGTTCGCGCAGGTGCGAAACCCGGCCGAGATGCTGGCGCTGGGCCTCGACGGCCTCAAGGCGCATGTCAAATCGATCGGGCTCTACAACACCAAGGCCGCCAACATCATCAAGCTGTCGGAGAAGCTGCTGGCCGAGCATGGCGGCGCCGTGCCCGACCGGCGCGAGGTGTTGGAAACCCTGCCCGGCGTCGGCCGCAAGACCGCCAATGTCGTGCTCAACATGGCGTTCGGGCAGCCGACCATCGCCGTCGACACCCATGTCTTCCGCGTCGCCAATCGGACCGGGATGGCGCCGGGAAAAACCCCGCGCGCGGTCGAAGATCGGCTCGAACAGGTCGTGCCCCAGCCCTATCGGCGTCACGCCCATCACTGGCTGATCCTGCACGGCCGCTATGTCTGCAAGGCGCGCAAGCCCGATTGCCCGGCCTGCCCGATCCGGGCCGATTGCGCCTTTCCCGAAAAGACCGCGGGTTAGCTTTCGTCCTGGCTGAAACCGCCGGCGCGCTGCATCAGTGCCGCCATGCATTCATGCGTCGACACGGCGCGGCCGTTGCGGGGCTTGATTTCGACGTGATCGACCTGGGCCGCACCGGATTCGGCGGAGGCTGCCGACGGACGGTTGGCGCGCGCCGGCCGCGACTCGTAGATGTAGACGAACAGCACGCAATCGCGCCCGGCATACTGCCAAACTTCGACCGGCGGATCGCGCCGCAAAAGGCTGGGCGCGCCCAACAGTCCCGCGACTTGCGGTCCCGACATACCCATCAACTGCCGCGGATTGGTATCGAAGCGAAAGATGGGCTCCAGCCGCGGTCGCGCCGTCAGCAGGTCCTTGCCCGGACGATGGATCTCGCCGCCGCTGGCGGGCGTCGGGCGCGCCGCCACGGCTTCCTTGTCGCGTCCACCTGGCGCGGCACACGCCGCCAGAGCCAAGACCATTCCAACCGCTGCAACGACCTTGCGTGACACAGAATTTCCCCCGCAGGCGATACTTATCCCCAGGCCACCGCCATCACTATAAGGCCAAATTTACTCCGGCGCCGAGTCCTTTTTTCGTGTCTCTGCACAACATCTTGAAAACATTGGTCATTAGGGCTGTCGCCAGGATCGGTGCGGCAATATTCACAATCGGCACCGCAAATACCATCGATAAGAACATACCATGTATAAATAATATGCCGCGGTGGCGCTTGCGGGCGGCGACGACTTCCTCGCGCGAAAGATAGCGACGCGCGACACCGTCATGGAAGTCGCGTGCGATCAGCACGCCGTTGATCGCCAGATAGAGCGCCAGGTTCAGACCTGGGATCAGATAGAGCGGCAGCGCCGCGGCGTTGATCGCCAGCGCGAAGCCGGCGTCGCGCAAGCCGCGGCCAAGCGCTTCGAGCGCGGATTCCGGCCGTCCCGGCGGATCGCCGGGATAGCGCCGACGCTCGATCGCCAGCGCGATGTCGTCCGCGAACAGCGCCGCCGCCAGCCGCGCCAGGATCGGGAACGCCATCACCGCCAAGGCCAGCGCCGCCATGTTGCCGAGCAGCGCGATCGCGCTGCCGAGCCATCCCTCCCAGCGCGCCGCGATCCGATCGACCGCCCAAATCGCTCCCCATCCGACCAGCGCGAAAGCCACTGCCGATGCGCCCAGCGCCCGCGCCATCACGGCACGAAATTCGGGCGTGAAGCAATCCTCCGCGGTACGCCTCCAGGCTTCGATCATGGTCGGGCTATAGCGCGATTCCCTGCCGCGCGCCCCTCCCCTATACTCGCCGTGTTCGGGGGGAGGCATGACTCAAGCGGATTACGACGTGGTCGGCATCGGCAACGCCATCGTCGACGTGTTGGCGCGGGCCGACGACAATCAGTTGATCCGGCTCGGCCTGACCAAGGGCGCGATGCAGTTGATCGACGAGCCGACCGCGGATCGGCTTTACGCCGCCTCGGGGCCCGGGGTCGAATGCTCGGGCGGCTCGGCCGCCAACACCATCGCCGGACTGGCCTCGCTGGGCGGGCGCGGCGCCTATATGGGCAAGGTGCGCAACGACCAGCTCGGCAAGATCTTCGCCCACGACATCCGCGCCCTCGGCGTCGCCTTCGACACGGCGCCGGCCGATCGCGGACCCTCGACCGCGCGCTGCCTGATCTTCGTCACGCCCGACGGCCAGCGCACCATGAACACCTATCTCGGCGCCGCCACCGAATTCGGGCCGGCCGAGATCGACGCCGGCCTGATAGCACGCTCGCGCATCGTCTATCTCGAGGGCTACTTGTTCGACCGGCCGCCGGCCAAGGCCGCGTTCCGGGCGGCGGTGACGGCGGCGCGCGCCGCCGGCCGGCAAGTAGCGCTGTCGCTGTCGGATTCGTTCTGCGTCGAACGCCATCGCGAGGACTTCCTCGACCTGCTGCGCCAGGGCGTCGATATCCTGTTCGCCAACGAGGCCGAGATCGTGTCGCTGTTTCGCGCCGCCGATTTCGACCAGGCGCTGCAGCAGGCGCGCGGCCGCAACCTGGTGATGGCGCTGACCCGCAGCGAGAAGGGCTCGCTGGTACTGCGCGGCGAGGAACTGCACGTGGTCGACGCGGTCAAGATCCCGAAGGTGGTCGACACCACCGGCGCCGGCGATCTCTATGCCGCGGGCTTCCTGCATGGCTTCGCCCGCGGCCGCGACCTGGCCGGCTGCGGTCGCTTGGGCGGGATCTGCGCGGCCGAAGTGATCGGTCATTTCGGCGCGCGGCCGGAAACCAAGCTCGCGGCATTGGCCGGGGCGCTGGCTGCTTAACATGATTCCGGCGCTGCGTTCATCGCTCGCGACCGGCGCCTGGATCGGGCCGACCCGCCTGAGCGCCGGCATGGTGCTGTTCACCTACGTCTCGACCCATCTGCTCAATCACGCGCTCGGCAACGTCTCGCTCGACGCGCTCGAGGCCGGGCGGCTGGTGTTCCTCGCTTTCTGGCGATCGACGCCGCTGGAGTGGCTGCTATACCTCGCGCTCACGACGCATCTGTCGCTGGTGCTCTACAGCCTGTTCCGGCGCCGCACCCTGCGCATGCCGATGCGCGAGGCGGTGCAGGTGGTGTTCGGCCTGTCGATCCCGCCGCTCTTGATCCTTCACGTCATCGGCACGCGCGTGGTGCATCAGACTGCGGGCCTCAACGACACCTATGCCTACATCCTGATGACGCTGTGGGTGATCGAGCCGCTCAAGGGCCTGCAGCAGGTGATCGCGTTGATCGTCGCCTGGGTGCATGGCTGCATCGGCATGCATACCTGGCTCAACCTCAAGCCGGGCTATGCGCGCTGGCGCTGGGCGGCCTTCGCCTTCGCGCTGGTGCTGCCGCTGCTGGCGATCACCGGCTTCGCCGCCAGCGGGCGCGAGGTCGAGGTCCTGATCCAGAACCCGGCCTGGCGCGAGCGCGCCATCGCCGCCATGAACCTGCCCTCGCCGGAGACGGCGGCCTGGGCCTATGACGTGCGCGATCTCGGGCTCTACACCATGGCGGCGCTGCTGGCGGTGGTGGTGGTCGGCCGCTTCGTGCGTGAGCTGTGGGAACGCAGCGCGGGCCGCATCCGCATCACCTATCCCGGCGGGCGGACGCTGTCGTTGCTGCCGGGGCCGAGCGTGCTGGAAATCAGCCGCAGCTTCGGCATTCCGCACGCCTCGGTCTGCGGCGGCAAGGGCCGCTGCTCGACCTGCCGGGTGCGGATCAGCCGCGGCGCCGAGTCCCTGCCCCCGCCCTCGCTGGCCGAACGCAAGGTGCTGGACCGCGTCGGCGCACCCGAGGGCGTTCGGCTGGCCTGCCAAATCCGGCCGACCGCCGATTTGACGGTGATGCCGATGCTGCCGCCCTCGGCCCAGGCCAAGGAGGGGTTTCCCCGCCCGCCCCATATCGCCGGCGGCGAGATCCAGATCGCCATCCTGTTCGCCGACCTGCGCGGCTTCACCGCCTTTTCCGAGAAGAAGCTGCCGTTCGACGTCGTGTTCGTGATGAACCAGTACTTCCGCGCCATGGGCCGGGCGGTGGAAAGCGCCGGCGGCCGGGTCGACAAGTTCATCGGCGACGGGGTGATGGCGCTGTTCGGGGTTGGCAAGACCCCGGCCGAGGGTTGCCGCGACGCCATCGCCGGCGCCCGCGCCATGGCCGACGCGCTCGAGGCCCTCAACGACAGCCTGGCCCACGACCTCGACCAGCCGCTCAAGATCGGGGTCGGCATCCATACCGGCCTCGCCATCGTCGGCGAGATGGGCTACGCCGAGGCCACCACCGTCACCGCCATCGGCGATTCGGTCAACACCGCCAGCCGCCTCGAATCGATGACCAAGGAGTTCGGCGCCCAGCTGGTGGTGTCCGAGCCGGTGGCGCAGGCGGCCGGGGTCGACCTATCGCGCTTCCCGGCGCATGAGGCGATGGTGCGCGGCCGCAAGGATCCGCTCCGCATCTACGCCATCGTCGAGCCGCGCGACATCGTCATGCCCGAACGCGGCGCCGCCGCCGGCGCCTGACCGGATGGCGGCCTAGCGGATCGGAATCGCGTACATCAGCCCGCCCTTGCTCCACAGCGCGTTCAAGCCGCGTTCGAGCTGGAGCTTGGAGCCCTTGCCGAGATTGCGCTCGAAGATCTCGCCGTAATTGCCGACCTGCTTGACGATGTTGTAGGCCCATTTGTCGTCCAGCCCCATGTGCTTGCCGTGATTGCCGGTCTGGCCCAAGAGCCGCTGCACCGAGGGATTGGTCGACTTCAGCATCTCGTCGACATTGCGCGAGGTCACGCCCAGCTCCTCGGCCTCGATCAGCGCATAGACCGTCCAGCGGACGATGTCGAACCACTGGTCGTCGCCATGGCGCACCGCCGGCGCCAGCGGTTCCTTGGAGATGATCTCGGGCAGGATGACGTGGTCGTCGGGATTGTTGGCCAAGGCCGAGCGCACCGAGGCCAGCTGCGAGGCGTCGGTGGTGTAGGCATCGCAGCGGCCGCTGAAATAGGCGGTGCGCACCTCTTCGGGGTTCTCGAACACCACCTGCTTGTAGGTCATGCCGCTGGAGCGGAAGTAATCGGCCAGATTGAGTTCGGTGGTGGTGCCGGTCGAGACGCAGACCGCGGCGCCGTTGAGTTCCTTGGCGCTCTTCACGCCCAGCTTCTTGTGGGCGAGGAAGCCCTGGCCGTCGTAATAGACCACGGCGGTGAAGTTGAGGCCGAGCGCGGCGTCGCGCTGCTGCGTCCAGGTGGTGGTGCGCGACAGCACGTCGATCTCGCCCGATTGCAGCGCGGTGATGCGCTGCTGGGAATTGAGCGGCACGAACTTGACCTTGCCGGCATCGCCCAGGGCCGCGGTCGCCACCGCCCGGCAGATGTCCGAGTCGAATCCGACCCAGACGCCGCGGCTGTCGGCGATCGAGAAGCCGGGCGTGCCGGTCGAGGCGCTGCACACCAGATGCCCACGCGCCTTGACCGCCGCCAGCGTGCCCTGGGCCAACGCCGCCGGCGCGACCGATACGGCCGGCGCCAGCAGCGCGGCCGTCAATCCCATCATCGCAAAACGCGTCATCTTTGCCTCCTTGATCCGATCATTCCGCCCGCTTCAGCATCGGCCCCAGCGGCCGGCCGCCGAAGACGTGGACGTGAAGATGGGGCACTTCTTGATTGGCATCGTCGCCGGCATTGGCGAGGATGCGGAAACCCTTGCCCTCGACCCCCATCAGCCGCGCCACCTTGCCGATGGCGGCGACGAAGGCGGCCTGCATCTCGGGCGGCGCCGCGGCGGCGAAATCGTCCATGCTGACGTAAGGCCCCTTGGGGATCACCAGCACATGCACCGGCGCCAGCGGCCGGATGTCGTGGAAGGCCAGCACGTGCGCGTCCTCGTAGACCTTCTTGCAGGGCAGTTCGCCGCGCAGGATGCGGGCGAAGACGTTGGCGGGATCGTAGCTCATGGCCCGACTATAACGGCGTTGACTGGGCGCGCGCCACCCGGTCAGATGGCGGCGGGGGAAGCGCTCATGGCCGACGGCTATCGCATCTACGGCTCGGAACTGTCGCCCTACTCGGTCAAGGTGCGGTCCTGGTTCCGCTACAAGGGTGTCGATCACGAGTGGATCGCGCGCGGCCCCCAGCACGAAGAGGAATTCCGGCGCCTGGCCAAGCTGCCGCTGATCCCGCTGGTGGTGACGCCGACGGGCGAGGCGCTGCAGGATTCGACGCCGCTGATCGAGACGCTGGAAAAGCGCCTGCCCGAGCTGTCGATCCATCCCTACGATGCGGTGGCGCGGTTCGTGTCCTTCCTGCTGGAAGAATATGCCGACGAATGGGGCAACAAGTGGATGTTCCATTACCGCTGGAGCTATCCGGCCGACCAGGATTCGGCGGCCGAGCGCCTGGCGGCGTCGCGCTTCGGCGTCTTGGGCGAAGGCCTGCCGGCGGCCGCGGCCAAGGTCAAGGAACGCATGATCGGAAGGCTGTCCTTCGTCGGCTCCTCGGCCGCGACCGGGCCGATCATCGAGCATTCCTTCGGCCGCGTGCTCAAGCTGCTGGAACGCCATCTGGCCGATCGCGCCTATGTCTTCGGCGGCGCGCCGGGGCTGGGCGATTTCGGGCTGTGGGGCCAGCTCTACGAATGCTGGACCGATCCCACGCCGGGCGCGAAGATCCGCCAGGAGGCGCCGCGGGTCGCGGCCTGGATCGAACGCATGCTGGCGCCGGTCAAGCGCGGCCCGTTCGAGCCCTGGGCGTGGCTGGCGCCGACGCTGATGCCGCTGCTGAAGGAGGAGGTCGCCGGCCGCTTCCTGCCTTGGAGCGCGGCCAATGCCCGGGCGCTGGCCGAGGGGGCGCAGGAATTGCTGGCCGAAATCGACGGCAAGGCCTTCATCCAGCAGCCGCAGAAATACCATGCCCGTTCGCTGCAGGCGCTCAAGGCGCGCTATGCCGCCCTGCCGGAAAACGAGCGCGCCGCGGTCGACGCCGCCCTGGCCCCAAGTGGTTGCCTGCGCTATCTGCGCGAGGCGAAGGCCTGACACCGGCTTGCGTTGACCGGTAACGGTCAATGCAGATCGGCGTAACCCCTTGACGCGCAAAGGCGCGGAGCCGAGCCCGATCCGGTCGCCAAAAGCGCGCAAATGGTCCGGTTCGGCGCGCAAATGCGCGGAACGAGGCCCCAAATGCGCGCAAATGGCCAATTCGTAACCATTCATGTCTTTGATATAATTCGGAAATCCGAAGGACACCCTGTACAGGGGCGGCTTTTCCGCGCACAGCCGCGTTAACCTTTCCGGCGGCGGCAAAGCGCCGGCCTGATCGGGTGCGGTGGTTGGTGACCTGACCGAGTTTTTGAACCAAGCCGAGTGAGAGATTACTGCATCGCGACGACCGGTTCGAGTGACTGGATCAGACCGAACGTTGCCGGTGCCGGCGGCCGATATCCGAGCGACGAGTGCGGCC
>VGDZ01000125.1 GCA_016869515.1 Alphaproteobacteria bacterium | reverse complement strand
TGGAATAACGATAGCAGATATAACACAGAGTGCAATCAAGTTTTCTGAACATGCAAAATCATCTTCAATAAGATTTCTTAATATGGTCCCTAATAATCCTAATTACTCGAATATTATTGTAAGCAGTGACCTATATTGTGACTCAGAAAACATCCAGAGTTATTTTTCCGTTGGAGTGGAGCCGACAGTGGGATCGGCATTTATGTCATTTTTTTACGATCAAGGCCGGAGAAAAGAAGTCTCAATGCAAATTGCCGCTCGACATATCATTTCTGCAGTAATTACACAGCTCCAGTATTCTGGAAAACTAAAACATTTCAGACATGACGCGCATTTTGATTATTCAGTTATGGAGTCAGATTCAACAGTATATTATATTGGTGGAAAGGCTGCGCTAGGTTCATTTTTGCCACTTCCGCCAGATTTGTGGATTGGAATGCATGCAATTACTTACGAAGTAAATCAAGACTTGTGGAGTTTACAAAATAACTGGGTAACGTTTCCAAGAACTGTAAGAGCAAGACTTTCACACGCAATAATTGGTGGTGGATATACACTAACTTCAGAGGAATTCGATGAGCTAAAAAGTACCTTTAACATATACCGCCGAGCTATTGACAGATTCGGTGTAAGAAATGTCAATACGGGTATTGAAATACTTGCCGATAGGCATGGTATTTCTGGGCATATATCAGCAGCCAATTACTATTTTTTAAATGAAAATAGTGATTTAGCTGTTTCTTTCTTGAAGAAAGCTTCCGATTTAGGTGGTGTATTTGCAAAAAACTTTATCAAGTCTGGAAGATCGTCATTCCATGTCGACTTAGGCCGTGGCAGGATGCCAAAAACCGGTCGTGGGGCGTGGGGGGATGATGATTGAGCGCGTTGGTGGCGCATGGGGCATGGCCGCCGATTTTTGATTCGATGGCGGCCGATCGGGGCGTTCGTGCGGACCGTCGGCAAGGCCAGGGCCGAGCTCAAGATCGGCATGATCAATCTGGCCTACAACATGCGACGCCTGATCTGGCTTCAGGGCAGGACCGCGCCCGGCCTATGCCCCAGGCTTGAAAGTCAGCGAGAGGCGGGTGACTAACTATACCATCTCACCTGGGAGACTTTATTTAATATAGTAATTATTTCCTAATATTAATTAATTTAGGAATTATGTCTGACTGTTTTTCCTATAGTTCTAACTATCTAACTGTAGTCACTGTCGCCCGCTGCCATGGCTCTAACCGGCCTTTATCTCCACCCGCGTCTGTCGCCCATGTTTCGGCCCTGGCTGATCTCCCTGATAGCCCCCAACGTCAAAACCCTCCCCTTTTGGAAACCTACGGGGGGATATTGCTCACCATGCGGTCAAGCCACCCACGATCGGACTCCGACATTTCTTGAATCGGGGTTAGGTGGATCGGTTGGGCCGCAACCTCTTCGGGCCAACACCTTCGGCATCGATGCAAGGGGGCCTTTGCCGGCCCCCTCTCGCACTGACGTGCGATTCACCCCCTGCAAGCCGACACGGCCGCGCGCTGGTCGCGCGCGACTTCTTATCCATGCGGGCTAGCAGGCGAATGTGTCCGTTCTTACAGCGGGCGCGAATTGCACCTGTCGGCGAGCGGTACCAAACCGCGCTTGTGTCGGCGAGCGGCACCAAAAACGCGCTTGGTGGGTACTCATAGGGTACTCAAAAAATCAGAAGGGCGCAGGATTTGTATTAAGTGATTGAAAAACCTGGTAGCGGAGGAGGGATTTGAACCCCCGACCAACGGATTATGATCCCGCTGCTCTACCACTGAGCTACTCCGCCGACCGGCCGGGCGCGAATTAGCGCCGCCCGGCGGGACCTGTCAAGCCACGCTCCGCTCCGCGTCGTCGCGGGCGATGAAGCCTCCGCCCAGCACGCGGCCGTGGCGATAGAACACGCAAGCCTGGCCTGGCGCGATCCCGAACTCGGCGGCTTCCAGCTCGACCCGGTCGGCCTTGACGCGCGCCGCCGCCGGCCGATGGGCCGAGCGGATCTTGACCCTGCATTCCATGCCGGCCGCCGGCGGCGCCCGACCTTGACCCAGCCAGTTGACTTCGGTCAGTCCGAAGCTTTCGCGCGCCAGCCGGGCACGATCGCCGATGACGACGCGCCGTCGCACCGGATCGATGGCGGTGACGAAGCGCGGCGCGCCGGCCGCCACGCCCAGCCCCTTGCGCTGGCCGATGGTGAAGCGGGCGATGCCCTCGTGCCGGCCAAGCACGGCACCTTGGGCGTCGACGATCTCGCCCGGCGCCAGGGCCTCGGGCGCTTCGCGGCCGACCATGGCGGCATAGTCGCCGTCGGGGACGAAGCAGATGTCCTGGCTGTCGGGCTTGTCGGCCAAGTCGAGCCCGAACTCGGCCGCCAGACGCCGCGTCTCCTGCTTGGAGGCGAAATCGCCCAACGGCCAACGCAACGCCGCCAGCTGCGCGCGCGTGGTCGCGAACAGGAAATAGCTTTGGTCGCGCGCCGGATCGGCGGCGACGTGCAGTTCGGCGCCCTCGGGGCCGGCGACGCGGCGGGCATAGTGGCCGGTGACCAGGGCGGCCGCGCCGAGATCGCGCGCGAAGTCCATCAGGTCGGCGAACTTGATCCGCTGATTGCAGCGCACGCAGGGAATCGGCGTGCGTCCCGCCGCATAGTCGGCAGCGAAATCGCGGATGACGCGTTGGCGGAACAGCGCCTCGTAGTCGAGCACGTAGTGCCGTATCCCCAGCCGCTCGGCGGCGCGCGCGGCATCGCGCACGTCGCGCCCGGCGCAGCAGCTCTTGGCCTTGGCCACGACCTGTCGCTGGTCGTAAAGCTGCAGCGTGACGCCGATCACCTCGTGGCCGGCCGCCTTGGCCAGCGCCGCTGCGACGGCGGAGTCGACACCGCCCGACATCGCCGCCACCACCCGGCTGCCGGCCGGAAGGCCTAAGTCGAAATTCATACGCATAAGTCCCAATCGCGGCGGGGTGACGAATCGTGCCAAGCTTGGCCAGGGTCGCTAATGCAACGTCGAGCCGGTTCGGCCGCTCGGCGCAAGCCTCGGGAGAAGCCCATGGGTGAAGCCATCGTCGTGGCTATCGCGGTTGGAACGATCATCGCCATTCCTCTGCTCGGCTATGTGTCCAAGAACGGCAGCGACGTCAAGCTGGACCTGCGGCGCGAGATCTCGACCGGCATGAAGACCGTGGCCGAGGCCGCCAATCGGCTGCAGGAGTATTTCAACGGCGTCGAATCGCAGATCAAGGAGACGCGCAAGGAAATCGTCGCCTTGAAGCTCGAGATCGAGGAACTCAAGAACCAAGTCTCGCGCATCCGCACGCCCGAGCCGCCGCCGGCGCTGCGCATCGCGCTGCCGCAGTAGCATGACCGGCGCGCGCGAGGCCGGACCGCCCGCCGCGCCCGACGCCCAGGCGATCGTCGCCTCCGAGGTCACCTATTCCGGCGGGCTGCGGCTCGACCTGATCCTCAACGCCCAATTCCCGCATCTCGGCGCGCATGACGAGATGCTGTTCATCGTCATCCACCAGGCCTCCGAGCTGTGGATGAAGCTGATGCTGCACGAGCTGGCGGCGGCCGACCGGCATCTCGCCGCCGGCACGGTCCGGCCGGCGCTGAAGATGCTGGCGCGCATCAAGCGCGTCCAGGAACAGCTGACCCAAAGCTGGAACGTGCTCTCGACCATGACGCCGGTCGACTTTCTCGCCTTCCGCCACGCCCTCGGCGCGTCCTCGGGCTTCGAGTCCTTCCAGTACCGCGAGATCGAATTCCGGCTGGGCTACAAACGCGGCGACTTCCTCGACATCTACCGGCGCGACCCGGCGACCCACGGCCGCTTGAAGGCGGCGCTGGAGGCGCCTTCGATCTACGATCGCGTGCTGATGCTGCTGGCCAAGGCCGGACACGCGCTTCCGGCCGAGGTCGTCAAGCGCGATTGGTCCAAACCCTATGTTCCGCACCCCGCCGTCGAGGAGGCTTGGAAGGCGGTCTATCGCCGGCCCGAGGCCAGTTGGGAGCTCTACGAATTGGCCGAGAGCCTGCTCGACATTTCGGACCGCTTCCAGCACTGGCGCCACGCCCATGCCACGGCGGTCGAGCGCGTCATCGGCATGAAGCCCGGCACCGGCGGCTCGGCCGGGGTGCCCTATCTACGCCGCGCCCTCGACCACCGCTTCTTTCCCGAGTTGTGGAGCATGCGTACGGCGCTTTAGGGCATGATCGATCTGTCTTGAACCATAGGGTTCAAGACAGATCGCGGATCATGCCCTCGTATCCCGCTCTGGACCGCGATTCACGGTTTGCATGGAATGGCGTCTTTGATTCCATGCAAACCGATCGCGGTCTAGGCCGGCGGAGCGAAGCTCCGCGTCACCGGATCGCGCACCAACAGCCGGCCGCTGGCGATGCCGAAATAGGCGCCGTGCAGCTTGAGCCGGCCGCCGTCGACCCGCCGCCGGATCGAGCCGAAGGTCATCAGATTGGCCAAGCTCTGCTCGACCCCGGCCAACTCCAGCCGCGCGACGTATTCGTCGCTGGGCTGGGAGCCGGGGTCTTCGAGCGTGTCGGCCGCCGGCGCGATGATCGACATCCAGCGACCGATGAAATCGCCCGAGGACAGCGGCGCCCGCTTCTCGGCGAAGGAGCGGATGCCGCCGCAGCGTTCGTGCCCCAGCACGACGATGTGCTTGACCTCGAGCACCTGGACCGCGAACTCCAACGCCGCGCTGGTGCCGTGGAACTGGCCGTTGGTCTCGTAGGGCGGCACCAGGTTGGCGACGTTGCGCACCACGAACAGCTCGCCCGGGCGGGCATCGAAGATCACTTCAGGCGAGACGCGCGAATCGCAGCAGCCGACCACCATGATCTCGGGGTTCTGGCCGCCGCCGGCCAGCCCCTCGTAGCGTTGGCGTTCGCGGACGAAACCGCCGGCGACGAATTCCCGATAGCCCTCGACCAGTCGCTTGGGAAACATGAAGCGCTCCGCCTTTCTCGTTGCCGCTTTATATGGGCATTCGGGGTGCGATTTCATCCCCGCGATCAAGGCGGCACGGTATAGGATCGCGGACGATGGGCGATTGCGACGTCGCGGTGATCGGCGGCGGGCTGGTGGGCGGGGCCGTGGCCTTCGGCTTGGCGCGGCTGGGCCGGCGCGTCGCACTGCTGGACGAGGGCGACCTGGCCTATCGCGCCGCGCGCGGCAACTTCGCCCTGATCTGGGCGCAGAGCAAGGGCCTGGGCCTGCCCGAATACGGCGCCTGGACGGCGCGCTCGGCCGCGGCTTGGCCGGCTTTCGCCGCCGCGCTGCACGAGGTCTCCGGCATCGATCCCGGGCTGCATCAGCCGGGCGGGTTCCATCTTCTGCTGGGCGAGGGCGAGTACCTGCGCCGCGGCGAACTGCTGGCAAGGCTGCACAACCAGCCCGGCATGCCCGAGGGCGGCTATCGCATGGTCGGGCGCGAGGAGCTTGCCAAACTCCTGCCCGATATCGGCCCCGATGTCGTGGGCGCCAGCTACGGTCCGCGCGACGGGCAATGCAATTCGCTGCGTCTGTTCCGCGCGCTGCACCTCGCCCTCGGCCGGCTCGGCGGCGCCTACCTGCCCGCGCACGGCGTGCAGGCGCTTCGCTTTCGCGGCGGCAGTTTCGAGATCGAGGCCAGCGGCAGGACGATCGGTGCGGGTCAGGTCGTGCTGGCCGCCGGTCTCGGCAACGCCAAGCTCGCGCCCTTGGTCGGGCTCGAGGCTCCAGTGCGGCCCCAGCGCGGCCAGATCGTCGTCACCCGCCGCACCGCGCGCTTTCTCGACCATCCCACCACCACCATCCGCCAGACCGACGAGGGCGGGGTGATGCTGGGCGATTCGGTCGAGGAGGCCGGGTTCGACAACGCCGTCACCCTCGGCCCGATTTCCGCCATCGCCCGGCGGGCGGTGCGCATCTTTCCGCGCCTGGGCGCGCTGCCGATCGCGCGCAGCTGGGCGGCGCTGCGGGTCATGTCGCCCGACGGCTTTCCGATCTATCAGCAATCCGCGACCTGCCCGGGCGCCTTCCTGGCCACCTGTCATTCCGGCGTCACCCTGGCGGCGGCGCACGCCCTGCACCTGGCGCCCGCCATCGCCGCCGGCCGGTTGCCGCCCGAGCTTGCCGTCTTCGGCGCGGAGAGGTTCCATGTTTCGGCGGCAGCCTGAGACGGCGGCAACGCTTTCGATCCTGGTCGACGGAAAACCGATTCCGGCGCGCGCGGGCGAAAGCGTGGCGGCGGCCTTGCTGGCGGCGGGCCTGTCGGCGTTTCGGCGCTCGCCGGTCTCGGGCGTGCCGCGCGGTCCCTATTGCCTGATGGGAGCCTGCTACGACTGCCTGGTGACCATCGACGGCCAGCCCGGCCGCCAGGCCTGCCAAGTGCCGGTCGCATCCGGCATGCGCATCGAGACCAAGCCATGAGCGAGACCGCCGAGCTGGCGGTGGTCGGCGCCGGTCCCGCCGGGCTGGCGGCGGCGGCGCTGGCGGCCGGGTTCGGTCTCGACGTGGCGCTGATCGACGAGCAGCCCGGACCCGGCGGCCAGATCTATCGCGGCATCGAGACCTCGCCGCACGCGCCGGGCACGGTGCTGGGCGAGGATTACTGGTACGGCGCGCGGCCGGTACGGGCCTTCCGCAGAAGCCGCGTCCGCTATCTGCCTTCGACCGCGGCGTGGAGTCTCGACCGCGAGCGCGAACTCGGCCTGTTGCATGCCGGCCAGGCGCGGACTTTGGCGGCCAAGCGCGTCATCCTGGCCACCGGCGCTATCGAGCGGCCAATTCCGATCCCGGGCTGGAGCTTGCCGGGCGTGATGACCGCGGGCGGCGCGCAGATCCTGCTCAAGACCGCTGGCATGGTGCCGCATAGCGGCACCGTACTGGCGGGTTCCGGGCCGCTCTTGTGGTTGCTGGCCTGGCAGATCGGGCGCGCGGGCGGAAAGCTGGATGCCATTCTCGACACCACGCCCAAATCGAATTGGCGCCGGGCCTGGCCGCACTTGCCGGCTTTCGCGGTCTCGCCCTATGCGCTCAAGGGCCTGCGGTTGAGGTTGGCGGTCGGGCGCCGCTTTCGCGTGGTTTCGGGCGTGGTCGCGCTCGCGGCCGAGGGCCAGGAGCGGATCGAGGCGGTGCGCTGGCAAGGCGCCGACGGCAGCGAGGGTCGCCTCGCGGTCGATACGCTGTTGCTGCATCAGGGCGTGGTGCCCGAGACCAATCTGGCCATGGCCGCCGGCGTGCCGCATCGCTGGGAAGAGACCAGGCTTTGCTTCGAGCCGGTGCTGGATGCCTATGGCGACACTGAAGTTCCCGGCATCGCCATCGCTGGCGACGGCGGCGGCATTCTCGGCGCCTGGGCCGCCGAGGAGACCGGCCGACTGGCGGCGGTGGCGGCGATCCGCGCCCTTCGTCCCGACGCCGCCGAGGCCTTGCGGCCGGTCGAGGCGCGGGCGCGGCGGGCACTGGCCCATGTCGAGCGCGGCCGGGCGTTCCTGGACGCGCTGTTCCGCCCGGCCGAGCGCTTTCGCATTCCGGAGGGCGAGACCCTGGCCTGCCGCTGCGAGGAGATCGCGGCCGGGCGCGTGATCGAGGCGGCTTCGATGGCGACCGGTCCCAACCAGCTCAAGGCTTACCTGCGTTGCGGCATGGGCCCGTGCCAGGGCCGGATGTGCGGGCTGACCGTGACCGAACTCATGGCCAAGGCGCGCGGGGTTTCGCCCGCCGCCGTCGGCCACTACCGCATTCGGCCGCCGGTCAAGCCGCTGACCGTGGCCGAACTGGCCGGGCTGCCGCCCGATCCGGTCGGCGAAGGCGCGGTCAACCGCGATTAGCGGCGGATCGGGGCCGGCCGGGTGCCGGTAGGGTAGCCATCGCCGCGCATCCACGCGCATCCGAGCCGCAAATGCGCGCAAAAGCGCGCAAATAGCCAATTCGGAACAGGCTACTGCTTTGATATATCACAACAATCCGGCATTGATGGGGTGCAGGGCACAATTCGCGCCCATCCGGCACCGGCCGGATCGTCGGATTCCCGAGGCTTCATTCACGTTTCCATCAGCGGCCGAAAACCTCCCCCTTGGTAAGGGGGTGCTTCGACGGGTCTCAATATATAGGTACAGAAAGTGAAATTACAAGCCTACGGACTCAATCGTGGTTCACCGTCGGCGCGTTCCTCAGCACCAGGATCGGCACCACCGTCGCCAGCACGACGATGCCGGTGCCGGTCAGCGCGGCGGCGACGCCGGCCAGGTCGGCCGCCCAGCCCGCCAGCGGCGCCGCGCTGGCCGAGGCGCCGATCGAGATGGTGTAGAACAGGCCGAAGGCGCGGGCCTGCATGGCGCGCGGCACGAACGCGCCAACCGAGCCG
>VGDZ01000124.1 GCA_016869515.1 Alphaproteobacteria bacterium | reverse complement strand
CGGCACCGGCAACGTTCGGTCTGATCCAGTCACTCGAACCGGTCGTCGCGATGCAGTAATCTCTCACTCGGCTTGGTTCAAAAACTCGGTCAGGTCAGGTCTGCACCGCCACCATCTGCGACATCTTGGCGTTGGAAAGATTGGCGCCGGAGAGATTGGCCAGCTCGGCATGGGCCTCGGGGCCGTCGAAGTTGATGCGCGCCAGATTGCCCTGCTTATCCTGGGTGAACAGGCTGCCGTTGCGCAAGTCGGCCTCGCTCATGATCGCGCCCGACAGATCGCAGCCGCGCAGCTTGGCGCCGCGCAGATCGGCCCGCGTCAGGTCGGCCTTGCGCAGATTGGCCCGCGACAGGTCGGTGCCGTAAAGCGTGGCGCTCTTGAAATTGGCACCCTCGAGCTCGACGCCGATGGCGCGCGCGCCGTTGAGGTTGGCGTCCCCCAGCTTGGCCTTGGTCAACTTGAGGTGCGAGATGTCGCACATCTGCAGATTGGCCCGCGCCCCGCCGGATTTGCCCTGCGTGTAGCGGGCATGGGCGTGGGCGACCTTGTCGAGCTCGTCCTGGGTCAGCTTCTTCCAGACGATCTCGGGTTCGGCCGGCTTGCCCGCTTTGTCGGCCTTGTCCGCCGGCGGCTTGGCGCTCATGGCGATTGTTTTAGACCAAGCGGCGGCTGGCCGAAAGCCACCCGCTTCAACCGGCCCTGCGCGATCAGCGCCCGGCCCTGGTCGACGAAATGGGGCGAGTCCGGCGCCTGGCCCTGGCCGAAGGGCAGGGCCGAGAGGGCGATCGGCCCGCCGGGCGCGAAGGCCACCGCCAGCATCGCCCCGCCGCCGAAATCCGCCACCCAGCGCGGATCGGGCGCTTCACGGCGGACCCAGGGCCGCGGCTCGACCTGAAAGGCGTTGAGCGCGCCCAGATCCTGCCAGCTGCCGGGAATGCCGAATTCGACCGCCGCCCCCGGGCGCAGCGGCGAGGGCGCTCGCCGCAGCACATGCGCTTCGCCCCAACGCGGATCGATCCGGCCGAAGCGCCGGCGCAGATCCAACTCGGCCTCGGCCAGCGCCGCTTCGCTCTCGCGACCGCGCGCACGGGCAAAGGCATAAGCGTGATAAAGCGCGGCGGCGCGGCTGTCGACCGCGGCGCGTCCGTCCCAGCCATCGAGCAAGGCGTGGCGGGGCCGATCCCAAGCCGCGGCACCGACGCGCGAATCGAGCAACACCGCCTGCATTTCGGCGAAGCTCGGCCGCGCCTTCTCCAGCGCCTCCAGCACGAAGCGCGCCCGCGGCTCGGGTTTGTCTTTCCCTTCACCGGCGCAGGGCGCGAAGCGCTCGGGCACGCCGCAGACCGCGAAGCCCGCGGGCCTTGCATGGAACCATGGTTTGCCGTTGGAGGCGTGGCTGTAGCCGGCCTCGGGATCGAGCACGAAGGGGAAGGGTATCGCCGCTCCGGCCAACTCGGCGTGCAGAAGGCCGCCGCGGGCGTCGATCGCCACCAGGCTGTAATTGGGGAACTGGCCGAGCTCGAGCGCGCTCCGGAGTTCGCCCACATCGCGCGCCTTGGCCATGCGCCAAAGCTGTTCCAGCAGGCGCGCATCGCCCCGCCCCGACCAGTCGAGCGCAAAGGGATCGGTCGCCGACAGCCGGCGATGGGACTGGGCCTGGTTGACCGCCACGCCCCAGGCCAGATGCGGCGTGAAGCCGAACAGCGGCAAGGGCAGGCCCAGAAAGCCGAAGCCGTGAAGGCGCGTCGCGCCGGCTTCGAGCCCGTATTCCTGGAACAGGAACGGCTCCTGCAGATCGATATGCGGATTGGCCAGCAGCATCGGCCAGCCTTCGGCCGAACGCCGCGGGCCGATCGCCAGCACGTTCGAGCCAAGCTGGCCGCGCGCGGCCCGGGCGCCGTGCCAGGGCGAGGCGGCGACGAAGCCGCCGACGCCATAGCGATCGTTGGCGGTGGCGATGACGAAAACATAGAGCCCGGCGATCGCCAGCACGTCGTGCTCGGTATAGGGCAGGGCCCGCGCCGCCCAGGCCGGCAAGCGCGCGGCTTGGCGCGCGGCGGCTGCGTTGACTCCGTCCGCGAAGGGTCGCAGCACGTCGGCGCGCAAAGCGGGCGACAGCGGCGCGGCATCCACCTGGTCGAAACCCAGCCGGCGATGCCGCGCATCCGAAGGCGCGCAGTCCGGACCCAACGCCTCGGCCAGGCGACCCGCCACTTGCAGCTTGAGGAACAGGATCTCGAGCAGCGCGGTCTCGCCCTGGGCCAATCCCAGGCCGAAGAATCCGTCGGCTTCGGTTGCCGCCAAAACGCGCGGCGTGCCGTATGCGTCGCGCCGGATCTCGTGCGCACGGGAGGCGACTTCGGACGCGGCGATGCCGATTTCGGGCATCGGCCGCGCGCACTGGCCGGGATCGGGCACCGGCGCCAAGGGGGATTGCCAGGCGCATCCCGCCAGAGCCGACGCGACGAGAACGAGCCGGATCAAGGCTGACGATGGCGCCACAGCCGGCTCCCCCACCACAACAGCGGCGAGACGGCCATCGCCAGTGCCGCCACCCACAAGGCGGCGCGCGCTCCCAGCGCCTCGCCGACGAAACCTCCCCCCAGCGCGCCAAGCGGGAACAGCACGCCCAGGATCACCTGACTCACGGCCGACAGCCGACCCAGTTGCTCGGGGGCGACGATCGCCTGGCGCAGGGCGATGTTGGCCACCGCCGATGCCGTCAGCGCGGCATCGCCCACGAACTGCACGATCATCAGCATGATGGTCCCGACCACGACATCGTCGGGCGCCAGCGGCACCAAAGGCTGCACTCCCACGCCCAGGACGAAGCTCCAGCAGATCGCCGGGCCGTGGCCATGCCGCGCCACCAGCCGCGGCACCGCCATCGCTCCCAGCACGGCACCGACGCCGCCGACCGCCACCGTCACCCCCAACAGCACCGGCGTCAGCCCCAGCGTCTCGATGGCGTAGAGGCTGTAGAGCGCGCCGAGCGTGCCGGCGGCGGCGATCATCACGCATTCGGTCAGGAAGGTCGGCCGCATCAGATCGTGGCTCAGCGCCAGGCGCCAACCCAGCGCCATGTCGGCGCCGAACGCCGCGCGTGCCGCGGTCTCGAATTTCTCCCTGACGCGGATCCCGGCCAAGACCGCAGCCGAAGCGAGGAAAGACAGCGCGTCCAGCAGAATGGCGATCGGCGCGGTCAGGGCCTGGATCAGGGCTCCGGCCGCGGCCGGGCCGACGATCTCGACCACGGCATCGGCGGTGGTCAGCTTGGCGCGCCCCTCGACCAGGCGCTCGCGGCTGAGCAGTGCCGGAAGGAATGCCAGATCGGCCATGCCGTAAAGCGCACCCAGCGCCGCGGTCAGGCCGGCGATGATCGTGACTTGAACGACATCCAGCCAGCCCATCCAGGCCGCCAGCGGCACCCACAGCAACAGCCCCGCCCGCGCCAGATCGGCGCCGATCAGCACCGGCCGCTTCGGCCGGCGATCGACCCAGCCCCCGGCCAAGAGGCCGATCGCGGCCGCCGGCGCAGCGGCCATGGCGGCGATCAGCCCCAACTCGGCCGGACCCGCGCCCAGGGTCAAGAACCCGACCAGCGGCCAGGCGGTGCGGCTGATGCGCGAGCCGAAGGCCGATACCGTCTGCGCGACCCACAGCCGAACGAAGTTGCCGTCGCGCCACAGCCCGGCCTGCGGCCAGAAACTCGGGAATGCATCGCCTGCCATGATCGTTGTAGTCTAGCAGTCTCACGGCCGTCCCCAGGGGGAGAAGATGCGCCGCATCGCAGCGATCCTCGGTCTCGGTCTGTTGTCGGCTTGCGCCGGCGACATCACCGCGGTCACGCCTGTGCCGATGGGCGACGCCGCCGCCGCCGACAGCGAGGTCGTGCTGCTGCCGCGCGCCTCGGGGGTCGAGGCCTTCATCGCCGCCGACTATCCGCGTTCGGGCGCGCGCCGCATCGCCGTGCTGCCGTTCAAGCTCAAGCGCGACGACGTCTCGGCCGGCGAGCGGCGCAAGGTCGAGGCGCTGCTGACCCAGACCTTCCGCAACCGCTTCTCGGCCATCGCCGGCTACGACCACATACCCTGGGGCGAGGTGCAGGAGGCGATGCGCGCCCAGGGCCTCAGCCCCACCGCGCCGGTACCCCTCGAACGCATCAAGGACGTGGTGGCCGCGGTCAAGGCCGATGCCATCATCACCGGCGACATTCCCGATTACGGCCTGCTCAATTTGGCGGTCTACGCCCAGATCGCGGTCAGCGCCGACGTCACCATGACCTCGGCCGCGGGCAAGCCCTTGTGGCGGGCGCGCAAGGTCGAACGCGAGCACCGCCGGGCGGCGATCCCCACCACCCCGCTCGAACTGCTCTCGACCCTGGTCAATGCCAGCCTCGACATGGACGACCGCGCCCGCGTCGCCGTGATCGAGGAGCTGATGGACCAGATCGTGGCCGAGGCGCCGCCGGCGCCGCGCGGCGGAGCCGCAGGCGGCAAGGCGGCGATGTCGGGCTTCCGCCTGGTCTCGGCCACCCACAATGCCGGCGGCAGGCCGCTCAAGATCGGCGACGAGATCAAATTCGCCGCCGCCTTGACCCAGCAGGGCCAGGTCCAGGTGCGGGTAGGCGATGCCATCCGCGTTTCGCTGCGCCAGGCCGCGCAGCCCGGGCCCAAGGGCGAAACGCTGTTCGAAGGCAATTACCGCGTCCGCCGCGGCGACAAGCTGGCCGACCAGGACGTGGTCTATTCGGCCGTGGCCGGCGAGGCCAAGGCCGAGTTCGTCGATCCGCTGGCGGCGGTGTCGGTCGACACCGATCCGCCCGATGCGCCGAGCGGGCTGGCGGCGGCGGCGGCCGACGACAAGCTGCAGATCACCTGGACCGCCTCCAAGGCCGGCGACGTCGTCGCCTACGAAGTGCATCGCTCGGCCACGCCCTTGACCGGCTTCGCCAAGCTGGCCGACAGCGAATTCACCCGCTTCGTCGACGACCGGCCGCTGACGCCGAGCGGCTTTTATCGCGTGCTGGCGCGCGATGCCGCCGGCAACCTGTCCGAGCCGGCGGGTCCGATTGAGGGCGTGCGGGTGCGGCCCGGACCGACGCCCGTCGCCGGTACCATCGCCCAGGACACCACCTGGTTCGCCGCCGGCTCGCCCTACATTCTCCAAGGCACGGTGACGGTGCCGCTGGGCGTCACCCTGACGGTCGAGCCCGGCAGCGTGATCCAGCCGCGCGCGGACTCGTTGCTCTTCATCCAGGGCCGTCTGCTGGCCGAGGGCAAGGCCGATCGCGCCATCGTCTGGGACGGCGAGCCGGCCACGCCTTGGACCGGGATCCGCTTCCGCGGCGGCCAGCCCGGCCGCGAATCCGTCCTCAGCCACAACCGCCTGACCGGCGCCAAGCTGGCGCTGGAAGTCGAGAACGCCAGTCCGCGCCTGACCGACAACCAGGTGCTGCGTTCCGAGCTCGGCCTGCGCGTCTCCGAGGGCGCCTCCAACCCACAGGTTTCGGGCAACCTGTTCCGTGACAACCGCGTCGCGGTCAAGATCGACTCGGCCGATATCGAGCTTGCCGGCAATGTCATCAAGCGCTCGACCGAGCGCGCCATCGAGGTGGTGGCGGCGGCGCCGCGCATCCTGCAGAACGACCTGTCGGACAATCCCGGCCAGGTGCTGCAGGTCAGCGATCAGATCCGGTCTTCGATCCTGTCGGCGCAGCTCAACTGGTGGGGCTCGGTCGACGAAGGATCGGTCGCCGGCGCCATCAAGGGCGCGGTGTCCTTCCGGCCCTATCTCGACGGCCCGCCGCCCGCCGGCCGGCCGGTGCAGCAGGCGGCGCGCCCTGCGGCTGCTCAGGCCGCGGCACCGGCTGCGGTCACGCCCGCCGCCAATCCCTTCGAGCAGTTGAACCAGGCCCAGCGCGACATGGAGGCCGGTAAGCTCAAGGAAGCCATTGCCGGCTTCTCGGCGGTGGCCGCTGTGGCGCCGCGCAATGCCGATGTGCAGTACCGGCTGGCGCTGTTGCATTACCAGACCGGGGCCCCGGCCGATGCCGCCCAGGCCATCGACCGCGCCATCGCCATCAGCGGATTCGCGCCGCACTTCCACCTGACGCGGGCGACGATCAGGCGCGATCTCGGCGATCTGGCCGGCGCGCGCGAGGCGCTGCAGAAGGTGCTGGAACTCAAGCCTGGCGATCGCACCGCCACCGGCCTGCTCTCGCAACTCGGCAGCTAAAGGCCTATCATCGCCGCAGGGAGACGCGCTTTGGCGCGTAGAAGTGGCGTCATGCGGGCGTGGATCGTGGCTGCGGCGGTGGTCGTCCTGGGCGGGGGCGGGGCCTCGGCTTGGTATTGGGGCGGCCAGGACGAAGCCACCATCCGCTATCGCACCGCCAAGGTCGAGGAAGGCCCGCTGACCGCCGCGGTCACCGCCAATGGCACGCTGCAGGCGGTGACCAATGTGTTGGTCGGCTCGCAGCTTTCGGGCCAGATCTCCGAACTCCATGCCGACTTCAACACCCCGGTCAAGAAGGGCCAGTTGATCGCGACGCTGGAGGCCGACCAGATCGAGGCTCGTCTGGCCCAGGCCGAGGCCGATCTTGAAGCCGGCAAGGCGGCGGCGGCGCAAATGCGCGCCCAGTTCGAGCGCAGCCGGATCGAGATCGACAATGCCCGCGCCAACCTGGCCAATCTGCGCGCCCAGACCCAGCGCGCCGAGGTGGCGCTGGTCGATGCCGAGCGCGAGTTCAAGCGCCGCAAGGATCTGCTGGCGCGCGGCGTCGCCACCACCACCGACACCGATCGCGCCGAGACCGCGCGCGACCTGGCCAAAGCCTCGCTGGTCTCGGCCCAAGCGGGCGAGGATGCGGGCCGCGCCCAGCTGGCCGCGACGCAGTCGAACCTCAAGGTGATCGAGGCGCAGGTGCGCGCGGCCGACGCCAACGTGGCGCAACGCAGCGCCCAGGTGCGCCATGTCCAGGTCGATCTCGATCGCACCCAGATCCGCGCCCCGATCGACGGCGTTGTGGTGCAGCGCAACGTCGATCTCGGCCAGACCGTGGCCGCTTCGCTGACCGCGCCGATCCTGTTTTCGGTCGCCCAGGACCTCAAGGACATGGAGGTGCTGGCCAGCGTCGACGAGGGCGATGTCGGCCGCATCGCCGACGGCCAGGCAGTGACCTTCACCGTCACTGCCTTTCCCGAGACCACCTTCCGCGGCTTCGTCAAACAGGTCCGGCTCGGCCCGCAGGTGGTGCAGAACGTGGTCACCTACATCGTCGTCATTTCGGCCGCCAATCCCGATCTGCGGCTGCGGCCGGGCATGACGGCGACGGTACGCATCGTCACCGCCGAGCGGCAGGCGACGATCAAAGTCCCGAACGCGGCGCTGCGCTATCGTCCGGTCGGCGCCGGCCAGGCGGTGCCGGGCGCCCCGGCTGCGTCCGGCGGCGGAGGGGGTGGGGGCGGCGGACAATTTCCTTCGCCCGAGCAGCTGACCAAGTCGCTGACCGATTCGCTGGCATTGACCGCCGAGCAGCAAAGCCAGGTGCTGGCGGTATTGCGCGACAGCCGGGCCGAAGGCACGGCGGTGTTCCAGAACCAGTCGCTCGATTCCAACCAGCGCCGCGCTCGGCTGCAATCGATCCGCAATCAGACCGCCGAGCGCATCGCGCTGCTCTTGACTTCCGAGCAGCGCCCCAAATACGCCGAGCTGCGCGCCCGCCAGCAGGCCGCCCAGGCCGGGCGCAGCGGCGGCACCACCGGCCAAGTCTTCATCGTCGACGGCGAGGGCAAGCCCAAGGCGGTGGCGCTCAGGCTCGGCATCGGCGATGGCAGCTTCACCGAGATCCTGGCCGGCGATCTCAAGCCCGGCCAGGACGTGGTGGTCGGTTCGTCGGGCGGTGCCAAGCCCCAGGGCGCGCCGACCGGCGGACCCCGGCTCGGCTTCTGATCGTCATGGCCGGACCGTTGATCGAGGTCCGCGACCTCGCCAAGACCTATCGCATGGGCGCGCACGAGGTGAAGGCGTTGCGCGGGGTCAGCGCCGATATCGCCCGCGGCGATTTCGTCGCCGTGATGGGACCGTCGGGTTCGGGCAAGTCGACCTTCATGAATCTGGTCGGTTGTCTCGACACCGCCAGTGCCGGCAGCTATCGCATCGACGGCGAGGCCGTGGCCGGACTCGATTCCGACCGGCTGGCGGCGCTGCGCAATCGCAAGATCGGCTTCGTCTTCCAGTCCTTCAACCTGCTGCCGCGCGCCACCGCCCTGGTCAACGTCGCACTGCCGATGGTCTACGCCGGGGTCGACGCCAAAACCCGCCGCGCCCGCGCCGAGGCGGCGCTGGCCCGCGTCGGGCTGGGCGATCGCGGCCATCACCGCCCGACCCAGCTGTCGGGCGGCCAGCAGCAGCGCGTCGCCATCGCCC
>VGDZ01000123.1 GCA_016869515.1 Alphaproteobacteria bacterium | reverse complement strand
TTTCGGGCCGCGGCAGATCCCAAGCGCGCCGGGGCGCCTTTTAGGGGCGCGGGGCGCGTCGCCGCCTCCGCCACGGCCGTGGTCGGCACGGGCTTGCGACCCTTGGAAACCGGATGCTTCTTCAACGCCAAGGCCATGGCGAAAAGATTAGTTGACGTTTACGTAAACGTCAACTCTGGGGAATCCATTGCGCTTTCCACCCCCATATCAGCGGCATCGTATATATCTAGTCAGACTAGTCATAAATTGGAACGGAGGTTGCCATGGCGGCGCGGTGGGCGTTGCAGGACGCCAAGGCCAAGTTCAGCCAGGTGGTGAAGGCCGCCGCCGCCGACGGGCCCCAGCTCGTGACCTTGCGCGGGGCCGAAACGGCGGTGGTGCTGTCGATCGCCGATTATCGGCGGCTCGAAGCCCAGCGCCCGACGCTGGTCGACTATCTCCTGGCCGGGCCCAAGCTCGACGACCGCCGGGCGGCGGCGCTGGCGCGGCGCGCGCGCGACAAGGGCCGCAGGATCGCGTGGTGAAATACCTGCTCGACACCAACATCCTGTCCGAGACCCGGCGCCGGCGCCCCGAGGCGCGCGTGCTCGATTGGCTGCGCCGGGCCGATGCGGCCAGCCTTCATGTCAGCGTCCTCACCCTGGGCGAGATCGCCAAGGGCGCGGCCGTCATCGGCCGCCGCGATCCCGCCGCGGGTCGGGCGCTGGCGGCGTGGCTCGACGGCCTGCGCGAACACTACGCCGATCGCGTGGTCGGCATCGATGCCGCCATCGCCGAGACCTGGGGACGCATGTCGGCGGCCAGGCCGCTGCCGGCGATCGACGGCCTGCTGGCCGCCAGCGCGCAGGTGCTGGGCATGACCCTGGTCACCCGCAACCCGCGCGACATCGAAGGCACCGGAGTGCCGGTGTTCAACCCGTGGGGGTGAGGGGGGCTGGATCGATGACAACTCTGGCGGCTCTGCTTGGCCCTCGGCCGGAACGCTAAGGCATGATCGATCTGTCTTGAACCATAGAGTTCAAGACAGATCGCGGATCATGCCGTCGTATCCTGCTCTGGACCGCGATCCACGGTTCCTGGGAATTGCGGCCGCGATTCCCTAGGAACCGATCGCGGTCTAGGGGCGCGGGGCGCTTTATCGCGCCCTTCACGGCCGGGGTCTGCGCAGGCTTGCGGCCCTTGGAAACCGGTAGATTTTTCGACGCCGCAGCGATGACAGAAAAACCGGACGACGGTTGCGTAAACGTCAACCCACGCCAAGCTGGGTCCGCCGCCAGGCGGCCGGGGCGGCGCCGTGGGCCTTCTTGAAGGCGCGCGAGAACGCGGCCTCGGATTCGTACCCCACCGCCAGCGCGATTTGCAGCAGCGAATCCCGGGTCTCGCGCAGCTTGCGGACCGCGATTTGCATCCGCCAGCGCGCCAGGTACTGCATCGGCGCCAGGCCGATCAGCCGGCCGAAGCGTTCGGCCAGGGCCGAGCGCGAGAGGCCGACCTCGCGGCCGATGTCCTCGACCGTCCAGTCGCGCGCGCAGTCGCGGTGCATCAGGCCGAGAGCGCGCGCCACATGCGGATCGCGCAGGCCCGCCAGCCAGCCGGTCTCTTCGGCGGGCATGGTCTCGACATGGCGCCGCACCGCCTCGACGAACAGCAGTTCCGACAGCTTGGCCAGCATGGTGCCCGATCCCGGTCGGCCGGCGGCGACCTCGTCGGCCGCGAACTGAAAGCTGGAACGGACCCAGTCGGCGCCGGCGCTGCCGGCCATGTCGAGGACCAACACCCGCGGCAGCCCGTCCAGCAGGATCTGGCCCTCGGCGCCGTCGCAAGCCAGATAGCCGCAGACGATCCGCGTACGCGGTCCGCCGCCGCCATGGTCGATGCGCGCCAAACCGCCCTGGGGACCGGGCTGGATGAGGTCCCCGGCGTCGACCGGCGGCAGCCGGGTGTCGCTGGCCATGATGTGGACCTCGTTGCCGGGCACCAACACCATCTCGCCCGCGCGCAGCCGCCGCCGCGGCTCGCCCACGACCTGGAATTCGAACTCGCCGGCGACGACGTAGTGATAAGGGATCAGGCGCGCGACCGGCCCGATCAGTAGGCCGCAATCCTCGGGTCCGATCCGAGAAGCGATGCACCAGGGCGCTCCGAAGTCGGCGTGCAGGAATACCCCGCCCGAAAGGCGGGCCGCGCGCAGCACGTCCGACAAAGCGTCCATTTGGGGGATCGGCCTCTAGCCCTGGCGTCTCGGACAAGTCTTCCGGAGGGCCGATCATATACCGGCGGGGCGCTTGGGCCGTAAAGAGCCGGCCACGCGATCGCCTGCGAGCGCGTCCCGCCGCCGGATGGCCTTCCCTCCCCCAGGCCGCCGGCGACGGGCCCCCACCGAGCCAAGGAGCCAGACCATGAATGCCGTTTCGCCCGCCGCCGCGACCGTCGACCGCTATGCCCGCTGCATCGCCGCCTCCAAGCGCGTGCGCTGGGATCTCGATCAGGACGTCATCCGCGGCCGCGGTTTCGACTACACCCAGAAGTTCCTGCCCGACGGGCTGTCGCTGGCGCCCGAATTCACCGTGCTGACCCCGAGCGAACAGCGCATCGTCAGCCAGATCCAGGGCCGCACCTACGCCAACGTCTTCGGCCTGGTCGAGCGCTACATCGCCGCCAAGGTGCTGGAGCTGAGCCGCGACTATTGGTTCGGCGATCAGACCGCGCTCGAGGCGATGGTGCGCTTCGGCGACGAGGAGCTGAAGCACCAGGCGCTGTTCCGCCGCATCGAGGCGCTGGCGGGCGAGGAGATGCCGCCGGGCTATCGCTTCGATTTCGATCCCGACGTCGTCGCTCGCGCCGTGCTGTCCAAGCGCGGCTGGGCGGTGCTGGCGCTGACGCTGCACATCGAGCTGTTCACCCAGGCACATTACGTCCAGAGCATCGCCGAGGATGCCGGCCTGTCGCCCTTGTTCAAGGACGTGTTCCTGTTCCACTGGAAAGAGGAAAGCCAGCACGCCATCCTCGACGAGCTGGAATGGCGCCGCCACGACGCCACCATCGACGCCGCCGAGCGCGATGCCGGGGTCGACGACCTGATCGCGCTGGTCGGCGCGGTCGACGGCATCCTCCAGGCCCAGGCCAAGGCCGATGCGGCCTATTTCCTGGCCATCGCCGGGCGCTCGTTCAACCCGGCCGAGCGCGAGGCGATCGCGGCCAGGTTCCTCAAGGCCTATCGCTGGCAGCACATCCACTCGGGCGCCCAGCACCCGCATTTCGGCGCGGTGCTCGGCAGCATGGTGACGCCGGAGCAAATGGCCCGCATCCAGGCCGCGCTGGCGACGCTGGCCTGAAGCCGGGACCAAGCTGCGATGAGCCTGGCGCATCGCAGCTTGGAACGGCCATTGAGGGCACGATCGATCTGTCTTGAACCGCATGGCTCAAGACAGATCGCGGATCATGCCCTCATATCCTGCGCTGGCTTCACGACTACAATTGGCACAGACCTCATCGCAGTATCGGTGCCAGACCGCCCATCGGCCAACTCGGCCTGGCCGAGGACAAGCTGTTGAGGCGCCACAGGCGAAGCTCGTGAAGGCTTTGGCCCACCCCCCGAAAACGCACAGGCCCGACTTGGGGTCGGGCCTGCGACGATTGAGCCTAAGCTCCAGTTTACGCTTTCGCTTTGTTCCTTAGAGGACCGGCGAGTTCGGTCGTAGTAGGCGATTTCTTTCTAGCATTGATCGTAGTTTTTGGCAAGAGTGGCGCAACCATTGCGGGGGAGACCGCTCATGATTGCGCGCAAGCATGTCGTCTGGCGGCTGGGACTGGATGTCGGCAGCGATTCGATCGGCTGGGCGGTGTTTCGGCTCGACCGGCGATCCGAGCCCGATCGGCTGCTGGGCGGGGGCGTACGGCTGTTCGACGGCGGGCGCGAGCCGCGCAAGCACGAATCCTTCGCCAAGGACCGCGGCCTCTTGCGGCGCATGCGGCGCCGGCTGCGCGGCCGCAAATGGCGGCGCGATCAGTTAATCGCCAAGCTGAATGAACTGGGCCTGGCGCCACCCAATTCGCCGCCGCTCGAGATCTATCGCTGGCGGGCCGAGGCCGCGCAACGGGAAGTCGATCCCTCGACCCTGGCGGCGATCCTTTTGCACATGACGCGCCATCGCGGCTTCAAGAGCCCGCGCCTCGGCCGGCCCGCCCAGGCCGAGGACGACAAGAAAGCGGACGACCAGGACCAGGACGACGACACCGGCGAGGACGAGGAGATCGGCCGCTGGGCCAAGGCCGAGGATACGCTTCGCGCAGCCATGAGGGAGGCCAAGGTCAAGACTGTCGGCCAGTTGCTGAACGACTATCTGGCCACGCGCGGCTTTGTCCGCGCCCGTCGCGGTCACGAGAATCTGGCGGTGCCGACCCGGCTGCTGTTGCGCGAGGAGTTCGCCGTCATTCGCGCCGTGCAGGCACCCCATCTCGGCCTCAAGCCGGGCGATTGGGAGGATCTGGCCGATCTGATGTTCGAGCAGCGGCCCTTGCGCGAGCCGCAACCCGGCCGCTGCACCTTCTTTCCCCAGGAACACCGCTTACCGCGCTGCCTGCCCTCGGCGCAGCGCTTCCGCACCCGTCAGGTCCTTTGCAATCTGCGCGTCACCGAAGGCATCGTCGGCGAGACGCGCGCGCTCACGCCCGAGGAGTTCGCGACTTTGGCCAAGCGCCTGGACGAGGGCGGCACGCATAGCTGGGCCAGCCTGCGCGCCGCCATCGGCGCCAAGCGCGGCGCCAAGTTCACCATCGAGATCGAGCGCCGTCCCGGGCAATCGAAAAAAGCCGCACGTGAAGTCGAGGGCGACGAGACCGCCGGCCTGTTCGGCGAGTTGATCCCGGAATGGAATCGCCGCTCGATCATCGAGCGCGACGGCATTGTCTCGGATTTGCGCAAGATTCAGCGCGAACGCCGCAAGCTGCTGGCCAAGGCGGCCGAGCTGGGCCTGAGCGGACAGGCGGTCGAAGACTTGGCCCAGGCCGTCCAATTCAATCTCCCGCGCGGCTACCTGTCGGTCGGGCGGCAGGCGGTGGACAAGATCGTGCCCCATCTCAAGGCCGGCGTCGCAAGCTACGACAAGGCGGTGGAAGCGGCGCTGGGCCGTTCGCATTCCGATTTCCGACCCGACACGTTGCTGCCCGAACTGCCCTATTACGGCCAGGTGCTCAAGACGCGGGTCCGCCCGGCCTCTGACGGCCCGAAGGAAGAGCGGGACCACGGCCGGATCGGCAATGTCACCGTGCACATCGCCCTCAACGAATTGCGCAAGGTGATCAATGCACTGATCCATCGCTACGGGCCGCCGGCGATGATCGTGCTGGAGACCTCGCGCGATTTGGCGAAAAGCGCCAAGGAACTGCGCGACATCGACACGCATCAAAAGGCGCGCGAAAAGGAAAACGAGGAGTTCGGGAAAGAGTACGGCGAGAACCTGGCCAAATCCGGGAAGATGGGCAAAGGCAAGGGCAAGAAGCTGGCGGTCGGCCTGCACGAGGCGCGCCGGCGCCTGCGCCTGGCCAAGCGCCAGGGCAATGCCTGCGTCTACACCGGCAAACCGTTCGGCCGCACCGACCTGTTCACCGAGGCCTACGAGATCGACCATATCGTGCCGTTGTCGATCGGCGGCACCGATGACGAAAGCAACATGGCGCTGTGCCTCGCCGGCGCCAACCGAAAGAAAAAGGACCGCACCCCTTACGAGGCGTTTCATGGCGACGCCAAGACCTGGAACCAAATCCAGGACGCGGTCGCCAAGCTGCCCGAGGCGATGCGTTGGCGTTTCGGGCCCGATGCCCGCGCCAGGGTCGAAGGCGAGGACACGGGCTGGGCGCCGCGCCAGATTACCGACACCAGCTACATCGCCAGGCTGGCGCGCGAATACCTCTGCCATGTCTGCAAGGAGACCTGGACCACCAAGGGCAAGCTGACCGCGCTGTTGCGCAGCGCCTGGGATCTGCCGGTGGCCAAGCTGCCGGTCAAAGGCGCGGACGGCATCGTCCGCGATGTCCCGAAGAAACGCCTCGACCACCGGCACCATTTCGTCGACGCGGCGGTGATCGCCGTCACCAGCCGCTCGCTGGTGCAGCGCGTCAACACCCTCGCCGCGCGCGGCGAATTGAAACGCGCCTACGAAGCCGACATCGACCCGCCCTATCCCGGTTTCGAGGCCGAAGTCGCCAAACACTGGAAGCGCGTCTGGCCCTCGATGCGGCCCGATCATTCGCTGACCCGGCCCTCGGGCGCGCTGCACAACGAGACGCTTTACGGAATCGAAGACGCGGGTAAGGACGCGGCCGGCAAGCAACTGGTCCGCCTCACCCGGCGCATCGGCGTCGGCGAACTGTTCAAGCCCCTGGGCAAGTTCGTCGACGACGCCGCGGTCGAGGCGCAATTGGAAAGCTTCGTCTCCGACGGCTTCCGCGATCGCTTCCGCAAAGTGCTGGCGCGGCATCGCGAGGGCGCGAAATGCCTGGCCGAGGCCGCGATCAAGGCCGCGGCCGATCCGCATTGGGGACCGCGCGGCATCGGCGAGATCAAGTGTTTCCGTGACGCCAAGCCGCGGACCAAGGAGGACGTCACGACGATCCCGCGCGGCGGCAAGAAGGCGCGCGATGCCAGCCGCCCGGCGGTCGACACCAATGCCAATGCCTGGCTGGAAATCCGGCGCGACGGCAAGAAATGGAAGGCGGTGGTGATCAGCCGCTTCGAGGCCAAGTCGGTGCCGCCGCCCAAGACCGACGATCCCAATTTGGTCGCGGTGCTGCGCCGAGGCGACCCCGTGGCCTGGGAACGCGGCGGCAAGGTCGAATACGGCTATCTCAAGGTGATGGTGGGCGACGGCCGAATCTATTTCTGGCCGTTGCGGGTGGTCACGACATTCGCGGCGCTCAGCGCACTGCGCCCCGATCTTGGAGTCAAGACTAGAGATGGAGTCCCATTCAGGGCCGAGACATTCCGCAAAGCCAAGGGCCGGCCGCTCAGCATTTCAGTCTTGGGCCGGGTACGCGATCCGGGTCCGTCCAAATCCTAGCCGGCCATGACCACGGTCGAGATCGCCACTCACGGATCGACCCTGGCGCTGGAAGGCCGGCGGCTGCGGATCAATCGGCACGAAGGCGGTCACGCCCATGTGCCGATCGAGGACCTCGATCTGGTGATCCTGGAAGTGCCGGCGGTGGGGGTCAGCGGTGCCGCGCTGGCGGCATTGGCCGAGGCCGGCGTGCCGATGATGGTGTGCGATGCCCGTCATGTGCCGGCGGCTTGGCTGCATCCCTTGGGCGTGGCCGATATTTTCGATCCGCGACGCGCGCGCCGGCAGGCAGCGCTGGGCGAACGCACGCGGGATCGCCTGTGGCGCGATCTGGTCTGCGCCAAGATCATGGCCCAGGCCGATCTGGTGGCCGATCTCGGGCTGCCCGATGCGCGTTTGCGGCGCCTGGCCGAGGATGTCGACAAGGGCGATCCCGAGAATCGCGAGGCGACGGCGGCGCAGTTCTATTGGCCGGCGCTGTTCGGCGAGGACTTCCGCCGCCGCGGCGATTCGACGGAAGTGGCGGCGCTGGATTGGGGCTATGCCGTGCTGCGGGCGATGATCTGCCGGGCGCTGGTGGCGGCGGGGCTTTATCCCGCCATCGGCCTGCACCACATGGCGGCGGGCAATGCCTTCAATCTGGCGGACGATGTGATCGAACCCTATCGGCCGCTGGTCGACCGGCTGGTGCGCGAAGCCCGGCTGGCCGATCCGACGCTGGCGCCCGCGCAATGGAAGCCGCGGCTTGCGGCCCTGGGCGAGCATCCGCTGGCGATGGCCGGCAAGACCTTGCGGGCGCGGGCGGCGGTCAAGGCGACGGTCGATTCCCTGGCGCGGATCGTCGACGACGGCAAGGGCCGGATCGCCTTGCCGACCCGGATATTGGAGGCGCGCGATGCCCGAAGGCTGGCGACAGATGTGGCTGATGGTGTTCTATGACCTGCCCGTGCTGGCGCACGAGCAGCGCAAGGCGGCGACCGGCTTTCACGATTATCTGGTCGAGGAGGGATTCGAGCGCCTGCACTACTCGATCTACATGCGCTTCTGCGGCAGCGGCGAAAAACTGGAAGCCCAGGAAAAGCGGGTCGAGCGGCGGTTGCCGAAATGGGGCAATGTCATGGCGCTCCGGCTGACCGACCGGCAGATGGCGTCGATGAAACGCTGGATTGGCGCCCAGCCGGACAGCGCCATCGTGCCGCCGCCGCAATACAAGCTGTTCTGACGGCGCTGGGAATGCGCAAAAGAAACCCCGCCAAGCTTGCCTTTTCAGCAGCTTGGCGGGGCCTCTAGCCTACTACGACCGAACCCGCCGGGGCTATGGAACAGTGCGATCAACGAGTGGATCGAGGCGCCGAGCCTACTACGACCGAACCCGCCGGGGCTATGGAACTCGCCAAGAGCGAGGGGCAGGTGC
>VGDZ01000122.1 GCA_016869515.1 Alphaproteobacteria bacterium | reverse complement strand
ACTGGACGCGCCGCGCCGGCTGGGGGCCGCGCTATGGCCGGCCGCGGTCAAGGCGCCGCCGGTGCCGCTGGCGATCGACGCCTGGGTGGCGCCGCCGCCCTATACCGGCTTCGCGCCCCTGTTCCTGGCTGCCCAGCAGCCTCAGGCCGAACCGCCGCGCGTGCCCTTCGGCTCCAAGCTTCTGGTCCAGCTGCACGGCGCCAAGACCGTGCCCAATCTCAGCGTCGGCGAGACCCAGGCCGCGTTCGAACGCCTGGGCGAGGGCGACAGCTTCCAAATCGAGGCCACCATCGAAACCGGCGAGCGCATCGTCGTCCGCCAGGGCGAAAAGGAAGTCGCGTCCTGGCCTTTCGCGCTGGTGCCCGATCGCCGCCCCGCCATCCGCTTCGCCCGCCCGCCTTCGGCCACGCATCGTTCGGTGCTGCGGCTCGATTACGCCGCCGAGGACGATTACGGCGTGACCTCGGTGCAGGCCACGATCTGGCGACCCGAGACCCAGGGCGCCGACGGCACCATCGAACTGACCCTTCCCCTGCCCGGGGCGCGGGTCAAGAACGCCAAGGACACCGGCTTCCATGACCTGACGCCGCATCCTTGGGCCGGGCTCAAGGTGGTGATCGAACTTCAGGCGCGCGACGATCTCGACCAGATCGGCCTGTCCGAGCAGGTCGAGATGACCCTGCCGGCGCGCCAGTTCCACCATCCCGTCGCCAAGGCGCTGATCGAGCAGCGCCGGCTTTTGGCCCAAGACCCCGAGAAGCGCAAGCAGGTGGCGACGGTGCTGGAATTCCTCACCCAGTCGCCCGAGCGCTACGACGGCGACGTGGTGGCGCATCTCGGCATGCGCGTCGTCCGCGGCCGGCTGTTGAACGAGGACGACCCCCGCGCCATCGCCGATTCGCAGGAGATCCTGTGGGAGACCGCGCTGCGCATCGAGGACGGCTCGCTCAGCCAGGCCGAGCGCGAGCTGCGCGCGGCCCAGGACGCGCTGGCCGAGGCGCTGGCGCGCGACGCCCCCGACGAGGAAATCGAGCGGCTGATGGCCGAGCTGCGCGAGGCGATGGAGCGCTATCTCGAGGCGCTGCGCGACCAGGCGATGAACGAACAGGACGGCGACGAGGAAGAGGGCGAAGCCGAAGACGGCGAGTTCGTAACCGGCGAGGAACTGCAGCGCATGCTGGACCGCATGCGCGAGATGGCGCGCCAGGGCGCCAAGCAATCCGCCCGCGAGCTGCTGGCGCAGTTGCGCCAGATGCTGGAAAACATGCGCGCCGCCCGCCAGGCCGGCCGCGGCCAGCAGGGCCAGCAAGGCCAGATGGGGCAGGGCCAGGGCGACATGCGCGGCATGCGGGGCGGCTTGCGCGAACTGGGCGACGTCATGCGCCGCCAGCAGCAGCTGATGGACCGCGCCTTCCGCAGCGGCCAGCAGCGTTCGCGCGGCGGCCAGCCCGGCCAGCCGGGATCGCAGGGCCAGCCGGGCGAGTTCGATCCCCAGGGCATGGCCGCCGAGCAAGAGGCGCTGCGCCGGCAATTGGGCGAGATCATGCGCCGCCTGGGCGAACGCGGCGGATCGCAGATCCCGGGCATGCTCGGCCGCGCCGAGCGCTTCATGAACGATGCCCGCCGCATGCTCGAACAGGGCCAGCCGGGCGACGCCGTCGGCCCGCAGGGCAACGCGCTCGACCAGCTCAGGCTCGGCGCCGAATCGCTCGCCCGGCAGATGATGGAGGCCTTCAATCCCGGCGGCCGCGAGGGTCAGCCCAACAGCCGCGACCGCATGGACCAGGCGTTCGATCCGCTCGGCCGCCAGGTCACCGGCAATAACGGGCTGAACGGCACCGATGTCGGCATTCCCGACGCCATGGATTTGCAGCGCGCGCGCGAAATCCTCAACGAGCTGCACCGTCGCGCCGGCGAGATCCGCCGCCCGCAGCTCGAGCGCGACTACATCAACCGGCTGATCAAGCGGTTCTGACCATTCCCAAGACCGTCGCGGCATCCGAGGTCGCCTCGCTGCTCGCTCCGGGCATGCGGGTGTTCGTCCAGGGCCTGGCCGGCGAGCCCGCGCCGATCCTGCAGGCGCTGGCGGCGGCGCCCGAGGCCAGCCGCGGCGTGACCTATTCCGGCGCGCTGGTGCCGCCGGTCAACCGCCGCGACCCCGCGGCCTTCCATCCCCAGGCCCGCGCCGAGGCGTTCTTCCTCACTCCCGAGATGCGGCCGAGCTTCGAGGCCGGGCGGATCGATTTCCTGCCGATGAACTATTCGGCGATCTACCGCCATTTCGAATCGCAGGCCTTCGACCTGGCGCTGATCCAGGTCGCGCCGCCCGACGAAGAAGGCAATTGCAGCCTCGGCATCGCCACCGATTTCGCGCCCGCCGCGCTGGGCCGCGCCAAGCGCGTCCTGGCCGAGGTCAACCGCCGCATGCCGCGTACCCGGGGCGTGGCGGGGGTTCCGCTGTCCCGGATCGATTGCGCCATCGAGACCGACCGGCCGCTGCCCGAATTCGAATTCGGCAAGGCCAATGCCGAGACCCGCGCCATCGCCGGCCATGTCGCCGGCCTGATCGAGGACGGCGCCTGTTTGCAGATCGGCATCGGCCAGTTGCCGGCGGCGATCCTGTCGGCGCTGGGCGATCGGCGGCGGCTGTCGATGCACACCGGCATGATCGTCGACCAGGTGCGCGATCTGGCGCTGGCCGGCGCCATGAGCGGGCCGATCCTGACCGGCGTCGCGCTGGGCACGCGCGCGCTCTACGACTGGTGCGCGGGGCCGGCCGTCACCTTCGCCACCACCGCCGTCACCCACGATCTGCGCCGCATCGCCGCCAATCCCGGCTTCGTCTCGATCAACGGCGCGCTGGCGGTCGATTTGTTCGGCCAGGTGGTGTCGGAAAGCCTGCGCGGCCGCCAGGCCAGCGGCATCGGCGGCTTCGCCGATTTCCAGCGCGGCGCGCGGCTGGCGCCGGGCGGGCGCTCGATCGTGGCGCTGCCCGCGACCGCGGGCGGCAAGGCCAGCCGCATCGTCGCCCGCCACGAACCGGGCGCGGTCGTCTCGGGCGCCCGGGTCGACGTCGATCTGGTGGCGACCGAACACGGCGTGGCGCGCCTCGCGGGCGCATCGCTGGAAGCGCGCGCCGAGCGCCTGATCGCCATCGCCGCGCCGCAATTCCGCGACGAGCTGGCGGCGCAATGGCGCGAGATCAGATCGCGGCTTTAGCCGCCAGCGCCGCGATCTGGGATTCGGAATAGCCGAGTTCGGCCAGGATCGCCTTGGTGTGCTGGCCGGGTTCGGGCGGCTGGGTCGCGGGCTTCCCGGGCTCGTCCGCGAATTTGATCGGCGTCCCCAGCCATTGCCTTCCCTCTTCGTCGCCGAACACCATGCCGCGGGCTTGCGCCAGTTCGTGTTCCAGCGCCTCTTTCATGTCCAGGACCGGGGCGAAGGCGACGTCCTTGTCCTGGAACCATTCGATCCATTCGGCGCGGCTGCGGCCGGCGAAGGTCGCGGTCAGGAAATCCTTGACCGGCTGCTGCTCGGGTCCCGGCAGCTTCAGCGCGGTCGGGATCAGGTCCGGACGGCCGAGCGCGCGCAGCAGGTTCTCGACGAATTTGTGCTCGGAGCCGCCGAGCGCGACATGCCGGCCGTCCTTGCAGGCATAGACGTTGTAGAAGGCGTGGCCGCCCAGGGTGCGGTGGCGCGCCGGATCGGTCGGTCGGCCCTCGACGAACACCGAGCCGGCGACGTTGACCGCCCAGGCCATGGTCGAATCGTACATGGCGATGTCCAGCCGGTCGCCCCGGCCGGTGCGTTCGCGGCGATAGAGCGCCATCATGATCCCGGCCAGCGCGGTCAGCGAGGCGGCGATGTCGGAAGCCACCATTTGCGGCAGGTTGGGCTTGCCCGATGAATCGCGACCGAAGGGCAGGAAGCCGCTCATCGCCTCGACCGCCAGGTCGTGGGCGACGCGGTCGCGCCACGGTCCCGACTGGCCGAAGGCCGAAAGCGAGCAATAGACCAGCCGCGGATTGCGCGCCCGCGCGGCATCGGGGCCGATGCCCAGCCGGTCGACCGTGCCGGGGCGGAAAGATTCCACCACCACGTCGGCGCGTTCGCACAGCCGCAGGAATGCCTCGCGCGCCTCGGCCTGCTTGAGATCCAGCGTCAGGCCGAGCTTGCCGCGCTGGGTGTGGCGGAAATATTCGGCATGCGGTCCCTGCTTGGGCGGAAAGCCGCGGGTCGGTTCGCTGCCGCCCGGAGTTTCCAGCTTGATCACCCGCGCGCCGTGATCGGCCATCATCAGCGTCAACACCGGCCCGGGCAGGAATTGCGTCAGGTCGACGACCGTCAATCCTTCGAGCTTCATGGCCGCGCACTATAGAGAGCGTGCCGGTCGCGTGCTACATAGCCGCCGCCATGACCCCGCTCGATGCCCTGCTGACCGGCGGCGCGATCGGCTTCGCCATCGCCGCGCCGGTGGGACCGATCGGGCTGCTGTGCATCCGCCGCAGCCTGGCGGACGGCATGGCGATGGGCTTCGCCACCGGCCTGGGCGCGGCGGCGGCCGATGCCTGCTATGGCGCCGTCGCCGCCTTCGGTTTGACCGCCGTTGGCGAGGCGCTGGTCGCCTGGCGCCAGCCGCTGGGCTGGATCGGCGGCGCGGTGCTGTTGTGGCTGGGGCTTCGCATCCTGCGCGCGCCGAATCCGGCGGCCGCGGCCGAGGCCGGCGGCGGCAGTCGCTTGCGCGCCTTCGCCGGCACCTTCGGCCTGACCCTGACCAATCCCGCCACCATCCTGTCCTTCGCCGCCGTGTTCGCGGGATTCGGCCTGATCGCCGCCGGCGGATTCGTCTCCGCCGCCGCCATGGTCGGCGGCGTGTTCCTGGGTTCGGCGCTGTGGTGGCTGATGCTGGCCGGCAGTGTCGCGCTGATCCGCCGCCGTTTGCCCGAAAGCGCGGTGCTTTGGATCAATCGCGTCTCCGGCCTGACCATCGTCGGCTTCGGCCTGGCGCTGTGGCTGGCCGAGGCGCGGCGCGCGCTGGCGCCGGGCTGAGCCGCCATGCCCTATCTGGTGTGGTTCGCGGCGCTGTTCTTCATCGGCATGGCGGTCAGCTGTGTGGCGCTGTTCTAGCTTGCTGGCGGCGGCGTCGCTGGCGATTGCCGCCTGCCAGCCCGTGCCGCAGCCCTTTCGTCCCGACGCCAAGCCGGCCGAGACCGGATCGCTGCACGATCGCGGCCCGCGTGCCGGGCTGATCGTGCCGCCGGTGGCGGGCCTGCCCGGCAATCGCGGCCAGCGCCTGGCCGATGCCATGGCCGATGCGCTGCGGGCCGAGGACGTCGCCGCCTCCTCGCGCGCGGTGCATCGCCAGGCCTGGCTGTTGCAGGGCCTGGGCGAGGGGGGCGGCGTGCTGTGGCGGCTGGTCGATCCGCGGGGCTTGAACCGGGGCGAGCGTCGGCTGGCGGCCGAGGTCGATCGTGCCGCCATCGGCGCGCTGTTGGACTTGATCGCCGCCACCGAGAGCAGTCTCGGCGCGCGCCTGCCGGCGCTGAGCGTCGCGCCGGGTTCGGGCGCGCCCGGGGATGGCGACACGGCGTTGGCGGAAGCCATGCGCCGGGCGCTGACCGCGCTCGGGGTCGAGGTGCATGCCGGCCCGCGCCCGGGCGCGCCGGTGCTGCGTGCGGCGGTGGCGATGACGCCGGCCGGCGCCGACGATCAGCGGGTCGAGATCGACTGGGTGCTGCGCGACGCCGCCGGCGCCGAACTGGGCGCCGCCAAGCAATCCAACCTGGTGCCGCGCGGCAGCCTGGACGGGCGCTGGGGGGCGGTGGCGGCGCTGGCGGCCGAGGCCGGGGCCGAGGGCGTGATCGAAATCCTGCAAAGCCTGGGCGGGCGATGAGCGGGCCGGTGCTGATGCTGCTGGCGCTGGCGATCTTCGCCAGCACCGATGCCATGATCAAGGCCCTGACCGAAGTCCATGGGCCATACCAGATCCTGTTGATCAAGGCGGCGATCTCGCTCGGGCCGCTGCTGGCGATCGCGGCGGCCTCGGGTTTCGCTACGCTGCGGACGGCGCATCTCGGCTTTCATCTCTTGCGTGGCGGGCTGATCACCGGCGCCTTTGTCCTGATCACCTACAGCTTTTCCGTCCTGCCGCTGGCCGAGGCCTATGTCGTCTCCTACACCTCGCCCCTGATCTCGGCGGTGTTGGCGCGATTTTTCCTGGGCGAGGCGCTGTCGCCGCGCATTCTCGGCGCCATCTTGTTGGGTTTCGCCGGGGTCGCCACCATGGCCGCGCCCGATCTGAGCGGCGCGCGGCCGCTGGGCCTGGCCGCGGCCGCGGCGGGCTCGGTGCTGTGGGCGGCCAATGTGGTGGCGGTGCGCCGGCTCGGCCGCACCGAGTCCAACACCGCGCTGTTGTTCTATTCCTCCCTGGTCAGCATCGTCGTCATGCTGCCGCTGATGCCGGGGCGCTGGGTCGATCCCGACCCGGCCGGCTGGCTGCTGCTGACGGCGATGTCCTTGTTCGCCACCGTCGGCGGCTATTGCGTCGTCGAGGCCTTCAAGCGCGCCGAGGTGGCGCGGCTGGTGCCGCTGGAATACACCGCCATGCTGTGGGCGCTGGGCTTCGACTATGCCTTCTGGGGCACGCTGCCGATCGCCTGGACCCTGGTCGGGGCGGTGCTGGTGATCGGCGCCGCGCTGATCGCCGAACGCACCCGGCCGGCGGCGATTGACAGCCCGCGCGGCGGCGGTTAAAAGCCCGGCGCGCGAAGGGGGAAAGCCCGTTCGCGCGCCTGTTTTCACCCGAACCGGAGCCGCCGGCCGCATGGCCGCGGAAGCCGTGGATGAAACTGATCGCCGGCAATTCCAATCGGCCGCTGGCCGAGGCCATCGCCGCCTATCTCAAGACGCCGCTGACCCGGGCGTCGGTGCGGCGCTTCTCGGACATGGAAGTGTTCGTCGAGGTGCACGAAAACGTGCGCGGCGAGGACGTGTTCGTGGTGCAGTCGACCAGCTTCCCGGCCAACGACAACCTGATGGAGCTGCTGATCTGCATCGACGCGCTGCGCCGCGCCTCGGCCCGGCGCATCACCGCGGTGATGCCCTATTTCGGCTATGCCCGCCAGGACCGCAAGGCCGGGCCGCGCACGCCGATCTCGGCCAAGCTGGTGGCCAACCTGATCGACCGCGCCGGCGCCGACCGGGTGCTGACGCTGGACCTGCACGCCGGCCAGATCCAGGGCTTCTTCGACATTCCGACCGACAATCTGTTCGCCGCGCCCGAGATGGTGACCGACATCCGCAACGCCTTCGGCGAGGCCAACGACCTGACCGTGGTCTCGCCCGACGTCGGCGGCGTGGTCCGCGCCCGCGCCGTGGCCAAGCGCATCAACGCCGAACTGGCCATCGTCGACAAGCGGCGCGAGCGCGCCGGCGTGTCCGAGGTCATGCACATCATCGGCGACGTCGACGGCCGGCGCTGCATCCTGGTCGACGACATCGTCGATTCCGCCGGCACGCTGTGCAACGCCGCCGCCGCGCTCAAGGCCCAGGGCGCCAAGACGGTGTCGGCCTATGTCAGCCACGGCGTGCTGTCGGGCGACGCCGTGGCGCGGGTGACCAATTCGGCGCTGACCGAGCTGGTCACGACCGATTCCATTCTCGCCACCGAGGCGGTGCGGGTGGCGCGCAATATCCGCCGCATCACCATCGCCCCTCTGATCGCCGAGGCGCTGCGTCGCATCAGCGAAGAGCGCTCGGTTTCCAGCCTGTTCGATTGAGCGGATCCCTGGCGATCCGCCGGAAGGAGTAGCGTCATGTCCGAATCCCAGATCCCCTCGCTCGCGGCCGAAGCCCGCGACGCGCTCGGCCGCGGCGCCGCCCGCGCCAATCGCCGCGGCGGCCGTACGCCGGCGGTGCTCTATGGCGGCGCCGAGCCGCCGCAGTCGCTGACGCTCGATGCCGAGGTGCTGTGGCGGACCTTCCGCCGCGGCCGCTTCACCGCCCGGCTGCTGGACCTCGACATCGGCGGCAAGAAGCTGCGCGTGCTGCCGCGCGAGGTGCAGCTGCACCCGGTCACCGACCGGCTGCTGCATGTCGACTTCCTGCGGCTGACCAAGGACAGCAAGGTGCGCGTGCCGGTGCCGGTGCAGTTCGTCGATCAGGAGGACTCGCCCGGCCTCAAGCGCGGCGGCGTGCTCAACGTCGTCCGCCACGAGATCGAGATGATCTGCACCGCGACCGCGATTCCCGAGCGCATCGTCGTCTCGCTGGCCAATCTCGACATCGGCGATTCGGTGCATATCGGCTCGGTCAAGCTGCCCGAGGGCGTCAAGCCGGTGATCGCCCGCAACTTCACCGTGGCGTCGGTGGTGGCGCCGCTGAAGGAAGAGGTCGTCGCGCCGACCGCCGCCGCCGCCGTCCCGGCCGAAGGCGAAGTCCCGGCCGAAGGCGCCGCCGCCGTGCCGGGCGCGACCCCGGGTGCCGCGCCCGCCGCCGGCGCCGCCCC
>VGDZ01000121.1 GCA_016869515.1 Alphaproteobacteria bacterium | reverse complement strand
GCCTCCAGCGCCGCCAGCCGGGTGGCGGCGTCGCGCGCCCGGCCGCGCGCGCGGCGGTCGAGATAGCGCCCGATCAGCAGGAAGAACAGCAGCGTGACCGCGGAATCGAAATAGGCGTGCGGCCGCGATTGCAGCGTCTCGGCCAGGCTGATCGCCGCCGCCAGCGTCACGCCGATCGAGATCGGCACGTCCATGTTGGCGCGGCCGGCGCGCAACGCCGCCAAGGCCGAGCCGAAAAAAGGCTGGCCGGCATAGGCGATCGCCGGCAGGGCGATCAGCGCCGACAGCCAATGCAGCAGATCGCGCGTCGCCGCGCCCATCTCGCCCGCGCCCGACCATACCGAGACCGACAGCAGCATGATGTTGCCGGCGGCGAAACCGGCCACCGCCAGAGCGCGCAACAGCTTGCGATCCTCGGCATCGCCCGCCGAGGCTGCCGCATCCTCGTCCAGCGCGCGCAGCCGATAGCCCAGCCTCGGCAACAGGCCGAGCACGGCATCGACGTCGCCCTTGCAACGCAAGGACAACCGGCCGGTGGTCAGGTTGACCCGCGCCGACACCACTTCCGGCCGCCGGCCGAGCGCGCTTTCGATCAGCCAGACGCAAGACGGACAGACCAGGCCGTCGATCACGGCGTCCAGCGTCTTTGTGCCGTCGTCCAGCGCCCGAACATGGGCAGCCAGAGATTCCGCCGGCTGCGGTTCCGGGCGGCTGCCGCGCCCGCCCGGCAGATCGTAGAACCGTGCCAGCCCCAACCCCGCGATCAGGTCATGGGCACCGCGGCAACCCGCACAGCAGTACGCCGCGCCGGAAGCGGTCGCGCCGCCGCAATGCCGGCAGGACGCGGTCAGCGCCACCGGCCTCGGCAAGACGTCGACCAAGCTCACGGCGCCATCACCCGCTCGGCCAGGCGCACGACGCGTCCGTCGTGCCGGGCGCGGACCTGCAATTCCCATTGCCCGGGCAAGGGCGGAACGATCTCGGCACGATGGCGGCCGGTGCCGAGCGCTCGGAAATCGAGATCGAGCGCGATGCGCTGGCCCACCGGCCGCACCAGCCGGGCGCTGATCAGGCTGGTCTCCGCCGGCAAGGTCAGTTCGATCCCGCCCGAGGCAAAGCGCGCATGCAACGCCAGCCCGGCGGCCTCGTCGGCCTCGACCGCTTCGATGACGCGGTTATAGGCCAGGCCGCGGCCATAGGCGTCGGTGACAGAAATGCCGCCGAAGGTGCTGATCGCCTGCCATACCATCACGCCGTTGACGGCGATCACCACGCCGAAGCCGGCGACGAAAGCCCAAGGAATCCAGCGGCCGCGGTTCATGGGCGCGGCCTCGGACCGAGGAATACCGAGTCGTGCGCGGCGACCTGACGGCCGCGCACATCGCGCAGCGCGAAACGCACGCTGGCCGACTCGCCGGCCAAGCGCTCGCCCGGCAAGGTGACGAAGACGCGCACGCTCTCGACGCTGTCGAGCCGCGCGCCGACCGAGACCGGCCGGTCGGCCGGGGCATCCTCGCCGCCGACCACGCTCATCCGCGCCCCGGGCAGCCCGGACAGTTCGAGGCGATAGGTCCGATCGGCCTGGGTCTTGTTGATCACCTTGAGGGTGTAGCCGTTGCGCACGCCGCCGTCGCTGAGGGTGACGAACAGGGGCGTGCGATCGCGCAGCACGTTGAGTTCGGCCTCCGAGCGCAGCGCCAGCGCCACGCCCATCGCCGCCATCGTCGCCAGCACCAGCCCGGCATAGAGCGCGGTGCGCGCCCGCACCAGGGGCAGGCGGTATTTGCGTCCTTGGGCGCGCGCCGCCAGCGCGGCCAAGGTATCGAACGCCACCAGCCCGCGCGGCCGGCCGACTTTGGCCATGATTTCGTCGCAGGCGTCGATGCACAGCCCGCAACCGATGCATTCCAGTTGCTGGCCGTCGCGGATATCGATCCCGGTCGGGCAGGCGGCGATGCATTGCTTGCAATCGACGCAGTCGCCGCGACCCTCCCACGAAGTGCCGGCCTTGTGCGCGCCGCGCGGCTCGCCGCGCCAAGCGCGATAGCTGACCGTCAGGCTGTGCTCGTCCTGCATCGCCGCCTGGAAGCGCGGCCAGGGACACATATAGGTGCAAAGCTGCTCGCGCGCCCAGCCGGCCAGCAGATAGGTCGTGGCGGTGAACAGGCCGACGAAGACATAGGCCTCGACCGAGGCCTCGCCCTTGAACAGCGCCGCCAGCATGGTCGGCGCGTCGCCGAAATACATCACCCAGGCGCCGCCGGTCATGGCGGCGATCGCCAGCCAGGCCGCGTGCTTGGCCGCGCGCTTGGCCAGCTTGGCCGCGCCGGGAGACTCCTTGTCGAGCCGGATGCGGGCGGCGCGATCGCCTTCGATCAGGCGCTCGACCGCCATGAACAAATCGGTCCACACCGTCTGCGGACAGGCATAGCCGCACCACAGCCGTCCGAACAGCGCCGTCGCCAGGAACAAGCCGAACGCCGCCAGGATCAACAGGCCGGTGATGTAGTAGACCTCCTGCGGCCAGATCTCGATGAAGAAGAAGTAGGCCCGCCGGCCGTCGAGATCGATCATCACCGCCTGGTCTGGCAAACGCTCGCCGCGATCCCACCGTAGCCAGGGCAGCAGATAGTAGACGCCGAGACAGACCGCCAGCAGCAGCCATTTGACGCCGCGATAGGGCCCCGAGACGCGCTTGGGATGGACCTTGATCCGCCCGACATAGAGCGGCAGCGCCGCGCGCTGGACGCGCGTCGAGACCGCCTCGTCGCGAGGCTCGACCGCGGACTGGTTCACCACCGCGCCCGGGCTAGAGTCCGCCGCCGAGCGCGTGAACATAGACCGCCAGCATCTTGAGCGTGGCCGCGTCCAGGCGTTCGGTCCAGCCCGGCATCACCCCGCCGCGCGCCTCCGCGATCGAGCGCGCGATCGCGGCGCGGTCGCCGCCATAGAGCCAGATGCGGTCGTCCAGGCGCGGCGCGCCGACCTCGCGATTGCCCTGGCCCTTGTCGCCGTGGCAGCTGGCGCATTGATCGGCATAGCCGCCCTGCGCCCGCTTGGCCGCGTCGGCATCGTGGGCCTGGCCCGACAGCGCCAGCACGTATTCGGCCAGATCGGCGATCTCGCCCGGCTTGAGCAGGCCGTCGGCGCCGAAGCGCGGCATCTGCGATGCCCGCGCCTTGTCGTCGCCGGTGCGCACGCCGTGCTGGATGGTGGCCTGGATCTCGGCCAGGGTGCCGCCCCACAGCCAATCGTCGTCGGCCAAATTGGGGAAGCCCTTGGCGCCCGCGCCGCCGGCGCCGTGGCAGCCGGCGCAGTTCTCGGCGAAGGCGACGCGCCCGCCGGCGATGGCGAAGCGCAGCAGATCGGCATTGCCGCGGATATCCTCCAGGCTGGCGGCGCGGATGCGGTCCAGCCTAGGCGCCCGGCGCTTCTCGTGCATGGCCATGGTCTCGGCCAGGTCGGCGCGGCTGTTGTAGCCGAGCAGGCCGTCGGTGTGCGAACGCAGGCCCGGCCAGGCTGGATAGGCGATCATGTAGCCGACGCCCCAGATCACCGTGGCGTAAAGGATGTAAAGCCACCATTTGGGCAGCGGCGTGTTCAATTCCTTGATGCCGTCCCATTCGTGGCCGGTGGTGTCGGTGCCGGTGACGGCGTCCTTTTCGATCTTGGTCGGCATGGCGCGGTCCTCAGCGGTCCTCGGAGAAGGGAATGCGGGCGTCGCGCTCGAAGCGCTCGCGATTCGACGGCCACAGCGCGTAGCCGACCGCGATCAGGAAACCCAGCATCATGATCGCCGTGCCGATGCCCTTGAGCAGGGGATAGATGGATTCCATCGTCCGCTCCTATTGCCGCAGATCGTCGAGGGTGTAGTCGCCGAAGCGCACCAGCGTGCCCAGCATCTGCAGATACGCCACCAGCGCATCCATCTCGGTCAGCCGGGCGGGATCGCCGTCGAAATCGCCGATCACCGCCTTGGGATAGCGCGCCTTGACGCCGTCACTATCGGCCTCGGGGTCGGCCTGGGCGCGCAGATCCGCCAGCGCGTTGTCGATCATCTCCTGGCTGTAGGGCACGCCGGCCAGGCGCAGCGCGCGCAGATGGTCGGCGATGTCGCCCGTGCGCAAATCGCGCCTGGCCAGGAAGGGATAGGACGGCATGTTCGATTCCGGCACCACCGCGCGCGGATCGATCAGATGCGTCACGTGCCAGTCGTTCGAATACTTGCCGCCGACCCGGGCCAGGTCCGGCCCGGTGCGCTTCGAGCCCCATTGGAAGGGGTGGTCGTACATGCTTTCGGCCGCGATCGAGTAGTGGCCGTAGCGCTCGACCTCGTCGCGGAACGGCCGGATCTGCTGCGAATGGCAGTTGTAGCAGCCCTCGCGGACGTAGATGTTGCGCCCGATCAGTTCCAGCGGCGAGTAGGGTCGCACGCCCTTGACCCGTTCGATCGTGGTTTCGATGGTGAACAGCGGCACGATCTGCACCAAGCCGCCGATCGCCACCGTCACCAGGATGGCGACCAAGAGCAGGATCGAGTTGGTCTCGAGCTGGGTGTGCTTGAAGGCCATGACGCGTCCCTCCCTAGCGAGCCAGCGCCGCGCCGGGGCGGTAATCGGGGATCGCCGCCTCCCGGCGCAGCTCGCCGCGCATGGTCTTCCACAGATTGTAGGTCATGATCAGCGCGCCGATCACGAACAGCACGCCGCCCATGGCGCGGATGACGTAGTAGGGGAACATCGCCGCCACGGTCTCGACGAAGGCGTATTGCAGGAAGCCGAGTTCGTCGTAGGCCCGCCACATCAGCCCCTGCATGATGCCGGACACCCACATCGCGGTGATGTAAAGCACGATGCCGGCGGTGGCGATCCAGTAGTGCCAGCCGATCAGGCGTTCGGAATAGACCCGCTCGCGCTTCCACAGCACCGGCACCAGGTAATAGAGCGTGCCGAAGATGATGAACGCCACCCAACCCAACGCGCCGGAATGGACGTGGCCGACGGTCCAGTCGGTGTAATGCGACAGCGCGTTGACCGCCTTGATCGACATCACCGGCCCCTCGAAGGTCGACATGCCGTAGAAGCCGACCGCGGTGACCGAGAAGCGCAGGCCGGGATCGGTGCGCAGGCGGTCCCACGCCCCCGACAGCGTCATCAGCCCGTTGATCATGCCGCCCCAGGACGGCATCCACAGCATGACCGAGAAGGTCATGCCCAGGGTCTGCGCCCAATCCGGCAGCGCGGTGTAGTGCAGATGGTGCGGCCCGGCCCAGATGTAGAGGAAGATCAGCGACCAGAAATGCACGATCGACAGCCGGTACGAATAGACCGGCCGCTGGGCGCGCTTGGGAATGAAGTAGTACATCATGCCGAGGAAGCCGGCGGTGAGGAAAAAGCCGACCGCGTTGTGGGCGTACCACCATTGGATCATGGCGTCGCGCACGCCGCTCCAGACGACGTAGCTCTTGGCGCCGAAGAACGACACCGGCACGAAGGCGTTGTTGACCAGGTGCAGCATGGCGACGGTGACGATGAACGCCAGCAGGAACCAGTTGGCGACATAGATATGCGGCTCCTCGCGCTTGATCAGCGTGCCGAGGAAGGCCACCAGATAGACCACCCACACCACCGTCAACCACAGATCGGCATACCATTCGGGTTCGGCGTATTCCTTGCTTTGGGTGATGCCCAGCACATAGCCCAGCGCGGCGATGACGATGAAGAACTGATAGCCCCAGAAGATGAACCAGCCGACCGGCCGGCCTCCGAACAGCGACGCCCGGCAGGTGCGCTGGACGATGAACAGAGAACTGCCGATCAGGCCCGAGCCGCCGAAGGCGAAGATCGCGGCCGAGGTGTGCAACGGCCTGAGCCGCCCGAACGTGGTCCATTCCAGGCCGAGGTTGAGCACCGGAAAGGCCAATTGCAGGGCGATGAACGTGCCAGCCAGAAATGCCACCACCCCCCAGAAAATCGTGGCAATGACGAAGGCGCGGACGACGTCGTCGATATAGGGCGAGCCGTCTCGGCTGGCGGTGGCCAAGGTCATGAGCGCATCTCCTGCTGCACGCCACGAAATTATGTCGGGCCAGGGGATGGTTCTTTGATTTGGATCAAGTCCTGTCTTGCCGGTTCATGGCATGTGTCTGGTATATAAGAGGCTAAGGGAGGCAGGCTTGAATCCATCGACTCAAGCCGGCGGTGACGTGCGCATCGCGGTCAGGCCGGTGGCGATCGATCGACCTTGGGCTTGGCTGGCCGCGGGTTGGCAGGATTTGCAGCAAGCCCGGACGGTCAGCCTGGCCTATGGCGCGGCTTTGGTCGGGTTGAGCTGGCTGTTGACCTTGGTGCTGTTGGTCTACGACGCCTTCTATTTCATCCTGCCGCTGACCGCGGGTTTCTTTCTGGTGGCGCCGATCCTGGCCACCGGGCTTTACGACGTCAGCCGCCGATTGGCCGCGGGCGAGGCCCCGACCCTCGTCCAAAGCCTCGGCGCCTGGCGGCGCAACGGCATGCAGATCGGCTGGCTGGCGGCGATCCTGCTGTTGATCCATCTGGCTTGGTTCCGGCTGGCGACGCTGCTGTATGCGCTGTTCTTCGTCGATGTGGCGCCGGCGCCGACGATCGCGCATTTGCTTGAGACGGTGCTGTTTTCGCGCCAGAGCCTGGCCTTTCTGTTCGTCGGCGCGGCCAGCGGCGCGATCCTGGCAGCGGCGACATTCGCCATCGCCGTGGTCTCGATCCCGATGCTGATCGACCGCGACGTCTCGGCGCTGACCGCGATCGCCGCCAGCCTGAGGGCGGTGCAGGTCAACCTGCGGCCGCTGGCGCTGTGGGCGGTGCTGATCGTGATGTTCACCGGCTTCGCGCTGGTGCCGTTTTTCCTTGGCCTGGCGGTGGTGATGCCACTGATCGCGCACGCCAGTTGGTACGCCTACAAGGACATGATCGAATAGGCGATCGCCAGCAGAGCCACTCCGCTGATCGCCCATAGCCCGGTTTGCGCCGTCCTTGCGGCTCGGGGATAACGCCGCTCGAGCGCGATGCCGGCGTAGCCGACCAGCACCAGGCCTGGAACCGTGCCGAGGACGAACGCCGCCATCGCCAGCGCGGCCTCGGTTGGCGAACCCAATCCGGCCGCGGCCAACAGCGCACCATAGACCAGACCGCAGGGCAGCAGCCCCAACACCAGACCGAACAGAAACCGATTGCCGGCGACCACCCCCGCCAGCCGCGCCAGCCCACTGCCGCCAATGTCGACGCCCAACCCATGCCATCCCAGCGACTCGCCTGCGCGCAACAGAAACGCCGCCCCCGCCGCTGCCAGCAACCAAGGCGCTGCCTGGCGCAGCCAGGGCAGATCGACCAACGCCGCCGCCAGCGCCGCCAGTGCGACATAGGTCGTGCCGCGGCCGAGATGATAGGGCCACAGCGTCGCCGCACCGAGGCGCCGCAGCGTCGGACCGAGCGCAGCGCGCGGCACCTGCGCCAAGACGAACGGCCCGCACATCAAGGCGCAGTGGCTGAAGCCGCCGGTCAGCCCGGCCAGGCCCAAGACCAACGCGACCGCGCTTGCCTCCCCGCCCACACCCGCGATCGCGGTGCGACACGTCGCCAGCAGCGATTCGATCATGCCGCGATGGTGCGCGGCTTTGTCCGCCGCGACAAGTCAGGCCTGGCTGACGATCGCCTCGACCGCCACGGGTCGCGCGAGGTTCGGGTCGATCGCCAGCGCCGTCGCCCAGCCATCGGCCTGGGCGGCGCGCGGCGCCAGCACGCTGACGCCGCGGCCGGGATCGGGCGAACGCCCGCTGCGCGGATCGAGGATATGGTTGAACCGTCCCGCGGCATCGAAGCGCGTGCGCGCGCCGCTCGAGGTCGCGACGGCGCGGTCGTGAAGCTCGACTTGGCGCGGTGCGCCGTCGGGATGATCCAGCGCCACGCGCCAGGGCCCGCCCAGCCCGCGCAGTTCGCCGGCATCGACCAGCACGCGATCGAAGCCGGCATCGGCCAGAAGATCGCGCAGCCGATCGGTGATGGCGCCCTGGGCGATGCCGTTCAGGGTCAACGCCATGCCTGGCCGGGCGAAAGCCGCGCGCCGCGGCCCGATCTCGACCGCGCGCCAATCCACCGATCGCAGCGCCCGCTCCAGCGCTTTCGGATGGGGCGGCAACCCGTCATGGGCAAAGCTTCGGGCATGCACATCCCATACCGGCTGCACGGTGGGATCGAAGCGGCCTTGGGTGGCATCGGCCAAGCGCAAGGACTCTTCGACCAGGCGACGGAAGTCGAGTGAAGGCCGCTCCAGCACTCCGTCCCGGTTCAAGCGGCAGATCGCCGAATGCGGCCGGAACAGGCTGAATTGGTTTTCCAAGCGCTCCAATTCGGCGACACAGGCCTCGACCGCGGCCCGTGCCTGGGCCAGGTCGGCATGGCGCAGCACGATCCGCGCCTCGCCGCCCAGCGCGGCGCCACGCCACTCCCAACCCGGCGCGCGCGGCTCGGCCCGCGCCGAAAGCGGCAGCC
>VGDZ01000120.1 GCA_016869515.1 Alphaproteobacteria bacterium | reverse complement strand
CTCGGCCACCAGCGCATCGAAATAGGCGCGGTGCTCCGCCTCCTGCGCCGCCATGCGGCGGATGGCGTCGACGCTCTTGCCGCGGCGCCGGCCCAGCACCGCCAACTGGCCGGCATAGATGCGCACCGCGCCGAATTCGCCGGCTTGATCGACCCGGATCATGGCGGCGGTATCGGGGGCGGGGTCGCCCGGCAGCTTGCGGCGCGTCATCGCCCCCACCTTAGCGCGGCCAGCGCGATGCCCGCCAGCCCGAGCGAGGCCAGCAGGTTCCATCCCGCCAGCGAAATCCCGAACAAGGCCCAGGGCACCTCGTCGCAGCGCACCACCGGCGCCGCCATCAGCCGCGCCCGCAGATCGGCGACCGAGCCTGCGCCCAGCGTGCCGGCGGCTGTGCAGGCGGAAAACCCCTGCCACCAACCCTGTTCGACGCCGACATGGTGCAGCGCCAATCCGGCGCTGACTACGAACACGGCCGCCAGCGCCAGGAAGATCGTGCCGCGCCGCCGCGGCAGGATCGCGGCCGCGATCAGGCCGGCGGCGATGGCGGCGGCATGGGCCCAGCGCTGGCCGATGCACAAGGGGCAGGGCGGCAGGTCGGCGAAATATTCGAAGCCGAACGCGCCCAGCAGCAGCCCGGCGCTGGCCGCGGCCAAGCCCAGCGCGATTTGGCGGTCCGACGGCATGGCCGCCATCAAATCAGATATTTGATCGCCACGAAACCGCCGATCAACGCGACGGCGAACAGCGTCGTCAGCAGGGTCAAATAACGCTCGATGAAGGCCTTGATCGGCGGGCCGAAGCGCCACAGCAGCGCCGCCACCAGGAAGAAGCGCGCGCCCCGCGTCGCCACCGAGGCGACGACGAACACCATCAGATCGAACTTGGCCGCGCCCGAGGCGATGGTCACCACCTTGTAGGGGATCGGCGTCAGGCCCTTGATCAGGATGATCCAGAGGCCCCATTCCTCGAAGGCCTTGACGTAGGCCTCGTAGCCCTGGACCAGGCCGTAGGCCTTGAGGATCGCCATGCCGATGGTGTCCAGCAACAGCGCGCCGATGGCGTAGCCGAACAGGCCGCCCAGCACCGAGGCTACGGTGCAGATCGCGGCGATGCGGAAGGCGCGCTCGCGCCGCGCCAGCACCATCGGCAACAGCATGACGTCGGGCGGGATCGGGAAGAACGAGCTTTCGGCGAAGGAGATCAGCGCCAGCCAGCGCTCGGCATGGCGGTGGGCGGCCAAGGCCATCACCCAGTCGTAAAGCGCGCGCAGCATGGAAATCCGGACGGTGGCGGGAAGGGAGGCGCCCTATAGCAGGCGGCCGGGCCAGGGGCAATCGCCCTTGACCCGGGCGCGCGCGGCTCTATTCTCGCCAGCCCGCGCGCACCCCGTGCCCCAATGGCGGAATGGTAGACGCGGCAGACTCAAAATCTGTTGGTGGAGACACCGTGCTGGTTCAAGTCCGGCTTGGGGCACCAGGGGCGCGCGGGCGCCGTTTCAGCTTTCGTCCTTGCGCTTGACCGCCAGCACCTTGCCCTTCGGCGGCGGGTAGTCGCGCTTGCCGCTCATCAGGCCGATGACGTGCTGGCGGCAGAATGTCCCTTGATACTTGTCGACCAGCGGCGCGCCGCTTTGCGTGCGGTTGGCGATCGGCGGAAGGTTGAAAGGATCGCCCTTCGGCGTCTTCCAGATTTCGCGTCCGCTCGACACTTCGACCCTGACGCACCTTCTTAACTGCAACCAGCGAATCAATTCGTCATAGCTGGCATATTCGGTCGGTGTGTCGCGGCCGGTCACGCCGCCAAACGCTCGTTGACTTTCACCGCATGCAGTTCGGTTTCGCCTTCCTTGGCGATCGACCGGCGAAACTCGTCGAATCCGGGTTCGATACGATACTTGGCGGCAATGCCGTAGGTCGCCTCGACCAGATCCGATACCACGTCGCTCAAGCGCTCGAAGGCCTGCCGCAAATCCGTATCGGCGACGTTGAGGCCGCGCAGATCGGGCGAAATGAAGGTCTCCAACGATCCGAGCGGCAAGTAGTAAAGCGTCACATTGTCCGGCGCGGAGCCGGTGCCGGAAGAGCGGGCCATGGCGTTCTCCCCTGGGCTTCGTGGCCAGTATCGGGGGTTTCGGCCCCGCGACGCAAGGCCGGCGCGGGCTTCACCCCGCGGCGGGCGGGGCGATGGTGGCGTCGGGCTGGTTGTGGCGCTTGAGGGCCTCGGCGACGAAGCCGCTGGCCTTCATCTCCTCGATGAAGCCGCGCAGATACCGCGCCGCCGCCGGTCGGCCGGCCGGCGTGCCCATGGCCTGCTCGATCACCTGGAAGCGCCCCGCCATCACCCGCACCGAGGCATCGGTCCGGGCGTGGATGACCAGCGCCTGCTTGACCCCGGCCGCGGCCTCGAGCTTGTCCTTGAGCAGCATGGCGATGCCGTCGGGTCCGCGCAGGATGGTGGCCTGCTTGAGGGTCCGGGTAAGAAACAGATCGTAGGCCGAGCCGGTGTTGACGGCGATGCGGTGGCCGGGGCGGTCCAATTCCTCGACCGATTTGAAGGGCGAGTCCTTGAGCACCAGATAGGTGCCCTCGATCAGCACATAGGGCGGGGTGAAGGAAATCTCCTGGGCGCGCACCGGCTCGATCGCCAGGAACATCAGATCGAGCGTGCCGGCCTTGACCGCCTCGAAGACGCGGCCGGCCGCCGGGAACGGCGTCAATTCGATCGGCGCGCCGAGGCGCCGGCCGAGTTCGCGCGCCAGATCGACCGACACGCCCGACAGCTCCTTGGTCGTCGGGTCCTGCTTGGCCAGCACGACATTGCCGAGATTGATCGACACCCGGATCTTGCCGGTGGGCGTAAGTTCCTTGACGACGTCGGCGATGGCGGGGGTCATGGTCGCTCCCGTGGGGCCGGTCTGCGCGGCCAGCGGCGCGGCCGCCAGCAGGACAAGGCCAAGCAGCAGGGCAGGAACGGTCTTCGGCATGTCCTATCGCCGCCGCCGCGTCTTGGGCTTGGCTTTCCGCTTGGACTTGGCGCGGCGCGACTTGGGCTTGGTGGCGGCACGATCGGCCAGCGCCGCTTGGGCCGCGGCCAGGCGCGCGATCGGCACGCGATAGGGCGAACACGAGACGTAATCCAGCCCGAGCTGGTGGCAGAACGCGACCGAGGCCGGATCGCCGCCATGCTCGCCGCAGATGCCGAGCTTGAGGCGGGGGCGAACGGCGCGGCCGCGCTGGGTGGCGATGCGCATCAACTCGCCGACCCCGGCGCGGTCGACCGAGACGAAGGGATCGACCTCGAAGATCCCCTGCTCGATGTAGTCGGGCAGGAAGCGCGAGGAATCGTCGCGGCTGAGGCCATAGGCGGTTTGGGTCAGGTCGTTGGTGCCGAAGGAGAAGAACTCGGCGCCGGCGGCGATCTCGCCCGCCATCAAGCAAGCGCGCGGCAGTTCGATCATGGTGCCGGTGGAATAGGTCACCTTGGCGCCGCTCTCGGCCCGCACCGCGGCCGCGGTCTTGTCGACCAGCGCCTTCATCTGATCGAATTCCTGGCGGCCGACCACCAGCGGAATCATGACCTCGGGGATCACGGTCTTGCCCAGTTCGCGGCCGACCTCGACCGCGGCCTCGAAAATGGCGCGGGCCTGCATTTCGTAGATCTCGGGATAGGTCACCGCCAGCCGGCAGCCGCGATGGCCCAGCATCGGGTTGAATTCCTCCAGCGCCTGGGCGCGGGCGCGCAGGCGTTCGGGATCGACCCCCGAGGCGCGCGCCACTTCGGCAATGTCGGCATCGGTATGCGGCAGGAACTCGTGCAGCGGCGGATCGAGCAGGCGGATGGTCACCGGCAGCCCGGCCATGATCCGGAACAGCTCGACGAAGTCGCGGCGCTGATGCGGCAACAGCTTGGCCAGCGCGGCGCGGCGGCCCTCGGGTTCCTCGGCCAGGATCATCTCGCGCACGGCGACGATGCGCTCGGCGTCGAAGAACATGTGCTCGGTGCGCGACAGGCCGATGCCCTCGGCCGCGAACTGGCGGGCGACGCGGGCATCGAGCGGGGTCTCGGCGTTGGCGCGCACGCCGATGCGGCGGAAGCCGTCGGCCCAGCCCATCAGCGTGGCGAAATCGCCCGACAGCTCGGGCTCGACCGTCGCCACCTCGCCCATCATCACCTCGCCGGTGGCGCCGTCGATGGTGATGACGCTGCCCTGGGGGACGACGCGGTGGCCGATCGACATCTGCTTGCGCAGGGCGTCGACCCGCAGCGTGCCGGCGCCGGTGACGCAAGGCCGGCCCATGCCGCGCGCCACCACCGCGGCGTGGCTGGTCATGCCGCCGCGGCTGGTGAGGATGCCGCGCGCGGCGTGCATGCCGTGGATGTCCTCGGGGCTGGTCTCGGCGCGGACCAGGATCACCGCCTTGCCCTGTTCGGCTAGGGCCTCGGCCTCGTCGGCGGTGAACACCGCCGCGCCCGAGGCCGCGCCGGGCGAGGCCGGCAGGCCCTTGGCGACGACGTCCTTCTTGGCCTTGGGATCGAGCGTCGGGTGCAAGAGTTGATCCAACGCGCCGGCGTCGATGCGCCGCACCGCCTCGGCGCGGTCGATCAGCTTCTCCTTCACCATCTCGACCGCGCAGCGCAGTGCGGCTCGCGCCGTGCGCTTGCCCGAGCGGGTTTGCAGCATGTAGAGCCGGCCCTGCTGCACCGTGAATTCGATGTCTTGCAGATCGCGGTAGTGGCGCTCGAGGCGCTGGGTCACCGCCACCAGCTGCGCGAACACCTCGGGCAGGGTCTCTTCCATCGCCGGCAGGGTGGCGCCGGCTTCCTCGCGCGCGCGCTTGGTCAGGTGCTGAGGGGTGCGGATGCCGGCGACCACGTCCTCGCCCTGGGCATTGACCAGGTACTCGCCGTAAAGCCGGTTCTCGCCGGTCGAGGGATTGCGGGTGAAGGCGACGCCGGTGGCGCAGTCCTCGCCCATGTTGCCGAACACCATGGCCTGGACGTTGACCGCCGTGCCCCAGCTTTCGGGTATGCCGTGCAGCCGCCGGTAGACCGTGGCGCGATGGCCCATCCAGCTGCCGAACACGGCGCCGATCGCGGCCCAAAGCTGTTCCGACGGGTCCTGCGGGAAAGGCCGACCCAGCTTCTTTTCGGTCATGGCCTTGAAGGCGGTGGCGACGGTCTTCCAGTCGTCGGCGGTCAGCTCGGTATCCTTGTGGATGCCGCGCTCGTCCTTGTGGATGTCGAGGATCTCCTCGTAGTGATGGTGTTCGACGCCCAGCACCACCGAGCCGAACATGGTGAGGAAGCGGCGATAGGAATCCCAGGCGAAGCGGGCATCGCCCGAGCGCCGCGCCAGGCCCTCGACCGTGCGGTCGTTGAGGCCGAGGTTCAGCACCGTGTCCATCATCCCCGGCATCGAGGCGCGCGCGCCCGAGCGCACCGACACCAAGAGCGGATTTTCGGCATCGCCGAAACGCGCTCCGGCCGCGCGCTCGATCGTCGCCAGCGCGCGGTCGACCTGGCCGCGCAGTTCGCGCGGATAGCGCTTGGCGTCGGCGTAGTAGGCGGCGCAGACCTGGGTGGTGATGGTGAAGCCGGGCGGCACCGGCAGGCCGAGATTGGCCATCTCGGCGAGGTTGGCGCCCTTGCCGCCGAGCAGATCGCGCATGCCGGCGCGGCCCTCGGCCTTGCCGGGCGCGAAACCGTAGACCCATTTCGTCATGCGCGTCGTCGTCCTTGCAGATCAGCCCTGGCCGGCCGGTGTCTCGCCTTCGCCGCCCTCGATGCGCGCGAAATCGGCGACGCGGGCGCAAGCCGAGCGGATGCCGGCCAGGATATTAAGGCGATTCGAGCGCACCGAGGCGTCGTCGGCATTGACCTTGACCCGGTCGAAGAAGGAATCGACCCGCGGCCGCAGCGCCGCCAGCGCCTGCATGGCGGCGGCGAACTTCTCCTTCTCCAGCGCCTCGCGCACCAGGCCCTCGATCGCCGGCAGCGCCTCGACCAGCGCGCGCTCCTCGACATAGCGCAGCAATTCCTTCGACACCGGCTGGTCGTAGCGCCGGCCGTCCTTCTTTTCCTCGATGCGCAGGATGTTGCCGGCGCGGCGATAGGCCACCAGCAGATTGGCGCCGTCCTCGCCGGCGAGAAAGTCCTTCAAGGCACGGGTGCGCTCGATCAGCCGCACCAGATCGTCGTCGCCCGATTGGGCGAAAGCGGCATCGATCAGGTCGTGGCGCAGGCCCTGGTCGCGCATCTGCACTTTCAGTCGGTCGGCGAAGAACGCCACCAGCTCGTCGACGGCGCGCGTCGTCTCGGCGGCGGGCTTGGCGAAGGGCTTGGCGGCCTCGGCCAGCACCCGCCGCAAGGGCAGGCGAAGATGGTTCTCGAGGATCAGGCGGATCGTGCCCAGGGCGGCGCGGCGCAGCGCGAACGGATCCTTCGATCCGGTCGGACGCTCGCCGGCCAGGAAGAAGCCGGCCAAGCTGTCGAGTTTGTCGGCCAGCGCCGCGGTCACGGTCAGGGGCGCGCGCGGGCATTCGTCGTGCGGGCCTTGGGGTGCGTAATGGCGGCCGATGGCCTCGGCCACCGCCGCGTCCTCGCCGCCATGGCGGGCGTAATAGCGCCCCATGATCCCCTGCAGCTCGGGGAATTCGCCGACCACGCCCGACACCAGATCGGTCTTGGCCAGCAGCGCCGCGCGCGAGGCCGGACCGGGTTGGGCGTCGGGCACGTGCTGGCACAGCCACGCCGCCAGCGCCCCCAGGCGCTGGGCCTTGTCGGCATAGCTGCCGAGCGCGGCATGGACCGTGATCTCGGCCAGCTTGGGCAGCCAGGCCTCGGGCGTGGCCTTGCGATCGAGATCCCAAAAGAAGGTGGCGTCCTCGAGCCGCGCCCGCAGCACGCGCTCGTTGCCGGCGACGATGGCCTTGCCGCCGTCGCGGGCATGCAGGTCCGAGACCACGACAAAGCGCGCCGCCAGCGCGCCGTCCGGGCGCTTGAGCGCGAAATATTTCTGATGCTTGCGCATCACTGCGGTCAGCACTTCGGGCGGCAGCGCCATGAAGCGATCGTCGATCCGGCCGGTCAGGATCACCGGCCATTCGACCAGGCCCGCGACCTCGTCCAACAGCGCCTCGTCCGCCACCGGCTCGAGGCCTTCCTTGGCCGCGGCCAGCTTGGCGTCGCGCTGGATGATCTCCTTGCGCAAGCCGAGATCGAGCGCGACCGAATTGGCCCGCAGGCCGGCGGCGTAGTCCTTGAAGCGCGTCACCGGAAACGGCTTCGGCGCCATGAAACGATGCCCACGCACTTCGCTGCCGGCGGTGAGGTGGCCGAAGACGATCGGCAGGGTCTTGCCGTCGAACAGGCAGGTCAGCGAGCGGATCGGGCGGATCCAGCGCTGCGGCCGATCGCCCCAGCGCATCGATTTAGGCCAGGACAGTTCGGCCAGCGCCTTGGGCAGAAGCTCCGACAGCACCTCGGCGGTGGCGCGGCCCGGCCGCTGCTCGACCAGGAAATAGAACACGCCCTTGCCGCTATCGCGCTTTTCCAACTTGTCGAGGCTGGTGCGATTGGCGCCGAGAAAGCCCTGGATCGCCTTGTCGGGAGCATCGACGCGCGGTCCGCGCTTTTCCTCGACGCGGTCGGCTTGGCGCGCGGGCAGGCCCTCGACCTGCAGCGCCAGCCGCCGCGCGGTGGCGTGGCCGGCGCACAGGCCGGGGGCAAGACCGGCCTCGCCCAGCGCCTCGCCGACCAGGCGCGCCAACTCGGCCGCCGCCGGCTGCTGCAGCCGGGCCGGGATTTCCTCGCAGGCGATCTCCAGCAGCAGATCGGCCATCTCAGCCGCCCTCGCCCGCAAGCCAAGCCTCGCAGCACGACTTGGCCAGGTGCCGCACGCGGGCGATGTAGGCCGCGCGCTCGGCGACGCCGATCACGCCGCGCGCATCCAGCAGGTTGAACAGATGACTGGCTTTGATGCATTGGTCGTAGGCCGGCAGCGCCAGCTTGGCCGCCAGCAGCGCCTGGCACTCGTTCTCGGCGTCGACGAAATGCCGCTTCAGCATCGCCGTATCGGCGTGCTCGAAGTTATAGGCCGAAAACTCGCGCTCGTTGCGCAGGTAGATGTCGCCATAGGTGAAGCGCGGCGCCTTGGCGTCGGCCGGCGCGTTCCAGGCCAGGTCGTAGACCCGCTCGACGCCCTGGATGTACATCGCCAGCCGTTCCAGGCCGTAGGTGATCTCGCCCGAGACCGGCTCGCAATCGATGCCGCCGACCTGCTGGAAATAGGTGAACTGGCTGACTTCCATGCCGTCGCACCACACCTCCCAGCCCAGGCCCCATGCGCCCAGCGTCGGGCTTTCCCAATCGTCCTCGACGAATCGGATGTCGTGGTCCAGCGGATCGATGCCGAGCTGGCGCAGCGATTCGAGATAGAGCTCCTGCAGGTCGTCGGGCGAAGGCTTGAGGATGACCTGGAACTGATAGTAGTGCTGGAGGCGGTTGGGATTTTCGCCGTAGCGCCCGTCCTTAGGCCGGCGCGA
>VGDZ01000119.1 GCA_016869515.1 Alphaproteobacteria bacterium | reverse complement strand
GAGGCCAGCGCGGCGGCGGTGGCGCGGCCGATGCCCGAGCCCGCGCCGGTGACCAGGACGACGCGCCGGCTCACGCCCGCAGCAAGGCCGGCAGCTTGCCGATCGCGCCCATGGCGTGGCGCATGAAGAACCGCCGCAGCGGCGGGATGCGGTTGACGGCGGCAAGGCCCAGATCGCGCGCCAGCCGCAAGGGCGGCACGGAATTCGAAAACAGCCGGTTGAGGCCGTCGGTCACCGCCAGCAGCGTCAGCGCATCGACCCGCCGCCAGCGCTCGTAACGGCGCAGCAATTCGGGCGAACCGAAATCCTCGCCCCGGCCGCGGGCCTGGTCCAGCAGCTCGGCCAGCACGGCGATGTCGCGGAAGCCGACATTGAGCCCTTGGCCGGCCAAGGGGTGCATGGCATGGGCGGCATCGCCGATCAGTGCCAGCCGCCGATCGACATAGCGCAGGGCGTGGCGAAGGATCAGCGGATAGCCCCAGCGCCGGGCGATAGGCCTGATGCGGCCGAGGCCGTCGCCCACCCGCCGCTCGATCTCGGCCTGCCAGGCGGCGTCGTCGAGCGCGAGAAAGGCCGGCGCGGTGTCGGATCGCTCGGTCCACACCAGCGACGAACGCTTGCCGCCCGCCAGCGGCAGCAGCGCGAACGGCCCCGGCGCCTGGAAATGCTCGACGGCGATGCCTTCGTGATCGCGCTCGTGCGCGATCGCCGTCACCAGCCCGTGTTGGCCATAGGACCAGCCGACGGTGCGGATACCGGCTTGGCGGCGGGTCTCGGAATCGCGCCCGTCGGCGGCGACAGCGAGGCGGGCGCGAATGACGCGGCCATCGGCCAGGCGGGCGGTGACGCCGTCGTCACCCCGCGTCAGCTCGGCCAGCGCCATCGGGGCGATGAGAGCGATGCGGCGGCGGCCGGCCGCTTCGCGATCCAGCGCGCGGCGCAAATCGGTGGCCTCGACCATGAAACCCAGCGGATGGTCGCCGATCTCGCGATGATCGAAATGCAGGAACAGGGACGAGGCCTGGTCGGCGACGCGGATCTCCTGGATCGGTCCGGCGCGGCCGGCGAGATGCCGCCACAGCCCGATGCCGTGCAGCAGCCGATGGCTGGTCCAGGCGATCGAAAAGGCGCGGCCGTCGAAGGCGGCCTTGCGGCGCGGGGCCGGCGCGGCGCGGTCGATCACGACCGTCTCGATGCCGATCCCGTCCAACGCCAGCGCCAGGGTCAGCCCGGCGGGCCCGCCGCCAACGATCAGCACCTCGGATTCGACGGTTCTGTCCATGCGCCACCATCGCGCCGGCGGGCTTTGATGTCCAGAGGGCGGGCATGCTAAGCAATCGCGGCGTCATGACTCGTCCCTGGCATGAATTCACTGCGCTCGAATTGGGTGCCGGCATCGGCTCGGGCGCGATCGACCCGGTGGCGCTGGCCGAGAACTTCCTCGATCGCATCGCCCGCCACGATCCGCAGAAACGGGTCTATCTGAGCGTGACTCGCGGCCGCGCCTTGGCCGAAGCCCAGGCGGCGCGGGCGCGGGCGCGCGGCGGGTTCAGGCGCGGGCCGCTCGACGGCGTGCCGGTGTCGTGGAAGGACCTCTACGATTCCGCCGGCATCGCCACCACCGCCGCCTCGGGGCTGTTCCGGGACCGGGTGCCGTCCGAGGACGCCGAAGTGCTGAGGCGCGCGACGCTGGCCGGCACGGTCTGCCTGGGCAAGACCAACATGACCGAATTCGCCTTTTCGGGCCTCGGCATTAATCCGACTTTCGGCACGCCGGCCAATGCCTGCGACGATCGCGTGGCGCGTTGCCCGGGGGGATCGTCTTCGGGCGCGGGCGTTGCGGTCGGGCGCGCGCTGGCGCCGATCGGCATCGGCAGCGACACCGGCGGATCGGTGCGCGTGCCGGCGTCGTGGAACGGGCTGGTCGGGCTCAAGACCACGGCCGGGCTGATCCCGGTGGGCGGGGTGGTGATGCTGTCGCCGACCTACGACACCATCGGCCCGCTTTGTCTCGATGTCGCCGATGCCAACGCCATCTTGGCGGTGTTGACCGGGCGCCCGGCCTTCGATCTGGCCGGCGCCGATTTGGCGGGACGCCGTTTCCTGGTGGCCGAGGGGGTGATGGCGGAATCGGTCGCGCCCGAAGTGGCCAAGGTCTACGCGACAGCGCTGGAGGCCTTGGCGCGCGCCGGCGCCAGGCTGGATCGCGCCGTCGTGCCCGAACTCGAAGCTGCGACCCAGGCTGCCGCCGGACTGTCCAACCCGGTCCTGCCCGAGGCGCACGCGCTGTGGGCCGAGGACATCAAGCGCCGACCGGAACTGGTCTGGCCGATGGTGCGCGATCGCTTTCTGCTGGGCGATCGGATGGCGGCGACCGGTTATGTGTCGGTGCTGGCGCGGCTGGAGCGGCTCAAGCGCGCCTATCTGGCGCGCACGGCGGGCTACGACGCGGTGCTGGCGCCGACGGTGCCGATCCTGCCGCCGCCGATCGCGCCGCTCGAGAACGACAGCGAGGCCTACACCCAGGCCAACATGCTGTCCTTGAAGCATACCCGCATCGGCAATCTCTTGGGCTTGTGCTCGACCACCTTGCCCTGCGGTGCGGTCGACGGCTTGGCGGTCGGGCTGATGCTGATGGCTGGGCCGATGGAGGAAGGCAAGCTGCTGCGACTGTCGGCCGCGGCCGAAGGCGCGATCAAGCCTCTTTACAATCGCCCGCAAAGGCGCGAGTGATTGCCCGACGCGTCGGGGGGCGGGGGACGAGATTCATGTCGGGCTGGGTCAAGACCTTCGAGGTCGCGGTCTACAACAAGGACGTGCGCGACCTGGTCAAAAAGGGCGAGAAGCACCAATTCTACGAGGACAAGTGGGGCGACATCCATTTCATCGAAATCAAGGCGATGGACAAGGACGAGGCCCGCGTCAAGGCGCAGCGCAAGCACCCGCCCGAAAAGGGCTTCGTCATCGGCAATATCGTCCAGACCAGCGTCGATCCCTGAGCCTTCGGCTCAGCAGACGAATCCTTCCAGGAACAAAGTGACGAAACCGCGCAGCCAGGGCGCGGCAAATTCGGCCATGCGCGAAAGATCGAGCAGCGAACCGAAGCCGACGCCCGCGGCCCAACCCAGCAGGGCGGCAAGCCAGCGCCCGCGCCGCGGGATGGCGATCGCGCTCATGCCGTGATGAAGCGGCCCAGCCGCACCGCGGTCTGGCCCGGCTTGAGGCGGCGCGAGGGCATGATCAGTACGCAATCGTCGAACGGCGTCAGGATCGGCCGCTCGCCGTCGGTGCCCAGCTTGGTGCCGGCCTTGGCGATGACCTCCATGCCGCGATAGTCGCGGGCGAAGGCGAAGTTCTCGCTCTCGACCGTCACCGCCTGGGCGATTTCGATCGTGCGCTGGCTCTCGGGCAGGGGCCGCAGATGCGGCTCGGCCGTGGCGCGGTCGATCAAGCCGCGATCGAGCAAAAAGCGCAGCGCGCTGTCGATCGCGATCGGCGCCGCGTCCTTCTCCCAATGCTGGCCGCACTCGATCAGCAGCGCGATCTTGGCGCTGGCGGGATCGCCGAAGCCGCCATAGTCGCGCATCCGCCGGCCGGCCTTGTGGCCTTCGTCGGCGACGATGTGATGCGGCGTCGCCACGCGCCGGGCCATGACCCGGCTCTTCTCCAGCGGCCCGGTCATCATCAAGGGCGGGGTCTTGTGCTGCATGGAATGGATGTCGAGCAGGAAATCGGCGGCGTCGACCGCCGGCCGCAGCTTGCGCGCGCGCCTCAGTTCGACGCTTTGGCGCGGTCCGGCCAGTACCTCGGGCGACCAGACGCGGTTGAAGTCCTCGTCGACGAAGCGCGAGGCGCTGGGATTGGCCGGGTCGAATGCGGCGAAGGCGTCGATATTGGCGAAGCTGAGGGTGAGGGTGCCGATTTTCGGCCGGAAGCCCTTGCGGAAAAGAAAATCGACCGCGATCGCCCCGCACAGCTCGTTGCCGTGGGTCAGGGCGTTGATCAGCACATGCGGCCCGGCGCGGCCGGAATCGAACCGCGTCACGTAGTCGATGCCGGTGTTGCCGGTCTTGTAGGCCGAGAGGTCGGGCGGCGTCAGTTCGACCGCGTATTCTGCGCTCATGGTTGCCACTATGGCGGGGCGAAAGCGGCTTTGCAATCGAGCCCCGCCCTCGCTAATTTCGCGCCATAAGAGGGGAGTGCCATCATGTCGAACCGTCGCGCCATCGCCGCCGCCACCGCGCTTGTCCTGTCGGCAGCCGCGCCCGCCGCGGCGCAGACCCTGACCGTCGGCCTCGGCTCCGAGCCCAGCGCGCTCGATCCGCATTACCACAATCTCGGGCCCAACAACGCCATGGCGCGGCATCTGTTCGACACCCTGATCCTGCAGGACGAACGCCAGCGGCTGACGCCGGGCTTGGCGCTGTCGTGGAAGCCGCTCGACGACACCACCTGGGAATTCAAGCTGCGGCCCAACGTCAAGTTCCACGACGGCACGGCGTTCGCGGCGTCGGACGTCGCCTTCACCCTCAAGCGCGCGCCCGACGTGCCGCGCAGCCCGGCCTCCTTCGGCATCTACATCAAGCCGATCACCGGGGTCGAGATCGTCGATCCGCTGACCATCCGCTTCAAGACCGCCGCGCCCTATCCGCTGCTGCCCAACGACATTTCGACCGTGGCCATCGTCTCGCAAAAGCACGGCGAGAACGCCACCACCGAGGACTACAATTCCTGCAAGGCGGCGGTCGGTACCGGCCCCTACAAATGCGTCGAGCGCGTCGCCGGCGACCGCGTGGTGATGGCCCGCAACGACGCCTATTGGGGCGGCGCCCAGCCCTGGCAGCGGGTGGTGTTCAAGCCGATCAAGTCGGCGCCGACCCGCGTGGCGGCGCTGCTGGCGGGCGATGTCGATCTGATCGACGACGCGCCGACCGCCGACATCGAGCGCCTGAAGAAGGACGCGCGGCTTTCGGTGGTGCAAGGCGTTTCCAACCGGGTGATCTACCTGCATCTCGATTCCGACCGCGCCGAATCCCCGGGCATCGCCGACAAGCAGGGCAATCCGCTCAAGGCCAATCCGTTCAAGGACCCCAAGGTGCGCAAGGCGCTGTCCAAGGCGATCAACCGCCCGGCGATCGTCGATCGGGTGATGGAGGGCGTGGCGATCCCGGCCGGGCAGTTGCTGCCGGACGGCTTCTTCGGCGTCTCGTCCAAGCTGCGGGTCGAGCCGTTCGATCCGGAGGGCGCGCGCAAGCTGCTGGCCGAGGCGGGCTATCCCAACGGCTTCCGCGTCACCCTGGCGACGCCCAACGACCGCTACATCAACGACGAAAAGATCGCCCAGGCCATCGCCCAGATGCTGACCCGCATCGGCATCGAGACCAAGGTCGACGCCATGCCGGGCGCGGTCTATTTCGGCCGCGCCAGCAAGCTGGAATTCAGCCTGATGCTGGTCGGCTGGGGTTCGGGCACGGGCGAGGCGTCGTCGCCGCTGAAGTCCTTGCTGGCGAGTTTCGACCAGGCCAAGGGCATGGGCGCGGCCAATCGCGGCCGCTATTCCAATCCGCAGATGGACCGGCTGCTGGAGCGCGCCTTGGCGACGGTCGACGACAAGGGCCGCGAGGCGCTGCTGCAGCAGGCGACCGAAGTCGCGATCGGCGATCTCGGCATCGTGCCGCTGCATTTCCAGGTCAACACCTGGGCGATGAAGAAGGCGGTGAAGTACGACGCCCGCACCGACGAGGCGACCTTGGCCACGGGCATCAAGCGCGCCAACTAGCGGACCGGCGCGGGGGCGGGGCGCGGCGATGCTGGCGGTGGTCATCCGGCGCTCGATGCAGAGCGTCGTCGTGCTGGCGGCGATGTCGGTGCTGGTGTTCCTCGGCGTCTACGTCGTCGGCAATCCGATCGACATCCTGATCAGTCCCGACGCCGATCAAGCCGAGCGCGCCCGTGCCATCGCCGCGCTCGGGCTCGACCGGCCCGCCCACGAGCAGTACCTCGTTTTCCTCGGCGGCGCGTTGGTGGGCGATCTCGGCAGGTCCTTCGTCCACAACATGCCGGCGCTGAAGCTGATCCTCGAGCGCATGCCGGCGACGATCGAGCTGGCGCTGGCGGCGATGGCGCTGGCGATCGCCATCGGCATTCCGCTCGGGCTGTGGGCGGGCTTGCGGCCGAACACGGCCTCCGGCCGCGCCATCATGGCGGGCTCGATCCTGGGATTCAGCCTGCCGACCTTCTGGGTCGGGTTGATGCTGATCATGGTGTTCGCGGTCATGCTGGGCTGGCTGCCGGCGACCGGCCGCGGTCCGACCGCGACCTATTTCGGCATCACCACCAGCCTGTTCACGCTCAAGGGCTGGGCCCATATCGCCATGCCGGCCTTTAACCTGGCGCTGTTCAAGATGGCGCTGGTGATCCGCCTCAGCCGCGCCGGCGTGCGCGAGGTGCTGCCGATGGACTACATCAAGTTCGCGCGCGCTAAGGGCCTGAGCGCGCGGCGAGTGCTGTGGGTGCATGTGTTCAAGAACATCCTGATTCCGGTGGTGACCGTGCTCGGGCTCGAACTCGGCAATGTCATCGCCTTCTCGGTGGTGACCGAGACCGTGTTCGCCTGGCCGGGCATGGGCAAGCTGATCATCGATTCGATCAACCTGCTGGATCGGCCGGTGGTGGTGGCCTATGTGCTGGTGGTGACGGCGATGTTCGTGGTGCTGAACCTGACGGTCGACCTGCTCTATTCGCTGTTGGATCCGCGGGTGCGCCTGGCCGAGGTCAAGGCATGACCGCCATCGCCGAACCGGTGGCGGCGCGGCCGCCGGCCGAGACCCCGCTGCGGCGCTTCTGGAGCGAGTTCGCGGCCAACCGCTTGGCGTTGTTCGGCTTGGCGGGATTCGTTGCCGTGGCGACGATCGCGCTGGCCGCCCCCTGGATCTCGCCCCAGAACCCCTACGATCTGGCCAAGATCGACATTCTCGACGGCAGGCTGGCGCCCGGCGCCGTCGGCATGGACGGCGTCCGGTTCTGGCTGGGGACCGACGATCAGGGCCGCGACATGCTGAGCGCGATTTTCTACGGCCTGCGCATCAGCTTGGGCGTCGGCGCCAGTTCGACCGTGCTGGCGGTGACCATCGGCGGCGTGCTCGGCCTGCTGGCGGCCTATGCCGGCGGCCGGGTCGAGACCCTGATCATGCGCGTGGTCGACATCCAGCTGTCCTTCCCCGCCATCCTGATCGCGCTGGTGCTGCTGGCGGTACTGGGCCAGGGCCTGGGCAAGATCGTGGTGGCGCTGGTGGCGGTGCAATGGGCCTATTACGCCCGCACCATCCGCGGCACGGCGCTGGTCGAACGCCGCAAGGAATACATCGAGGCGGCGGAATGCCTGGCGCTGAGCCGCAATCGGATCTTGTTCCGGCATCTGCTGCCCAACTGCCTGCCGCCGCTGATCGTGGTGGCGACGGTGCAGGTGGCGCACGCCATCGCCCTCGAAGCGACGCTTTCGTTCCTGGGACTGGGGCTGCCGATCACCGAGCCCTCGCTCGGCCTGCTGATCGCCAACGGCTACGAGTACATGTTGTCGGGCAAGTATTGGATCAGCTTCTTCCCGGGCCTGGCGCTGCTGGCGGCGATCGTCTCGATCAACCTGATGGCCGATCAACTGCGCGACGTGCTCAATCCCAGGCTCAAGGCATGAGCGGCCCGGCGCCGGTTCTCGCGGTCAGCGGTTTGAGGACACATTTCTTCACCCGCGCGGGCGTGGTGAAGGCGGTCGACGGCGTCGACTTCGCGCTTGGCCGGGGCGAGATCCTCGGCCTGGTCGGCGAGTCCGGCTCCGGCAAGTCGATCACCGGCTTCTCGATCCTCGGCCTGGTCGATCCGCCGGGTCGGGTGGTCGAGGGCTCGATCCGCTTCGATGGCCGCGAGCTGGTCGGACTGTCGGAGGAGGAACTTCGGCATTTGCGCGGGCGGCGCATCGGCATGGTGTTCCAGGACCCGATGATGACGCTGAATCCGGTGCTGCGCATCGACACCCAGATGATCGAGGCGGTGCAGGCGCACGACGCGGTCGACCGCGCGACGGCGCGCGAGCGCGCCCGCGCCGCCCTGGGCAAGGTCGGGATTCCCTCGCCCGACGAGCGCCTGGCGGCCTACCCCCACCAGTTCTCGGGCGGCATGCGCCAGCGCGTCGCCATCGCCATCGCCCTGCTGCACGATCCGGCGCTGATCGTCGCCGACGAGCCGACCACGGCGCTGGACGTCACCATCCAGGGCCAGATCCTGCACGAGATCCAAGGCCTCTGCCGCAAATCGGGCACGGCGCTGATCTGGATCACCCATGATCTCAGCGTCGTCGCCAGCCTGGCCGACCGGATCTGCGTGATGTATGCCGGCCGCATCGTCGAGACCGGCACGGTGGACGAAGTGCTCGATGCGCCGGCTCATCCCTACACCAAGGGCCTGCTCGGCTCGGTGCCCGGCAATAACCGCCGCGGCCGGCCGCTGGCGCAGATTCCGGGCATGACGCCCTCGCCCTTGAACCTGCCGGCGGGCTGCGCCTTTCGCGCCCGCTGCCCGCGCGCCGACGAGGCGTGCGGCGCCGAACCGCCGGTGGCGG
>VGDZ01000118.1 GCA_016869515.1 Alphaproteobacteria bacterium | reverse complement strand
GAATCGCGGGTGCGGGCCGAGGGCGCGCTCGGCCAGGCGCGCCAGAGCGGCGAGGAATTGGCGGCGCGGGTGCGCGAGCAGCTCGACGCCGAACCGGCCGATCTGTTGCGGCTGGCCGAGGCCGGCGAGGGCGACGAGCGTCCGCCGCGGGCCGATGTCGAGGCGCGGCTGGAACGCCTCAAGCGCTCGCGCGAGCTGATCGGTCCGGTCAACCTGCGCGCCGAACAAGAGGCGGCCGAGGTCGGCGAGCAGTTGCGGGTCATGACCGGCGAGCGGGCCGATCTGGAAGGCGCCATCACCAAGCTGCGCCAGGGCATTTCCGAACTCAACGCCGAGGGGCGCTCCCGCCTGACCGAGGCGTTCGAGAAGGTCGACCGCCATTTCCGCGAGCTGTTCGTGCGCCTGTTCGGTGGCGGGCGGGCGCATCTGGCGCTGACCGGATCGGACGATCCGCTCGAAGCCGGCCTGGAAATCATGGCCAGCCCGCCGGGCAAGAAGCTGCAGCAGATGACGCTGCTGTCGGGCGGCGAGCAGGCGCTGACCGCGATCGCGCTGTTGTTCGCGGTGTTCCAGTCGAACCCGGCGCCGATCTGCGTGCTAGACGAGGTCGATGCGCCGCTCGACGACGCCAATGTCGATCGCTATTGCGAGCTCTTGGCCGACATGGCCAAGACCGATGCCACCCGCTTCCTGGTGGTGACCCATCATCCGCTGACCATGGCGCGGATGGACCGGCTCTATGGCGTGACCATGGCCGAGAAGGGCGTCAGCCAACTGGTCTCGGTCGACTTGACCCGCACCGCGCCCTCGGCCTCGCGCGCGGCGGCGTGATCAATTGCGCCTGAACGCCAGCGCGCCGAGATAGCCCGCCGCCAGCGCCAGCATCACCGCCGCCAGCCCGTACCAGCCGGGATGGCGCGTCGCCATCGCCGCCAATTGCCGTTCCCAGCCGATCTTGTCGACGAACAACGGCATGGCCTGGGCCGCGATCGCGGTGCCGTTGCGGAACAGATAGACCTCGGCGGTGTAGGTGCCGATCGGGACGTTGGCCGGAAACGCCATGCCGACCCGGAACAGCCGCGGACCTAGGAAACTGACCTCGCCGGCCTGGGCGGAATAGAGCCCGGCCTCGCGCTTGGCTTCGATCAACGCCTGGCGATAGGGCGCCAGCGTCAATTCGTCGTGCCGGCCGCGCGCCGGCAGCCGGATGGCGTCGTCGCCGATCTGCAGCCGGGCCAGGGTCTCGCCGGAGGCGATGTCGCGCAGCGGACGGGTGGCGGCGACGGCGTGGAATCCGGGCACGCCGTAGAACCGTCGCGCATCGCGGTTGACCCACAGCCCCAGCACGCGGTCCTTGCGCCACACCGTCGGCTGTTCCTCCGGCCCGCGCACCACCACCACCACGTCGCCCGCGACCTCGGCCGCGCCGTAGATCAAAAGCTCGGTGCCGGCATAGCTCGAGGTGATGGCGATGAGATGGCTGGAAAGATCGGTCACCAGCGGCTGCGCCTGGGCGGCGCCGGCCATGAGCGCGATCAGCGGGGCGATCAGGCGGCGCATCTCAGCCCCGCGTCACCAGATAGGGCGCATCGGGCTCGGCGAACAGCCCGAAGGCCAGCTTGACGGCCAGCGCCAGCACGATCACCGACAGCATGAAGCGCAGCTGCACGCCCGAAAGATTGGCCCCCAGCCGCGCCCCGAACTGGGCGCCGACCACGCCGCCGGCCAGCAGCAAGAGCGCCAGCACGATGTCGACCGATTGGTTGTTGAGCGCGTGCAGATAGGCCGAGAAGCCGGTGACGAAGGTGACCTGGAACAGCGAGGTGCCGATCACCAGCTGGGTCGGCATGCCCAAAAGGTAGATCATCGCCGGCACCAGGATGAAGCCGCCGCCGACGCCCATCATGGCGGCGAGGAAGCCGATCCCGGTTCCGAGCCCGAAGGGCAGCAGCGCGCTGATGTAAAGCTTGGAGCGCCGGAAGCGCAGCTTCAGCGGCAGGCCGTGGAACCAACGGTGCTCGTGCAGCTTGGTCCGCGGCTGGGGCGATCCCGTGCGCGCCTTCAGCAGCTGCCGCGCGCTTTCCTGGAACATCAGCCCGCCGACCGTGCCCAGCAGCACGACGTAGCTGACGCCGATGGTCAGCTCGATCTGGCCGATGCCCTTGAGCACGCCGAACAGCCAGGTGCCGCCCAGCGAACCCACCGCGCCGCCGGTCAGCAGCACGCCGCCCATGGCGAAATCGACATTGCCCCGCCGCCAATGCGCGATCGCGCCCGAGATCGAGGTCGCCACCAGTTCGTTGGCGCCGGTGCCGACCGCCACCGCCGGCGGCACGCCGGTGAAGATCAAGGCCGGCGTCAGCAGGAAGCCGCCGCCGACGCCGAACAGCCCGGACATGAATCCGATCAGGCCGCCGATGCCGACGATCAGGAACAGATTCACCGACATCTCGGCGATCGGCAAATAAAGCTGCATGGCGGAACCGAGCGGACTTGACGCGCGACACCATAACACAGGCGCGCCGCCCAGAATCCGCTTCTCAAGCGGCGGCGGGCTCGGCTAACGTCGATCCAAATCCGCCCTCGGAGGCGGAATTGGACGGTTCCGCCTTCGGTGGCGGAACCGGACATCGCACCAGATCGGGGAGAACGCCATGACGCAACGCACTGTGATCGCCGCCGCGCTGGCCGCGGCGCTGGGACTGGCCGCGGGCGCCGCCCAGGCCCAGGGCCAGGGGCCGATCAAGATCGGATCCTTCCTGGCCGTGACCGGCGGCGCCTCGTTCCTGGGCGACCCCGAGGCCAAGACCCTGCGGCTCTATGTCGAGCGCATCAACAAATCGGGCGGCGTGCTGGGTCGGCAGCTGCAGCTCATCGTCCACGACTCGGCGGGCGATGCCAAGCAGGCCGCGACCTTCGCCAAGCGCCTGATCGAGGACGACAAGGTCGACATCCTGATCGGCGGCTCGACCACCGGCGAGACCATGGCCATCGTCAAGATGGTCGACGAGGCCGAGCTTCCGTTCCTGTCGCTGGGCGGCGCCTCGGTCATCGTCGAGCCGGTCAAGGAGCGCAAGTGGGTCTTCAAGACCCCGCATTCCGACCGGCTGGCGGTGCAGAAGGTCTACGTCGACATGAAGGCGCGCGGCCTGACGGCGGTGGCGATCATCGCCGGCTCGGGCGGGTTCGACCAGTCCTGCCGCAAGAACGCCCAGGAGCTGGCGCCGACCATGGGCATGCGGGTGGTGGCCGACGAGACCTACGCGCCCACCGACACCGACGTCACCCCCCAGCTGACCAAGATCAAGAACGCGGCCGGCGTGCAGGCGGTGCTGGGCTGCGGCTTCGGCGGCATCACCTCGATCACCGCCAAGAACTACAAGCAGTTGGCGATGACCCAGCCGTTCTACTTCAACCACGGCGTCGGCTCGAAGCAGTTCATCACCGGCGCGGCCGGCGGGGCCGAGGGCATCCGGCTGCCGGCGGCGGCGCTGCTGGTGGCGGCCGATCTGCCGGATTCCGATCCGCAGAAGAAGCCGGCGCTGGAATACGCCGCGGCCTACAAGGCGGCCTTCAACGAGGACATCTCGACCTTCGGCGGACACGCGCTGGATGCGCTCCTGATCGCGGTCGACGCCTTCAAGCGGGCCGGCTCGACCGACAAGAAGAAGGTGCGCGACGCCATCGAATCGACCAAGGGCCTGATCGGCGTCGACGGCATCTTCACCTTCAGCGCCGCCGACCATAACGGGCTGGACGAGGCCTCGTTCAAGATGGTGGTGGTGCAGAACGGCGAGTTCCGGCTGCTGAAGTAGCCGCGCGGGCCACGGCGGTCGGCCCGCGATCCGGGCCGGCCGCCGCCGCCGATGGCCGAGTTTCTTCAGTTCCTGTTCGCGGGCCTGACCTCCGGCGCGATCTACGCGCTGGTGGCGCTGGGCTTCACCCTGATCTACAGCTCCAGCCACGTCATCAACTTCGCCCAGGGCGAATTCGTCATGCTGGGCGGGCTGGCGACGGTCGGCCTGCTGGCGGCGGGCGTGCCGCTGCTGCCGGCGGCGCTGCTGGCGATCGTGCTGACCGCGGCGGCGGGGATCGCGCTCGAAAAGCTGGCGATCGAGCCGGCGCGCAACGCCGCGGTGGTGACCTTGATCATCATCACCATCGGCGCCTCGATCCTGCTGCGCGGAGCGGCGCAGTTGATCTGGGGCAAGGACTATCACCGCCTGCCGGCCTTCACCGGCGAGACCCCGCTCGAGATCGGCGGCGCCACCCTCTTGCCGCAAAGCCTGTGGGTGATCGGGGTCACCATCCTGATCGTGCTGGGCTTGCGCTGGTTCTTTGGCCGCACGCTGTTGGGCAAGGCGGTGCTGGCCACCAGCCATAACCGGCTCGCGGCGCAGCTGGTCGGCATCGACATCGGTTTCGTCTTGTTGCTGTCCTATGGCCTGTCGGCGGCCTTGGGGGCGCTGGCCGGGATCCTGATCGCGCCGATCACGCTGACCAGCTACACCGTCGGCACCATGTTGGGCCTCAAGGGCTTCTGCGCCGCCATCGTCGGCGGGCTGGGTTCGGGCGCGGGCGCGGTGGTGGGCGGGCTGGTGGTGGGACTGGCCGAGGCCATGGCCACCGGCTACGTCTCCTCGGCCTACAAGGACGCGGTCGCCTTCGTCATCATCCTGGTGGTCTTGGTCTTCATGCCCAGCGGCCTGTTCGGCCGCCGCGGCACCGACCGGGTCTAGGCGCGGCCATGGCCTCGCGCCATCGCGGGCTTGTGCTGCTGGCGGCGGTGGTGCTGGCGCTGCCCTGGTTCCTGGCCAACAAGTTCCATTTCCAGGTGGCGATTCTGATCGGGCTCAACGCCTTGGTCTGCGTCGGCCTCAATCTGCTGATCGGCTATGCCGGGCAGATCAGCCTGGGCCACGCCGCCTTCTTCGGGCTGGGCGCCTATGTGCCGGCGCTGCTGGTCGACAAGCTGCGCTGGGATTCGAGCCTGGCCCTGGCCGCGGGCCTGGCCGCGGTCGGGCTTCTGGCCTTCGCCGTCGCCCGGCCGATCCTGCGCCTCAAGGGCCATTACCTCGCCATGGCGACGCTCGGCCTCGGCATCATCGTCGCCATCGTCATCAACCGCGAGCTCGACCTCACCGGCGGTCCCGACGGCATGAGCGTGCGGGCTTATCGCATCGGCGATCTGCGGCTGCGCGGCGAGTGGACCTGGTATTGGATCACCGGCGGGACGCTGGTCCTGGGGGTGTGGCTGGCGCAGAACCTGATCGACTCGCCGGCCGGCCGCGCCTTGCGCGCGCTGCACGGCTCGGAGGTGGCGGCCGAAAGCCTCGGCATCGACGTCGCCGGATTCAAGGTCAAGGCGTTCGTGATCTCGGCGCTCTATGCCGGCCTGGCCGGGGCGATGACGGCGCATTTCCTGCAATTCGTCACCCCGATCGAGGCCGGCTTTTTGCGCTCGATCGAGTTCGTCACCATGGTGGTGCTGGGCGGCATGGCCTCGACCTTGGGGGTGGTGGTGGGGGCGGCGATCCTGACCCTGCTGCCGCAGTTGCTGACCGGCTTCCACGACTACGAGCATCTGGTGCTGGGCGCGATCCTGATGGGCATGATGATCTTCCTGCCCAAGGGCCTGGTGCCCAGCCTGGCGGCGCTGTGGACGCGGTGGAGGGCGCAGTCGTGAGCCTGCTGGAAGTGCGCGGGCTGACGCGCGATTTCGGCGGGCTGCGGGCGCTGGACGATCTCGGCTATGCGGTCGCGCGCGGCCCGATCCATGCCGTGATCGGCCCCAACGGCGCCGGCAAGACCACGCTGTTCAACCTCATCGCCGGCATCTACGTGCCCACCGCCGGCCGGATCCTGATCGACGGCCAGGACGTCACCGCGCTGCCGACCTGGCGGCGGGCGCGGCTGGGCCTTGCCCGCAGCTTCCAGAACCTGCAGCTGTTCGAGAACATGAGCGGGCTCGACAATGTCCGCACCGGGCTGCACCGCCACGAGCCGGCCTCGCTCCTGGGCGCGATGCTGGCTTGGCCCGCCATCCGCCGCGCCGAGCGCGCCGGCCGCAAGCGCGCGGAAGAACTTTTGGCCTTCGTCGGCCTCGAGGCCTGGGCCGAGGTCATGGCCGAGGCCATGCCCTATGGCGTGCTCAAGCGGCTGGAGATCGCGCGCGCGCTGGCGTCCGAGCCGCGGCTCTTGATGCTGGACGAGCCCGCCGCCGGCCTCAATGCCACCGAGAAGGGCGAGATCGACGGACTGATCCGCAAGGTCGCCGCCGCCGGCACGACCGTGGTGCTGGTCGAGCACGACATGAAGCTGGTGATGAACCTGGCCGAGCGGATTCTGGTGTTGGACCATGGCCGGCGCCTGGCCGAGGGCACGCCGGCCGAAGTGCGGGCCGATCCGGCGGTGGCGCGGGCCTATCTCGGGACCGGCCATGCTGCTTGAAATCGAGGGCCTGGCCAGCCGCTATGGCCGCATCCGCGCCCTCGACGGCGTCGGCTTGCGCATGGCCAAGGGCGAGTTGCTGGCGCTGGTCGGCGCCAACGGCGCCGGCAAGACCACGCTTTTGCGCACGCTCTCGGGCGTGCAGCCGGCCATCGAGGGCCGCATCCGCTTCGAGGACCGCGACATCACCCGGCTGTCGCCGGCGCGGCGGGTGGCGCTGGGCATCGCCCAGGTGCCCGAGGGCCGCCAGGTGTTCGGGCCGCTGACGGTCGAGGACAACCTGTTGTTGGGCGGCTATCGGGTCGACGAGGCGGCGAGGCGCGAAGGCCTCGCGCGCGCCTATGCCATGTTCCCGGTGCTGGCCGAGAAGCGCGCCCTGCCGGCCGGCACGCTGTCGGGCGGGCAGCAGCAGATGCTGGCCCTGTCGCGGGCCTTGATGGCGCGGCCGCGGCTGTTGTTGCTGGACGAGCCGTCGATGGGCCTGGCGCCGATCCTGGTCGAGGAAATCTTCCGCGCCATCCAGGCGCTCAAGCGCGCCGGCACCAGCATTTTCCTGGTCGAGCAGAACGCCCAGGCGGCGCTCGGCATCGCCGATCGCGGCTATGTGATGGAAAGCGGACGCATCGTGCTGGAAGGTGGCGGCAGCGAATTGCTGGCCGATCCGCGGGTCAAGGCGGCCTATCTCGGACTATAGCCGGACCGAACTCGGTCGCGCCCAAGCCCCTCCCGCATTGGCGAGGTTCGATCATTTTATTGTGGTTCTTCCCGCCCATTGCGTGTTGAATCCTTGGCTGCGGGGTACGGGCAAGCGAGGATCGAGGCGTGGACGCGGCGCGGCGGTTCTGGGCGCGATGGACCGGCAATTCGGCGGCGATCGGACTGATCGCCGTCGCCGGCGGCGGCTTGGTGCTTGCCGGCTGGCCGGAATGGGGCGCGGGGCTGGCGATCCTGGCCGGGCTGTGGGCGCTGGCGCGCGCGCGATTCCGGCCCGACGCCTCGGTCGAGACCCGGCTGCGCGCCGCCTTGGAACGCACCGATGTCGGGGTTTGCCTGTACGACCGCGACGATCGGGTGGTGGCGCTCACTCGCGCCTTTTGGGGGCCGTTCGTACGGCTCGAGGATAAGAATTTCGTCGGCCGGCATTACGACGACATGATGCGCGCGGTCTACGACGCGGGCTATTTCCCGGAATCGCTCAAGGGCAAAGTCGACTTCGAACAGCGCATCGCCGAGCTCAAGCGCGCGCGGCGCTCGGGATCCGGCGTTCCGCGCTTGGTCGAGATCGAAGGCCGCTGGTACCAGTTGACCGACCACCTCACCGACGACGGTGGCATGATGACCGTGCGCACCGACATCACCGACGCCAAACGCGCCGAGATCCGGCTGCAGGAGGCGATCGACGCCATGGATGGCGGCTTCGCGCTGTGGGATGCCGAAGATCGGCTGGTCTTGGTCAACCGCGCCTTCGAACGGATGTACGGCAAGCTGTCGAAAGAGGAATCCATCGGCCGGACCTTCTCCGAACTTCAGGTTCAAGCCTACGAGGCCGGCTACTATCCCCAATTCCCCAACCTGGCGGCGTTCGATTTCTGGCTGGGCAAGGTTGTCCATCAGCGCCGCAGCGAGCCCGGCATTCCGCGCCAGAACCGCACCTCCGCCGGGCATTGGTATCAGACCATCGAAAGCCGGACCGCCGATGGCGGGCTGGCGACGATCACCACCGACATCACGGATACGAAGCAGGCCGAGGAAAGACTGCGCGACGCCATCGAGAACATCGATTCGGGCTTCTGTCTCTATGGGCCCGACGGCAAGGTCGTGCTGCACAACGCCAAGTTCCTCGAACCCTATCCCGAACTGGCGATCGAGGGCGTGATCGGCCGCAGCATGGTCGAGAACGTGCGGTATTTGCGCGCCTTCGGCTATTACCCCGAATACAAGACCGAGGCCGAATTCGAGGCCCTGCTGGTCCGCGTCGCCGAATTCCAGCGCAACCCGCCGAGCGAGCCCCAGATTTTCGAACCCAAGCCCGGCATGTGGGTCCAGAATTTCTATCACCGCACCGCCAATGGCGGAATGGTCACCATCCGGGTCGACATCACCGCCCTCAAGCGCGCCGAAGCGAGGCTGCGCGACGCGATCGAAAGCCTCGATTCCGGTTTCTGCCTGTTCGGGGCCGACGGCAGGGTGGTGATGCACAACGCCAAATACTTGGAGCCCTATCCCGAACTCAAGGC
>VGDZ01000117.1 GCA_016869515.1 Alphaproteobacteria bacterium | reverse complement strand
CGGCCGCCGGCTCAGCGCCTGGCGGTAGGCCGCCTCGGCGTCGCGCGGGCGGGTCGCGGCCAGCAGATTGCCGAGATTGAGCCAGGCCGGCAGCAGCTCGGGCTTGAGCTGGGTGGCGAGGCGATAGGCCGCCTCGGCATCGGCGGAACGCCCACATGCCGCCAGCGCCAAGCCGAGATTGTAGCGCGTCTCGGCCGAACGCGGCGCGAAGCGCGCGGCGCGCTCGAGGCATGTGACCGCGGCTGCGGCATCGCCGGCGCGACGCAACTGCCCGCCCAGCTCGTTGAGCAAGGCCGGGTCGGTCGGCGCCTTGGCGGCGAGGCGGCGCAGCGTCGCAAGCGAGGCGCCTTCGAGCGATCGGGCCATGGCCCAATCTGCCACGCGCCGGAGCCGCGCGCCAAGCGTGGGCTCAGTTCGGCCAGAGGGCGGTGACGGGGCTTTCGATGCGGTCCTGGGATTCGGGCGCCAGCAGGGCGAAGAAGTCGAGTCCGGTGGCGGCCTCGATCTCGCGCACCGCCACTTGGTAGGCCGAAAAATGCGCCCCGCCGACGGCGCGATTGGGCAGCCGAAAGGCCAGCGCTTCGTCGCGGGCGGGGTCGTAGACGATCTTGAAGAATCCGTCCGGCACGGCGATGGCGCCGGGGCCGATGGTCTCGGGCTCGGCGCCGTAGATCGGGCCGGTGATCACCACCATCGCCTCGCGCCGCGCCGCCCAGCGCCGGATGCGGATTTCGATCGTGCGCCAAGCGCCGCGATTGAGGCCGACCCCGACCTGCGGCACGACGTTGGACAGATAGAAGCTCTGGCGCAGCGCGGTCTCGTCCCAGCGCATGTCCTCGCCGGGCGCCATGTGGCCGCGATCGAATCGGCTTTGGCGGGCATAGTCGGCCGGCATGGCATGGGGTTGGCCGGCGGCAGCCAGATCGGGATCGGCGACGAACCGGCCGCGATCGCGGACCGGGCCGGACAAGCGCTCGGGCGTCAGGCGTTCGACCACCCAATCCGGTGTCTTGCGCTGCGGGTTGTAGGACAGCACAAAGCCGCGGCGGCAGAGGATGCGATGCTCGGGCGGCGGTCCCATGTAGCGTGGCGCGCCGATCTCGCGCAGCATGTCCTGGCAGGCAAGCGGGATGTCCTCCGCTATCGCCGTCCATGACCACAACACCATCATAGCGAGCATGAAGTGTCGGTTCATGCTCGGTAGGTTTAGGAACGCACTATTAGATAGTCAAATAGGTTTTATATTCTCCTTATAAGTGTGTCATGAAATCTCGAAAGTCTCGGGCGCCTTTCCGCTCCAGACCCAGTCGATCATGTGCGCATAGCCGGTCTCGAGATCGCGCGCCAGGCGGGTCATGTCGAAACAGGGGGTGCGGTCGCGATTGGCGCGCAGCTTGGTCTTGATCGCGGCGACGAAGCCGGCATCGGTCGCCAGCCGCACCGCCAGCGCGCGATAATCGGCGGCGGACTCGACGATCAACTCGGGCATGCCGATCGCGCCCAGCAGGCTGGCGCCGACCCGCCCATTGGCCTTGTTGCCGGGCCAGGTCACCACCGGCACGCCCATCCACAGCGCATCGACTGTGGTCACGCCGCCGGAATGCTCGTGGGTGTCGAGCGCCAGATCGGCCAAGGGTAAACGCCGCAGATGCTCGGCATGGGGCAGGCGCGGGGCGACGATCAACCGCGCCGGTTCGACGCCGCGCGCCGCGGCCTCGCGCAGCAGGTTGTCGCGGCTATGGGTGCTGCTTTCGGTCAACCACAGCACCGCCTCCGGCAGGTCGCGCAGGATCTCCATCCACAGTCCGAAGATCGCCGGCGTGAACTTGAAATGCGCGTTGAAATTGGCCAGCACCGGACCGCGCGGCGGCAGCCCGGCCTGGGCGCGGTCGATCGTGCCGGGCGCGACCGCGGCCCGCGTCGTCGCCATGAAGCTGTTGGGCAACAGCGCCAGCGGCTCGGGATAGAACGGCCGCATCCATTCCGGCGCCATCGTGCGGTCGGTCACCACCCAGTCGATCAGCCGCCGATCGCCGACCGGTCCGGCATAGCCGAGATAATGCGCCTGCACCCGCGCCGGGCGCAGCGCGAACAGCGGCAGCCCGGTCTCGCGGGTGTGGCCGGCAAGGTCGATCAAGAGGTCGACCCCGAGGCCATGGATCAGCCGCGCCGCATCCAAGGGCGGCGTCGCCGCCAGCTCGTGGAAGCCCTCGAACAGCGGCTTGAGCGATTGGGTGACCTCGTCCTGCGGCCGGGTGGCGGTCGAAAACCCCAGCCAGCGGAAGCGCGCGCGGTCATGCGCCTCGAGCAGGCCCATGAAGCTGGTGGCGACGCTGTGATGGCGGAAATCGGGCGAGACCACGCCGACCGTCAGGCGGCTGCCCGGGCGGCGATGCTCGAAACGCGCCAAGCGCATCACCCCCTTGACCTTGTCGGTGATGCGCCGCGCCGCCTGTTCCGCGGATTTGCGCAACACCGCGGTGGTGGCCTTGGTGTCGAGCAGACCGAAGGGCGAGATCTCGACCCCGCCATAGGACGCCTTCGGATGCTCGGCCAGCTCCAGCAGCCGGGCCTCCAGCCGGTCGTAATCGCGCCAGTCGCAATCGTTGCCGCGGGCATGGAACAGCAGCATGGCGGCGGCGCCGAAATCGGGCCGCAGCTCCAGCGCCTTGGCCAGCAACTCGGCGGCCTCGACATAGCGCCGCGCGCCGATCCGCACCACGCCCAGATTGAAATAGGGATCGGCCACTTCGGGCTGGGTCGCCATCAGCCGGCGGTGAACCTCCTCGGCCCGTTCGCCTTGGCCGGCCTCCTGCAGCGCGATCGCCAGATTGGTCAGCGCCGCGGTCGAATGCGGATCGACTTCCAGCGCGTGTTCGTAGGCGGCGATGGCGCGATCGAGCCGGCGATAGGCTTGCTCCAGCACGCCGCGCGCGACCCGGACGTGGACGTTGTCCGGCGCCTTGGCCAGCGCCGCCGCGATCGCCGCCTCGGCCGCGATCAGGTCGCCGCGCTCGATCTCGGCCTGGCCGAGATTGGCCTCGGCCACCGCCATGGCGGGATCGAGTCCGAGCGCCCGGCGATAGGCCTCGATCGCGCCGTCATGGTCGTCGCTCGCGGCGCGGGCATTGCCCAGCGCGTTCCAGCCCTCGGCGAAAGCGGGATTGAGTTCGACCGCGCGTTCGGCCGCCGCCAGCGCGGCCTCGTTGCGCTGCAGCGCGACCAGCACCTGCGCCAGATTGGCGTGGGTCTCGGCGACGTCGGGGTCGAGCGCCAGCGAGCGCGCGAAGGCAGTGCTGGCCTCGCCCGAACGGCCGAGATTGGTCCAGGCCACGCCCAGCTTGAAGGCGGTCTCGGCATCGGCGATGCGCGGAGCATCGAAACCGCGCAGGGTCTCGGCGGCTTGGGCGCGCTCGCCGGTTTCGGTCAGGGCGACCGCCAGGCCGAGCCGAGCTCCGGCGCGGCTCGGGTCGATATCGAGCGCCCGGCGATAGGCGCCGGCGGCCTCGCCGCGTCGGCCCAGCCGCATCAGCGCCACGCCGCGATTGAAATGCGCCCCGGCATCCGAAGGATCGAGCGCCACCGCCCGGTCCAACAGCGCCAGCCCGGCCGCGGCATCCTCGCTCAGATTGCCGAGATTGATCAGCGCCTCGCGATCGGCCGGATCGTCCGCCGCCAGGCGCGCGAAACACTCCCGCGCGCCGGTCTTGTCGCCGGCCTGGACCAGCAGCATGCCCAGCCGGTGCAGCGCCGGAGCGAATCCGGCATCGGCCGCCAGCGCGCCGCGATAGGCCGCCATCGCCGCCGCGGGCGAGTCCATCGCCTGCAAGGCGGTGGCGAGGTTGAACCAGGCGCCTTTGCGCTGCGGCTCGGCGGCGACGATGTCGCGATAGAGCGCCGCCGCCTCGGCCAACTGCCCGGCGCGGTGCAGCACCACCGCGCGCTCGAACAGCGCGGCGGCGTCTATCGCCACGGCACGCCGCGCGCCGGCAGCGGCGGCACCTCGATCGGCCGCGGCGGATTGCCCTCGAGCCAGTTCTCCCACATCAGCCGATAGGCGCTTTCGAGATGGCGCGTCAGGCGTTCGATGTCGAACAGGGGCGCCAGCCGGCGGTTCTCGGCCAGCTTGGCGCGCACCCGCCGCAGATGGTCGCGGTCGGTCAGCAGCTTGAGGCACAGCGCCTCGTAGGCATCGACGCTCTCGGCCACCAGTTCGGGCAGGCCCATGGCCGAAAGGATACTGGCGCCGGTGCGGCCGTTCGAGGTCTCGGCCGCCAGCGTCACCACCGGCACGCCCACCCACAGCGCATCGACCGTGGTGACGCCGCCGGCGTGGAAACGGCAATCTACCGCGAAATCGGCCAGCTTGAGCCGCGCCAGGTGCTCGGGGTGGCCGCGCCGCACCGCGGTCCTGAGCCGTTCGGCATCGACCCCGCGCGCCTCCGCTTCGGCGCGCAGATTGGCCATCGCCGTGTCCGGCCCCTGCATCATCCAGAAGCTGGCCTCGGGCACGCGCCGCAGCAGCCGCATCCACACGTCCCACAGCGAGGGATGGAACTTGGAATGGCTGTTGAAGTTGCAGAACACCGGGCCTTCGGCCGGCAACTTCTCCTCGGTCCGGGAATACTCGACCGCGGCGACCTCGGCATGGGTCACCGCCATGAAGGTATCGGGCAGATAGACCAGCTTCTCGGTGCAATGCCGCGCCAAATCCGCCGGCATGGTCATGCGATCGGTGATCAGATAGGGGATGTAGTCGGCGCCGCAAGTGGCGCCGAAACCGAGGTAATGCGCCTGCACCGGCGCCGGCTCCAGCGCCAGGATCTCGAGCCGCGTGCCGCGCGTGTGTCCGGCCAGGTCGACCAGGATGTCGATCTCGTGGCCATGGATCAGCCGCGCGGCGTCGGCGAAGGTGGCCTCGGAGACGTCCTCGAAGCGATCGAACGCGGCCTGGAAGTGCCGGGTCATGGCATCGGCCGCGAACGGCGTCAGGGCATAGCCGTACCATTCGAAATCGTCGCGGTCGTGGTTGTCGAGCAGGCCGCGAAAGGCGGCGCCGACCGAATGCATGCGGAAATCGGGCGAGATGTAGCCGACCCGGATCTTGCGGTGCCGGCGCGGGCGGACATGCGGCAAGGGCGTCGCCGCCTTGAGGTCGCGCACCTTGACCGCGAAGCCCTTCGAGATCTTGCGCGAGACGAAGGCGCGATGCTCGGCCGAGGTCGGCAGGCCGAGCATGGCGAAGACCTGGGTCGTGGGGTGGCTGTCGGCCCGCATCTCGGCCTCGGTGTTGGCGACCACCTTGGCGATGACCGAATCCAGGTTCTTCCAGCTGCACAGGTTCATCAGCATGTGCGCCAGCATCGGATAGATCACGTTGAGCCCGGGGTTGAGCCGGATGGCGCGCATGTAGACGTCGATCGCGGTCTCGTAGGAGCCCATGATCTGAACCGCCGCGCCCAGGTTGATGTAGATCTCGGGCAGGGTCGGATCGATCGCCAGCGCCTGCATGTAGGACTGCATGGCGTCGCGATAGCGGCCGAGATCCTGCTGCGAGATCGCCAGGTTGTTCCAGGCCTGGGGCGAGCGGTCGTCGAGCGCGATCGCCTTCTCGAACGCCTCGATCGCCTCGTAATGGCGGTGGTGCTGCTGCAGCGCCAAGCCGACCGAGTTCCAGGCGGCGGCGTTGCCGGGTTCGGTCACGGTGGCGTTGCGATACCAGCTCAGCGCCTGGTCCAGCCGTCCGGCGGCGCGATGGGCGTTGCCGAGATTGACCATCGCCGCCACCATCTTGGGGGCGATGGCCAGCGCGCGCTCGTAGATCGCGCAGGCCTGGTCGATCCGTCCCAGCGCCACCAGCGCAATGCCGAGATTGTTGTAGGCGTTGACGAAATTGGGATCGCGCGCGATGGCGGCTTCGAGATGGCGGATGGCGTCCTCGCGCCGTTCGAGCGCCAGTTCGGCATTGGCCAGGTTGTTGAGGAATTCGACCGAGTCCGGCCGCAGCGCCAGCGCGCGCTCGAACGCCGCCAGCGCGCGCGCGTTGGCCTTGTGCGCCAGGCAGGCATTGCCGAGCTGGAACAGCGCCTCGACGTCGTCGGGCTGGGCCGCGACCAGGGCCTCGAGTTCGGCCACGGCCTCGTCGGCGCGGCCAAGCTGGGCCAAGAGCTTGGCGCGATAGGTCTTGAGCGGGCGGTGGTCAGGCGCGGCCGCCAGCGCACGGTCGATCTCGACCAGCGCTTCTTCCTGGCGATTGTTGCCGTCCAGCGCCTCGGCCAAGCCGAGCCGAGCGTTGACGGCTTCGGGCCGTGCCGCCACTGCCTCCTGCCACAGCGCGACCCGGGCGGCGCGCTCGCCCAGCTCGGCCATGGCCGCGCCCAGCAGCTGCCGCGCCTCGTCGTCGGCCGGTTCCGCCGCCAGCACGGCGGCCAGCAGCGGCCTGGCATCGTCGGGTCGCCGCGCCGCGAGCGCGATCCGCGCCAGACCGATGCGGGCCTGCCGCAGATCGGGCTTGAAAGCCAGCGCGCGGTCGTATTGGCGTCGCGCCTCGGCCTCGTCGCGCCCGATCAAGGCGATGTCGCCCAGTCCCGCCAGCGCCTCGGCATGGGCCGGATAGGCCTGCACTGCCTCGCTCAGCGCCGCCTTGGCCTCGGTCAGCTTGCCCTGGGCCAGGCAGACCTGGCCGAGCAGGTAGAAAATTTCCGGGTCGTCGCCCAGCAGCCGCGCCGCCGCCGCCAAGGCCAGCTCGGCCTCGGCCAGGCGACCCTCGCGCGCCATGGCCTGACCCAGGCGCGCCAGGTGATAGGGACCGGTCGGCGGCGGCGAATCCACCATGCGAAAGGCATAGACGACCGCAGGCGCTTCGTCATGCCCGGCGAAAAAAAACCTTGAGGCGTCGGCGAATTCGGTTACTTTCCCAGCGATTCGCCGAGAGGCGCGCGGATTCGGCGCGAATCCTCCCGGCGATCGGGCTGGGCGAAGGGGACGGAATCGGGCCTCGATGTCTGACAAATACGCCGCCACGCAGACCGCGACCGAAAATCCGCGCGACACGGAATATCGGTTGTTCGCGCGCGTCACCAACGCGCTGCTCAACAACCAGGACGCCAACACCACCGGCTACATCCAGGCGATCGACTGGAACCGGCGACTGTGGCTGACGCTGCAGGCCGACCTGGCCTCGGAAGAAAACAAGCTGCCCAAGGAACTCAAGGCGCAGCTGATCTCGCTCTTGATCTGGGTCGACAAGCATTCGCGCAAGGCGATGCGCGGCGAGGAGACAGTGGCGCCGCTGATCGAGGTCAACCGCGCCATCATGGAAGGCCTGCGGGCCAAGCCCGGCGGCTAGGCGGCCGATGGCGCTCAAGATTTCCCTCAAGCCGGGCGAGAAGTTCGTCATCAACGGCGCCGTGATCCAGAACGGCGAGCGGCGCACCAATCTCGTGCTGCACAACAAGGCCTCGATCCTGCGCGAGAAGGACATCCTGCTGCCCGAGAACGCGCAGACCCCAGTGCGGCGGATCTACTTCGCCATCATGATGATGTATCTCGATCCCGACGCCGAGAAGGCCTACCACCAGGAATTCGTCCGCCGCGTCGCCGAGTTCATCAACGCCATCCGCAATCCCGCCATCCTGACCGACTGCATCACCATCATCGACAACGTCTACAGCCGCGACTTCTACGGTGCCTTGCTGACCTGCAAGAAGCTGCTGCCCTACGAGCAGGAACGGCTCGATTTCGCCGCCCGTCACGCCGCCTTGGAAAAGGTCATGGGCGCCAAGCTGACCGGCGACGGCGCCGAGGGGGATGGCGAGGACGGCGAGGGCGCGGGCGAAGACGAGTCCGAAACCAATTCAAGGCGGGGCGAACGCACCGCCGATTAGGGCATGATCGATCTGTCTTGAACCATAGAGTTCAAGACGGATCGCGGATCATGCCCTCGTATCCTGCTCCGGACCGCGATCCGCGGTTCATAGGAAATCGCGGCCGTGATTCCCTAGGAACCGATCGCGGTCTAAGCGTTCAGGAACGGATTGGTTTCGCGCTCCTGACCGAAGGTCGACAGCGGGCCGTGGCCGGGGACGAAGGTGACGTCGTCGCCCAACGGCAGCAGGCGCTCCATGATCGAGGCGATCAGTTGGGCGTGATCGCCGCGCGGGAAATCGGTCCGGCCGATCGAACCCCGGAACAGCACGTCGCCGACCAGCGCCAGCCGCAAATCGGGCTGGAAGAAGACGATGTGGCCGGGGGTGTGGCCGGGGCAGTGCACCACCTCGAACTCGACCCCGGCGGCCGCGACCCGCTCGCCGTGCTCCAGCCAGCGATCGGGCACGAAGGCCTCGCTGGGCGGGAATCCCCAGCGCGCGGCCTGGGCCGGCAACTGGTCCAGCCAGAAGCTTTCGGCGCGCTGCGGGCCCTCGATCGGCAGGCCAAGCTGGCGGGCCAGCACCGGCGCGCCGGCGCAGTGATCGAGATGGCCATGGGTCAGCAAGATCTTGGTCAGCCGCACCTCGTGATGGGCGACGCGCTCCATCAGCCGTTCGAGATCGCCGCCGGGATCGACCAGCGCGCCTTCGCCCGTGGCCTGGTCCCAGATCAGGCTGCAATTCTGGGCGAAGGGCGTGACCGGAATGACCTCTATTTTCATCGGCGCTTTCTAGGGCATGATCGATCTGTCTTGAACCATAGAATTCAAGACAGATCGATCATGCCCTTGACCTGACCGAGTTTTTGAACCAAGCCGAGTGAGAGATTACTGCATCGCGACGACCGGTTCGAGTGACTGGATCAGACCGAACGTTGCCGGTGCCGGCGGCCGATATCCGAGCGACGAGTGCGGCC
>VGDZ01000116.1 GCA_016869515.1 Alphaproteobacteria bacterium | reverse complement strand
GGTCTCGGCCTCGCCGGCGGCGATCGCCGCGAGGCCACGCGACAAGGCCTCGATCCCACGGCGCCCGGCGCGGCGCCGGCGCCAGTCGCCGAACACGCCGGGCAGGTCGGTCAGCGCCCGCCACAGCCGGTCCGCCAGCACGACCACGGCCGCCACCGCCAGCCCGAGCGGCACCAGCACGGCGACCGAAGTTTCGATCCGATAGCCCTGCCAATCGACCGCTACCGCGCCCGGTCGATCGGCCAGCCAAGCCGCGCCGACGGCGACAGCGATCAATGCCGCCAACCAGAGGACGGCACGGATCATGGCCGCTGCGCGCCGATCAGCGCGATCGCCACCCGTTCCAGCCCGGCCAGCGCGCCATCGGCCGCCATGCGCTTGCGCGCGTCCTCCAACCAAGCCAGAGCCTGCGCCCCGGCCTCGGCGCCCTGGGGGCCGATTTCGGCCACCGCCCCCGCCAGGTCGCCGGCCAGCAGGCGCTGCTCGGCCCGCGCCACCGCCGCTTCGAGGTCGCCGCCGGCGATCTCGCCGGTGCGCCGCACGCTGATCAGACCCATCACCCGCCGCAGCGCACTCGCCCACAGCCCCTCGCCCTCAGGCGCGCGAGTGCCCAGCACCGCTTCGCGCGCCACCGCCTGGAAGGCGGCGGCCAGGCGATCCAGTGTCGGCACGCCGCCGCCGGCAAGCTCGCGCAGCACGCCAAGCGCGGCCTGCGCCTCGGGCTGATCGGCGGAAAGCGCCGCCACCACCTCAAATTCGGCCCTGAAACCGTCGGGGCGCGCCAGCGCGCCGCGCAACTGGCCGACCGCCAGCGACAGCGCCGCCGGCCGGCCGCCGACCTCGGCCAGCTTGCGCTCGATCCCCGAAAGCCGCCGTTCGACCGCATCCTGGCGCGATTCGAGCGCGGCCAACCGCCGCTCCAGTGCCGCCGCATCCTCGCGTCCGCGCGCCGCCTGCTCGGCCAGGCCCTTTTCCAGCCCGCCGCGCGCCGCGCCGATCTGCTCGCGCAGCTCGGCCAGCGCCGGATCGGGCGGACGCGGCGCCTCCAACCGCGCGATCCGCGCCAAAATACCTTCGACCCGCGGATCCAGCGGCGCCTCGCGCTCGCCCTCGACGCGCGGCCACAGCGCCAACGCCGCCACGGCGACGACGCCCAGCCACAGCGCGCCCAGGGACAGATGTCCCGATTTCGACGCCGGCGCCGACACCGGCTTGGGCGGAGGGGCCGGGATCAGCGCCAGCAGCGCCTCCTGCTCGGGCCGCGCCGCGGTCAGCACCTGCCGCCAACCGCCGCCCGCTGCCTCGGCCACCGCTGCGCTCAAACAATAAGCCACGACCCCATCGCGCGGCCGCGCACCCCACAACGCGACCAGTGCCCGCGCCGTGCGCGGCGAAAACAGCAGCACGCCGTCGACCCCCCGTGCCACCAGCGCTTCGGCCAGCGCCTCCGACAGCCGCTCGGCCGGCACCGCCTCGTACAGGATCTCGGCCCGCAATTCGAAGCCGGGCGCTTCCAGCGCGCGCGCCACGTCGGCGCCGCGGACATGCAACACGGCGCCGGCTTCGGGCTTCAATCGCTCGCCGATCAGCGCCGTCAGGTCGGCGGCATCGCCGCCGGCATCGTGCACGGTTGCGAACCCGGCGGCGCGCGCCGCCTCGGCCGTGCCGCCGCCGACCGCCAACGCCGGCAAATCCCGCCGCGGACTCTGCCGGGCGAAGGCGCGGACGCCGTTGGCGCTGGTGAAGGCCAGGGCCTGCACGCCGGTCAGGTCGACCGCGCGGTCGAGCTGGCGGATTTCCAGGATCGGTTCGATCAGCACGTCGTGGCCCGCGGCCACCAGAAGGCGGGAAAGGTCCTCGGCCTGGGCGCGCGGCCGCGTCACCACCAGCCTCATGGCATGAGGCTCGCGAAGAAATCGTCGCCGGCCTCGGCCCGCAACCCCTCGCCCAACTCGTAGCCCAGCCGCGCCCCTTCGGTCGGCGCGCAACCGGCTTCGACCTGGAACATGCGCGTGCCGTCGGGCTGGACGATCATCGCCCGCAGCCGCAGCCGATCCTCGGCGATCTCGGCCAGGGCGCCGATCGGCGTGCGGCACGACCCGTCCAACGCCGCCAGCAGCGCGCGTTCGGCGACGACGCAGGCGGCGCTGGGCGCGTGATCGAGCGGCGCCAGCCAGCGCGCGGCGCGCTCGTCGCCCAGCCGCGCCTCGATGCCGATCGCGCCCTGCGCCGGCGCCGGCAGCATGACCTCGACTGGCAGCACGGCGGTGACCCGGTCGGCCAAGCCAAGACGCTTCAGCCCGGCCAGCGCCAGCAAGGTCGCGCTGACCTCGCCCTCCGCGACCTTGCGCAATCGCGTCTCGACATTGCCGCGCAAGGGTTCGATCCGCAGATCCGACCGCCGCGCCAGGATCTGCGCCTGGCGCCGCAGCGAGGACGAGCCCACCACCGCTCCCGGCGGCAGTTCGTCCAATCCGGCTCCATGGCGCGAAATCAGACCATCGCGCGGATCCTCCCGCGGCAGCACGGCGCGGATGCCGAGCCCGTCGGGCAGCACGGTCGGCATGTCCTTCATCGAATGCACCGCCAGGTCGATCGTGCCGGCCAGCAGCGCCTCCTCGATCTCCTTGGTGAACAGGCCCTTGCCGCCGATCTCGGCCAGCTTGCGGTCCTGGATGCGGTCGCCCGAGGTTCGGATCGCCTCGAGCGCGATCTCGCCTTCGCTCAGCTCGCCATGCGCCGCCAGCAGCCGCGCCTTGACCTCGCGCGCCTGCGCCAGCGCCAACGGGCTACCGCGCGTGCCGATGCGAATCCTGGGCGTCGTCATCAGGCGTTTATAGTCCGCCCGGCCCGGGCTTGCCACGTTTCCGCCGGGCCGTTAAAGCTCGGCCATGCTGGTGCTGGGAATCGAGACGAGTTGCGACGAGACCGCGGCCGCGGTGGTCGACGACGGGCGCAGAATCCTGGCCCAGAGCGTGCGCGGCCAGAACGCCGAGCACGGCCGTTTCGGCGGCATCGTCCCCGAGGTCGCGGCGCGCGCCCATGTCGAGGTGTTGGACGGTCTGATCGCCCGCAGCTTGGCCGAGGCCGGGATCGGCCTGGCCGAAATCGATGCCGTCGCCGCCACCGCCGGCCCGGGGCTGATCGGCGGCGTCATGGTCGGGCTGGTCACCGCCAAGGCGCTGGCCGCCGCCGCCGGCAGGAAGCTGATCGCGGTCAACCATCTCGAAGGCCATGCCCTGAGCGCGCGGCTGTCGGACGACGTCGCGTTCCCCTATCTCCTGCTGCTGGTTTCGGGCGGGCATTGCCAGCTGCTCGAGGTGCAGGGCGTCGGCCGCTATCGCCGCTTGGGCGGGACGATCGACGATGCTGCCGGCGAGTGCTTCGACAAGGGAGCGCGGCTGTTGGGCTTGGGCTATCCCGGCGGTCCGGCGATCGAGCGCGCGGCACTGGCCGGCGATCCCCGCCGTTTCGCGTTGCCGCGGCCTTTGAAGGGCCGGCCGGGCTGCGATTTTTCCTTCTCCGGCCTCAAGACCGCGCTGCGCCACGCCGTCGCCGGTCTCGGCCGCGCGCCCGCGCCGGCCGAGACCGCCAATCTGGCGGCGGCGCTGCAAGCGGCGATCGTCGAGGTGATGGTCGACCGTGTCCGCCAGGCGACGCGGCTGGCGCCGGCGGCGCGGACGCTGGTGGTGGCGGGCGGCGTCGCCGCCAACCGCGCGCTGCGCGCGGCGCTGGCCGAGACCGCGCGCGCTTCCGGTCTGGGCTTCGTCGCGCCGCCGGTTTCGCTATGCACCGACAATGCGGCCATGATCGCCTGGGCCGGGATCGAGCGCCTGCGGCTTGGGCTGGTCGATCGGCTGGACGTGCCGGCGCGTGCGCGCTGGCCCTTGGACGAGTTGGCGGCATGAGCCGCATCGCCGTCGTCGGCGGCGGCGCCTGGGGCACGGCGCTGGGCCATCTTGCCGCGCGCAAGGGCCACGTCGTGACGCTGTGGGCGCGCGAGCCCGAGGTGGTCGAAGCCGTCAACCGCCAGCATCGCAATCCGCTGTTCCTGCCCGAGATCGCGCTCGCTCCCGGCCTGGTCGCCAGCGCCGACATGGCAGCCCTGGCCGGGTCCGAGATCGCGCTGGTGGCGGCGCCGGCGCAGCATCTGCGCGCGGTGTGCGCGGCGCTGGCGCCGCATTGGCCCGCCGGGCGCGCGCTGGTGATCTGCGCTAAGGGCATCGAACAGGGCAGCCACAAGCTGATGACCGAGATCGCGGCCGAAATCCTGCCCGGGCGACCCGCCGCGATATTGTCGGGTCCGACCTTCGCCGCCGAGGTCGCCGCCGGCCTGCCGACCGCGGTGACGCTGGCGATTCAGGACCAGGCGCTCGGCCAGCAGCTGGTCGAGACCCTGGGCAGCGCCTTGTTCCGGCCCTATTGGAGCGACGATCCGATCGGCGCCCAGATCGGCGGCGCGGTCAAGAACGTCATCGCCATCGCCTGCGGCATCGTCATGGGGCGGGGGCTGGGCGACAACGCCCGCGCCGCGCTGATCGCGCGCGGCCTGGCCGAGATGCTGCGCCTGGCCCGCGCCAAGGGCGGCAAGGCCGAGACGCTGATGGGGCTGTCGGGGTTGGGCGATCTGGTGCTGACCTGCTGCGGCAAGCAATCGCGCAACACTTCGCTCGGCGAGGCGCTGGGCCGCGGCCAAAGCCTGGCCGCGATCCAGGCCGGGCGGCGTTCGGTGGCCGAAGGCGTCAGCACCGCAAGCGCGGTGATGGAGCTGGCGCGGCTTCACGCCGTCGACATGCCGATCGTGGCGGCGATGGACGGCGTGCTCAATCGCGACCTCGACATCGACGCCGCGGTCAAGGGGCTGCTGGCGCGGCCGTTCAAAGCGGAACAGGCGTGACCTACTGGCTGGTCAAGTCCGAGCCCGATGCCTGGTCCTGGGCGCAGCAGCTGGCCAAGGGCGTCGAGCCCTGGACCGGGGTGCGCAATCACCAGGCGGCCGCCAATTTGCGGGCGATGAAGCCGGGCGAGCGCGCCTTCTTCTATCATTCCAACCAGGGCAAGGAGATCGTCGGCATCGTCAGCGTGCTGCGGCCGGCCTATCCCGATCCGACCGACACCGAGGGCAAATGGGTCGCGGTCGACATGAAGGCCGAGCGCACCTTGCAAGTGCCGGTTACCCTGGCGCGGATCAAGGCCGAGCCGGCGCTGGCCGACATCCTGTTGGTGCGCAATTCGCGGCTGTCGGTGATGCCGATCCCCGATGCCGCCTGGCGGAAGATTTGCGTCCTGGGCGGGATCGCGCCGTGATCCAGGCCTACGACCATCCGCCGCAACCGGGCCAAATGCTGTGCCGGATCGAGGAGATCGAGGACCCGGGTTCGACCCGGATCGATTTCGGCGCCTATGGCGCGCATTTGCGGCTGTTGCTGGTGCGGCTGGGCGATCGGGTTCACGGCTATGCCGACGATTGCCCGCACGCCCATCACCCGCTCGATTTCCATTTCGGCAAGGTCTTCGCGCCCGACCGCCAGTTCCTGCAATGCAGCAGCCACGGCGCCCGCTTCCGCCCCGAGGACGGGGTCTGCATCAACGGCCCTTGCCTCGGCAAGGCGCTGACCCGCATCGCTCTGACGCTGGTTGCGGGCGAGGTCCGGTTGGCGGCGTAGGCTATGATCGCTCGGACCTAAACCATAAGGGTCAAGTCCGAATGATCATGCCCTTGGCCGGTTGTCGCCGCCGGTCCCGACCAAGCCGCCGACTGGGATACGAAAAGCGGGCATCAATCGTCCGGGCACGGTTCGCCGCGCTTGACCGACCAGAAATAGCCCGCCATGCCGGGTTCGCGATCTTTGCCGGTTGGATCACTCCACGGGTGATAGCTTTTTCGTCCAGTCGTACGGACCCAACACGTCGAGTACTCGCCATTCGACAGCACGCGCCAGCCGTTGTGAATTTGCGCTTCGACGAAAACTCCAAAACTGACCGGCGCGCCTTCTATCGGCACCCAGAGGCCTCCGACCCAGGTCCATTGTCGATCAATGCGTTTGTAAATGTGAACCGGACACTCGCTTCGACCGCAAAATACGCCGCTGTCGAACCCCACCAAAAGCTCATAGTTTCCATCGCCATCGAGATCGAATCGACCGACGCCGATATCGTCAAAATCGAATTTCGGATCGAGAACGCGAACCGCACCGGTCCTGACCAGCTTGTCGAGAAACTCGTATTCCGTTCCAACCTCGGCCGGCTTCAAGACGAGGCGCTCGGCGGCAAGCCCTCCGCTCCCTGCAAGCGCAAGGAATGCGATGAGAAAGAGGAGGGCTACACGCATGGCGCCAGCGGGCATCAATCGTCCGGGCACGGTTCGCCGCGCTTGACCGACCAGAAATAGCCCGCCATGCCGCGCACACGCTTTCTTTGCGCTGGGTCGTCATATGGATAGTAGCTCTTTTTGGCAGTGCCGCGGGTCCAGCAGCGCCAGTATTCTCCATCCGACAGGACTCGCCATCCCTCATGGGAATGGGGTTCGACATGTATCTCGAAAGTGGCCCAACTTGGAATGCGATATGTTTCTGGCCCGCCGATCCAATGCCAGATACCCTTGTCCCAACGGTATATGTGAATGGGACAAGGAAAGCGGTCCGGATCGCAAAAAGCAGCGCGATCGAACCCGACCAACAATTCGTACTGCCCGTCGCCATCAAGATCGTAGCGGGCGACGCCAATGTCTTTGAATCCATAGTCCGGGTAGAGGTTCTGCAATTTCATGTCCTTGATCAGAGTCCGCAGGAAATCTTCCTCGGCTCCTATGTCGGCTTGCTTAAGGACCAAGAGTTCAGATGCAAGCCCCCCTCTTCCCGGTATTGCCAGGATCAGTACCAGAAAGAGGAGGGCTACACGCATGGCGCCAGCGGGCATCAATCGTCCGGGCAGGGTTCGCCGGGTTTGACAGCTAGGAAATAGCCGCCCCTCCCAGGGATGAATTCGTACGATTCGGTCGAGTCAGCCAATGGCGCGTAGACTCGATTCCCTGTGCCAATAGTCCAGCAAATCATGAATTCGCGTTCGGAAAGAATCGACCAACCATTGCGTGACTTGCCATTGACGACGATTTCAAATTTGGCGTCGGCATCGTCCATCTGCAGTTCGATCCCCCCAATCCAGGTCCAGCGCTCGCCGTTTCGCCGAAAAATGTCGACTGGGCAACTGACACGACTGCAAAAATACGACCCACTGTATCCGATCAACAGCTCATATCGACCGTCGCCATTCAAATCATGGCGACCGATATGAAGATTCTTTATGCCGAACGTGTCGTATACGCCTTGGACGCCGCTCTTTCCAAGCAACTCAGCCAGGAACTCGGCCTCTGCTCCGACATCGCCGCGCTTGAGGATGACACGTTCGGCGGCCGACCCTCCCCGTCCTGAACAGGCGATAAGAAATACAAAGACAAGGAGGGCCAGCAAGTTTCTCATTTTGCCTCGGGAGCTCTGTACTCAACATCATGAAGCAATTGCATGCGCTTCTCTATTGCCTCAAACGCCTCCGCATATTCGTCAGGGAAAGGAGTATTTTTCGAATTCCATCCCACTTTCTCCATATGCCTCAGGTATCGACTTGTCATCCCCATACCCCATCGATGACCGCCGGCGATCAATGCGGCCTCGGTGAGTTTGAATGTGCCGTTCGCGCCGACAATTGTCGGGCTTTTGTCTACATACTTCACGTAGAGTCCTTTTCCTTTCGCTTCGGATTCAAGCACACGAGAGTAGGCCTCGAACAATTCATCTTGCAATTTGTTCATTTTTTCGGAGCCATCGATCAGAGATTTGTCGTCGGAGATTCCCAGGTCTCTGGCCTTTTGAGTCAACTGCCCGTTCTCGTCCTTCAGCTTGAGAGCCTCCAAGGCATCCTTGCAAAGTTGATAGAGCCCGAGACAACCCCGCTTATTGATAGCCTTATATCCTTGGGAACCACCCTCGACTTTACCGACAGTTTCCTTGTAACGCCCGGTGACGTTCGGCCGATCTTTTTCGTTTGCAAGTTCGCTCGGTTTCTTGGCGGGCTTGGAGTCGGGGTTGGTAGACGAGTCGGGCTTGTTCTGGCCCTCGGCTGAGGCGAGGTGGGTTTCCTTCGTGTCATCGCCGCCATTGCCGTTCTGCTCGTCCTCGTCTTGACCGCTGTCGCCGCGACCGCCGTCGCTGTCGGCGAGGTCGGCTTGGGGTTCGGCGTTGGCGGCTTGGAAGGGCGTGGGGTCGGCGGGCTGGGCCGGGTCGAGCGGCACGGGATCGGCCGTGCCCTTGCCGGCCTGGAGTTCGGGCGGCTGCTCCTTGCTCTCCGTCTCCTCCTTCTTGGCCGGAGGTGCGTTGTCCTTGGGGACGCCGAAGGGACGGTCGTCCCAAGCCTCGGCCGAGCCGAGGAAGGCGTCGCGCTGCTCCGGGTCGAGCTGCTTGGCGACGTCGTAGGCGTAGCGGTCGCCGCGCTCGGGATTGTTCTGGAACAGCTTGGCCACCAGATCGCGCACCTCGCCGATGCCCTTGGCACCAGCCTGCTTGATCGCCTCGGCCGCGAAGCGGGGATGGTCACCCAAGTCTTCGCGATCGTGCAGGTATCGCGCCGCCTGGCGGTTGGAACGCTCGGTGTCGTGATCGACGGTCTCAGTGGCGTTCTTGGCCACGATCTCGCCCAGGCTTTTGGGCCGAGTGAACAGCGGTCCTTCTTCGCCACGTGCCAAGCGCTCGTGATGATCGATCACGGTGCGGTGGTCGGGGGCGCTGTGGCTTGCGAAGTCCTCGCCGATGTCGTGGCGCAGCCGGGTGACGGTCTCGCCGCCCGGGTCCATGCGTCCGTCCACGGTCAGG
>VGDZ01000115.1 GCA_016869515.1 Alphaproteobacteria bacterium | reverse complement strand
TGAGATGCGACAGCTGAACCGGCGCCATCGCGGCCTCGATCGGCCGACCAATGTGCTGTCGTTTTCGGCCGACGCCGCGATCGGGCCGTGGCTGGGCGACGTCGCGCTCGGTGCCGAGATCGTCGGCCGCGAGGCGCGGCGCCAGGGCAAGCGCCGCGAGCATCATCTCGGGCATCTGGTGGTTCATGGCGTGCTGCATTTGCTGGGCCACGACCATCACGCGCCGGGCGAGTCGAGGCGCATGGAAGGGCTCGAGCGGCGCATCCTGGCCCGGCTCGGTATCGGCGATCCCTATCGCGTGCGCAGGCGGTCATGAGCGGCGAATCGTTCCTGCGGCGGGTGTGGAGCGGGGTCGCGGCGCGGCTCGGCCTGCACGGCGGCGACAAGGCGACGGTGCGCGAGAGCGTCGAAGAGATCGTCGGCGACACCATCGAGGCCGCCGGCACCGCGATCGATCCGGCCGAGCGCGCCATGCTCGGCAACGTCTTCACCTTCGGCGAACTGACGGTGGCCGAGGTCAAGGTGCCGCGCGCCGACATCGTCGCGGTCGACCGGGGCGCCTCGCTCGAGGCGTTGCGCGAGGTCTTCCTCAAGGCCAAGGTCTCGCGCCTGCCGGTCTATCGCGAGACCCTCGACAACGTCATCGGCATGGTCCACGTCAAGGATCTGCTGCCCTATTGGGGCGGCGAGCGGCCTTACGATCTGCGTTCGATCCTGCGCGAAGTGATTTTCGTGCCGCCGACCAAGTCGGCGCTGGCCTTGTTGTCGCAGATGCGCCACCGCCGCTGCCATCTGGCACTGGTGGTGGACGAATACGGCGGCACCGACGGCCTGGTGACGATCGAGGACCTGGTCGAGAAGATCGTCGGCGACATCGCCGACGAGCACGATGCGCCGGGCACGCCGCAGATCGTCGATCTGCCGGACGGTCGGATCGAGTGCGATGGCCGCGCGCCGATCGCCGAGTTGGCGCAGAAGCTCGGCCGCGATCTCAGGCCGGCGGATGCGGGCGAGGGCGTCGAAACCGTCGGCGGGCTGATCGTCACCTTGGCCGACCATCTGCCGGTGGTGGGCGAGCGGGTGATCCATCCCAGCGGGGTCGAGTTCGAAGTGATCGACGCCGGCCGCAGACGGGTCAAGCGCGCTCGCGTCAAGCTCCTGCCCCAGTCCGCGCCGGCCGCGCGACCCGGGTAATGACGGCCGCGATCGCGGTGCAAGGCGCGGGCACCGGCTGGCGCGAGGCCGGGCTTGCGTTCCTGGCCGGAGCCGTGGCGACGCTCGCGCTGCCGCCGCTGCATGTCGTTCCGGCGCTGGCGGTCGCCTTTCCGGCGCTGCTGCTGCTGATCGGCCGCGCCGGCAGCGGGCGCGGCGCCTTCGCCATCGGTTGGTGCTTCGGCTTCGGTCATTTCACCACCGGGCTTTATTGGTTCGCACATGCGCTTTTGACCGAGCCCGAGAAATTCGCCTGGCTGATCCCGTTCGCGGTGTCGGTGATCCCGGCGATCCTGGCGATCTACATCGGGCTGGTGGGGCTGATCCTGAAGCGCCTCGGCTGGCGGGGTTGGGCCGGGGTGCTTGGGTTGGCCGGGCTGTGGAGCGCATGCGAGGTGCTGCGGGCGCTGTTGTTCTCGGGCTTTCCCTGGAACCTGCTGGCTACGGTGTGGACGTTTTCGGACGCCATGATCCAGCCTGTGGCCTGGATCGGGCCCTATGGCGTGGGTGCCGCCACGGTGATGATCGCGACGGCTCCGGTGCTGGCGCTGGAAGGCCGCGGTTGGAAGCCGGCGGTTGTAGTCATGCTCGTTTTGCTGGTGTCGTGGTTTCTGGCTGGGGCGGCCCGATTGCCGCCGGTTTCGGCCGATGCCGAGACGGCGCCGCGCTTGCGCATCGTCCAGCCCAACATCGCCCAGCATCACAAATGGCGCGAGGACCTGCGCCGTCAGCATCTCGAACGCTTGGTCGAATTGTCGCTGGCGCCGGGGCATGAGCGCATCGCGCATGTCGTCTGGCCGGAGGCCGCGATTCCCTATTTCCTCAACGAGACCTTGGGGCTGGCGGCCTTTCTTGGCCGCGTCGCGCCGCCGCAAGGGACTCTGATCGCGGGCTTGGTCAGGCTCGAACGCGGGCCGCGACCGCAGCTCTGGAACGGGCTGAGCGCGATCGATCGCGCTGGCCGCGAGATCGCGACCTACGACAAGACCCATCTGGTGCCCTTCGGCGAATACCTGCCGCTGCGGCCGATCCTCGGCCTGCTCGGGCTCGACAAGCTGGCTTGGGGCATGGTCGATTTCTCGGCCGGGCCGGGACCGCGCAGCCTGCGCATCGACGGCCTGCCCGCTTTCAGCCCGCTGATCTGTTACGAGGCGATCTTTCCCGACGCCGTGCTGGATCCGCAAGATCGCCCGCGGCTCTTGCTCAACCTCACCAACGATGCCTGGTTCGGAATCTCGTCCGGTCCCTATCAGCATTTCGCCGCCGCGCGGCTGCGCGCGGTCGAGCAGGGGCTGCCCCTGATTCGCGCCGCCAATACCGGCATCTCGGCGGTGATCGATTCCTTCGGCCGTTCGACTAGGTCGTTAGGACTAGGCGAATCGGGTGTGGTCGATGCAACCTTGCCGAAAGCATTGGATGGTTTGACAATCTATGCGCGCTGGCAATTCATGTTCAACTATTTGATTCCATTGAGTTTGTTGATTCTTGGTCTAATTCGGTCGCGCCGGCCAGCGAATTAGGGTATTCGGTTGCATCGGCGCAGGCTCCGCGCTAGCTAATCGCCTACGAATTGTATGCGGGCACGGCGTCGGTGAAGGACCGCGCGAATGCAATCGGCCCATGATCGAAGAGTCGACGGGGTCACGGCAAGGCGAGCGCGCTCGCGACACAGTTGCGCCGAAGGCGTGAAAGGACAGCAGCGATGGTTTCCAAACCCGATCCGGTAGACGTGCATGTCGGCAGCCGCGTCCGCTTGCGGCGCACTTTGCTGGGCATGAGCCAAGAGAAGCTTGGACAGGCGGTCGATCTCACCTTCCAGCAGATCCAGAAATACGAGCGCGGGGCGAACCGCATCGGCGCCAGCCGACTGCACCAGTTCTCGACCGTGCTCGACGTGCCGGTGTCGTTTTTCTTCGACGACATGGCGTCAAGCGTGGCGCGTTCGGGCGCGCCGGGGATGGCCGAGGACGAGGAGCCGTTCGAGCAGGACAAGCTGGTCAAGCGCGAAACGCTGGAGCTGGTGCGCGCCTACTACAAGATCACCGACGCCGCGCTGCGCAAGCGGGTGTTCGAGCTGGTCAAGGCAGTGGCGGCCTCGGGCCGTGCCGGCGGCGCGGCAGGGTCTTCGTCCGACTGACGTCAGGCATTCCGCTTAGGGCATGATCGATCTGTCTTGACCGATAGGGTTCAAGACCGAACGCGAATCATGCCCTCGCATCCTGCTCCGGACCGCGATTCCCTATGAACCGATCGCGGTCTAGTGAATCGATCGCGGTCTGGGGCTTGACCGCGCCGCGAAACCGGGCCATGTAGCGGCCCGCATCGCGCGGCGCCGCTGGCGTCGCGATCTGCCCGACAATGGATTGCGTGGAGGCGATCGTGGCCCGTTCGAGTCATTTGTTCACCAGCGAATCGGTTTCCGAGGGACATCCCGACAAGGTCTGCGACCGCATCTCGGATGCCGTGGTCGACGCCTTCCTGGCGGCCGATGCCAATGCCCGCGTCGCCTGCGAGACCCTTGCCACCACCAACCGGGTGGTGATCGCCGGCGAAGTCCGCGGCCCGGTCAAGCTGGATCAGGTCGAGCGCATCGCCCGCGACTGCATCAAGGACATCGGCTACGAGCAAGACGGCTTCCACTGGAAGAACGCCCAGGTCGACGTGCTGCTGCATGCCCAGTCGGCCGACATCGCCCAGGGCGTCGACGCCTCGGGCAACAAGGACGAAGGCGCGGGCGACCAGGGCATCATGTTCGGCTATGCCTGCCGCGAGACGCCCGAACTGATGCCGGCGCCGATCTTCTACGCCCACAATATTTTGCGAAAGATGTCCGAGGCCCGCCGCGGCGGGCGCGTCAAGGGCTTCGGCCCCGACGCCAAGAGCCAGGTCACGCTGCGCTACGAGAACGGCAAGCCGGTGGCGGCGACGTCGGTGGTGGTCTCGACCCAGCACGACGCCAAGCTGAGCCAGGACGAGGTGCGCGAGATCGTGCGGCCGTTCGTGCTCGAGGTCCTGCCCAAGGGCTGGATGTGCCCGGAGAAGGAATTCTACGTCAACCCGACCGGCCGCTTCGTCATCGGCGGCCCCGACGGCGATGCCGGCCTGACCGGCCGCAAGATCATCGTCGACACCTATGGCGGTGCGGCGCCGCATGGCGGCGGCGCGTTCTCGGGCAAGGATCCCTCCAAGGTCGACCGCTCGGCGGCCTATGCCGCGCGCTATGTCGCCAAGAACGTGGTCGCCGCCGGACTGGCCGACCGCTGCACCATCCAGGTGTCCTATGCCATCGGCGTCGCCAAGCCGCTGTCGGTCTATGTCGACCTGCACGGCACCGGGCATAACGGGGTCGACGACGCCAAGGTCGAGAAGGCGATCGACAAGGTGGTCGATCTCAGCCCGCGCGGCATCCGCGAAAAGCTCCAGCTGCGCAGGCCGATCTACGCCCGCACCGCGGCCTACGGCCATTTCGGCCGTGCCCCCGAAGCCGATGGCGGCTTCTCCTGGGAAAAGCTCGACCTGGTCGACGCGCTGCGGGCCGCTTGCCGCTGAGCCCTTGAGCGAGGCCGGCCCCAAGCCGCTTCGCCGCGCTTACGGCCGCCGTCTCGGCCGCAAGCTCTCCGCCCGCCGCCGGGAGCTCCTGGCCGAGACGCTGCCGCGCCTCTGCCTGCCGTCGGGCGCGATCGCGCCGGCGGCGCTGTTTCCCGAGGCGGCCGATCTTTGGCTCGAGATCGGCTATGGCGGCGGCGAGCATCTTGCCTGGCAGGCCGAACGCCATCCCGAGATCGGCTTCATCGGCTGCGAGCTGTTCCAAGGCGGCGTCGCCAGCCTAGTGCGTCATGTCGACGAGCGCGGCCTCGCCAACATCCGTCACGCCCAGGACGGCCATGACGTGCTGGAACGCCTGCCCGAGGCGGCGCTCGGGCGGTGCTTTCTGCTTTTTCCCGATCCCTGGCCGAAATACCGGCATTGGAAAAGGCGCTTCGTGCGCCGCGAATCGCTCGACGCCCTTGCGCGCGCGCTGAGGCCCGGCGGCGAATTCCGCTTCGCCAGCGACGATGCCGAGCTTGCAGCCTGGACGCTGATGCACCTGCTGGCGCATCCCGCGTTCGATTGGCCTGCGCGCGGGGTGGCGGATTGGGACCGGCGACCCGAGGATTGGCCCGAGACGCGCTACGAACGCAAGGCCATCGCCCAGGGCCGGCACCCGATCTATCTGCGGTTCCTGCGGCAGGGCTAGGGCATGATCGATCTGTCTTGAACCATGTGGTTCAAGACAGATCGTGAATCATGCCCTCGCATCCCGCTCTGGACCGCGACCCACGGTTTGCATGGAATAGCGTCTGCGATTCCATGCAAACCGATCGCGGTCTAGGGCCCGATCGATCCTGCCCTGAGGCTTGCAATCCGCAGGGCTTTGGCCTATATCGCCAGCCGAAATCTGGATTTCGTCCGGCTCGGGCGCTGGACGGGGGTGGGCTTAGGGCCCACTTTTTTTTGGCCCGCGGTTGGAACCGGGGATGACCTACGAACCCGAACGGCGCGCAGCGGCGGCGATCAAACCGACGGTCGAAGGCATGGGCTTTCGGCTGGTGCGGGTGCGGCTGTTCGGCCACGGCCAGCGTACGCTGCAGGTCATGGCCGAGCGGCCGGAGACCGGCGCCATGGCGGTCGACGACTGCACCGAACTCAGCCGCGCGCTGTCGGCGGTGCTGGACGTCGAGGATCCGATCGAAGGCGCCTACACCCTCGAAGTCAGCTCGCCGGGCATGGACCGGCCGCTGGTCGAGGAACAGGACTTCGCCCGCTTCGTCGGGCGCGAGATCAAGCTCGAGACCGCCCGGCCGATCGACGGCCGCCGGCGGTTCCGCGGCCGGCTCGAGGGCATCGCCCAGGGCATGGTCGCGCTCGATACCGCCGAGGGCCGCCAGGCGGTGCCGTTCGCGGACATCCGCGACGCCAAGCTGGTGGTGACCGAGGCGCAACTGGCCGAGGCCCTCAAGGGCCGCAAGCCGCAGCCGTCCGCCGGCAAGAACAAGGACTAGGAGCAAGGCTCATGGAAGGCGCGATCAGCTACAACCGGCAGGAAATGCTTCACGTCGCCGACGCGGTGGCGCGCGAGAAGGGCATCGAGCGCGAAATCGTGCTGCAGGCGATGGAGGACGCCATCACCAAGGCGGCGCGCGCCAAGTACGGCGCCGAGAACGAGATCCGCACCGAGATCGATCCCAAGACCGGCGAGATCCGGCTGTTCCGTTGCCTGGAAGTGGTCGAGACGGTCGAGAACGAGGCCACCCAGGTGCCGCTGGGCGTGGCCCAGGACCGCAACCCCGATGCCCAACTGGGCGACACGCTGGCCGAGCCCTTGCCGCCGATCGATTTCGGGCGCATCGCCGCCCAGTCGGCCAAGCAGGTCATCGTCCAGAAGGTGCGCGAGGCCGAGCGCGAGCGCCAGTACCAGGAATTCAAGGACCGCATCGGCGAGATCGTCCACGGCCTGGTCAAGCGGGTCGAATTCAACTCGATCACGGTCGATCTCGGCCGCGCCGAGGCGGTGGTGCGACGCGACGAACTGCTGCCGCGCGAGACCTTCCGCCGCGGCGATCGGGTCAAGGCCTATATCTACGACGTCCGGCGCGAGAACCGCGGCCCGCAGATCTTCCTTTCGCGCACCCATCCCCAGTTCATGGCCAAGCTGTTCGCCCAGGAAGTGCCCGAGATCTACGACCGCATCATCGAGATCAAGGCGGTGGCGCGCGATCCCGGCAGCCGCGCCAAGATCGCGGTGATCTCGTCCGATTCCTCGATCGATCCGGTCGGGGCCTGCGTCGGCATGCGCGGCAGCCGCGTCCAGGCGGTGGTGCAGGAGCTGCAGGGCGAGAAGATCGACATCATCCCCTGGTCGCCCGATCCGGCGACCTTCGTCGTCAACGCCCTGGCGCCGGCCGAGGTCACCAAGGTGGTGCTGGACGAGGACGAAAACCGCATCGCCGTGGTGGTGCCCGACGACCATCTGTCGCTGGCCATCGGCCGGCGCGGACAGAACGTGCGGTTGGCCTCGCAGCTGACCGGCTGGCAGATCGACATCCTCACCGAGCAGGAAGAAAGCGAGCGCCGCCAAGAGGAATTCCGCCAGCGCACCAAGCTGTTCGTCGACGGCTTGGCGCTGGACGAAACCACGGCGCAACTGCTGGCCTCCGAGGGCTTCGGCTCGATCTCCGAACTGGCCTATGTCCCGGTCGACGATCTCAAGCAGTTGGAGGGCTTCAGCGACGAGCAGGCCGAGGCGCTGGCCAAGAAGGCGCGCGAATGGGTCGAACGCGAGAACGCGCGCATGGAGGCGCAGCGCAAGGAACTCGGCGTCGGCGACGAGGTGGCGGCGCTGGAAGGGCTGACGCTGCCGATGCTGGTGATGCTGGGCGAGAAGGGCATCAAGTCGCTGGACGACGTCGGCGACCTGGCGGGCGACGAGTTGGTCGACGCGCTCAACGGCGCGCTCGATCTCGACGCCGCCAATGCCATCGTCATGGCGGCGCGGGCGCATTGGTTCGCGGACGAGGCCGAGGCTTCGTCCGGCGACGCCAAGGCCTGAACGTGAGGCCCGGGCGCGCATGGCCGAGACGGCAGCCGAAAACGGCCGACGCTGCATCGCCAGCGGCGAGAGCGAGCCGCGCGCCGGGCTGATCCGCCTGGTCCCGGCGCCGGACGGGGCGTTGGTGCCCGATCTGGCCGAGTCTCTGCCCGGGCGCGGCCTGTGGATCAGCGCCGATCGCGCCCTGATCGAACGGGCCCGGCGCAAGGGCGTGTTCCGCAAGGCTGCATCCGTCGACGTGGCCGAAGATCTGGCCGACCGGCTGGAGCGCCAATTGGCGCAAAGCCTGGTCTCGCTGATCGGCTTGGCGCGGCGTGCCCGTCAGGCCGAATGCGGCTACGACCGCGTCGCCGAGGCCCTGCGCGGAGGCCGCGCTGCCTTGGTGCTGGAGGCGCGGGATGCCGGTTCCGACACGCTCCGCATCGCCCGGCTGGCCAGCGATCGACCGCTGCACCGGGTGCTGGAGCGGGCCGAATTGGGCTTGGCCTTCGGGCGGGATTATGTGGTACATGCTGCCGTCCAAAGCGGCGGATTGGCGGGGCGCATCGACCGGGAAGCGAAGCGGCTTGCCGGTTTTCGCGCGCTTCCGGCGGATCTCGATGCGGTCCAGGGATGACAGGGTAGTGGTGGAATGAGCGAAGCCAACAAGCCGGATACCAAGACCGCGGGCGGACCGCTGCGACGCCCCGAGCCGCCGCGCAAGCCGCTCGAGACCGGTACCATCCGGCAAAGCTTCAGCCATGGTCGTTCCAAGACCGTCGCGGTCGAGGTCAAGAAAAAGCGCGTTGTCGCCCCGCCGGCAGCGCCCAAGCCGGCAGCAGCCGCTCCCAGGCCGGCGATCGCGCCAGTGCCGGCTGCACCCGCGGTCGCCAAATCCGCTCCGCCGCCCGCTGCCGCCAAGGTCGAGGCCAAGACGGTTGCGGCACCGGCGCCTCCGCCGGTGGCCAAGATCGAGGCGGCACCTCCGCCGCCGCCGGTTGCCCAAGTCGTCGAGGCGCCTCCTTCTCCGCCGCCCCCGCCGCCGCCGGCTGCCAAGGTCGAGCCGCCGCGGGTCGAAGCCAAACCGGCGCTCGCCAAGGCGCCGGCTGTGCCCGCCGCGCCGG
>VGDZ01000114.1 GCA_016869515.1 Alphaproteobacteria bacterium | reverse complement strand
AATGCGGTCGGACTCTACGATGCCAGCCGCGCTTTCGGCGCCGCGGCCGAGTTCTGCGCGCTGCCGGCCGAGCGCGCCGTGCCGCTGCCCGAGGGGCTGGATTTCGCGGCCGGCGCCTGCCTGGGCGTTCCGGCCTGCACCGCCCATCGCGCCGTCTTCGCCGACGGGCCGGTCGACGGCCAGACCCTATTGGTCCAGGGCGGCGCCGGCGCGGTCGGACATTATGCGGTGCAGTTCGCGGCGCTGGCCGGCGCCAAGGTCATCGCCACCGTCAGCGGCGCGGCCAAGGCCAAGCACGCCAAGGCGGCCGGCGCCGCGGCCACGGTCGATCGCAAGACCGAGGACGTGATCAAGCGCGTCCAGGATCTGACCCAGGGCCAGGGGGTCGATCGCATCGTCGAAGTCGATTTCGGCGCCAACATCGCGGCCGACGTGGCGCTGCTCAAGGTCAACGGCACCATCGCCTCATATTCGTCGACCGCCGTGCCCGAGCCGGTGTTCCCCTATTACCCGCTGGCGATGAAGGGGGCCAACTTGCGCATCGTCCAGGGCTTCCGGCTGTCGCCGGCGATGCGCGCCCAGGCGGTGGCCGACATCGCCAGGCTGAGCGCGGCCGGCAAGCTGATCCATGCCATCGATTCGCGCTTTCCCCTGGCCGAGATCGCCCGCGCCCACGAGCGGGTCGAAAGCGGCCAGGCGATAGGCAACGTGCTGGTCGAGATCGGCTGAAGCCGGACCGGCTCGCATTGCTTGTCGTCGATGCGCGCCGCGGCGCGGAGCCGGGCCGCTTTGGCGCGCAGCGGTGCATCAAAGGCGCGGAGTCGAGCCGCAAAAGCGCGCAAATGCGCGCATCCGAGCCAATTCGAGCCAATTCGTAACGGCCTAGTCCTTTGATTCAATTGATAAATCGACCGGACATGCCGGACAGGGCCGTTGTGGGATAGTTAACGCCGGCCGCAGCGGCGGGCGCGTCGGATCGCGCCCGCACCCCGGCCTATCGGATAGAGATAAAGGAGGCTTTTCCCGGGTCGCCGGTGGGGGCGATCCGAAGCTGTCGCGTGCGACGCGAGCCCTGGCCCTTGGAAGGCCAACGCCCCGCCGCGGATTCACTTGTCCATCTACCGCCGGCCCTGACCCTGGTGGAAGGGGGAGGGGTACGGTGATGCAATCAATATAGAACGAATAGAGTTTTTGTCAAGCCCGATTCAGGCTCGCTTGGCCAGTGTTTCAGGCGACGCGCAGCCCGCCCGCCCCCTACTCGACGAACACCTCTTCGCGCTTTTTGCGCAAGGCCGGCAGGGCCAGGGCGACAAACAGCGCCGCCGCCAGGAACAGCAGCGTGGCCGAGAGCGGCCGGGTCACGAACACGGTCGGATCGCCCCGCCCGATCAGCATGGCGCGGCGCAGGTTCTCTTCCATAAGCGGCCCCAGCACATAGCCCAGCAGCAGGGGCGCGGGCTCGAATCCGAGCCTCAGCAGCACCACCCCGAATACCCCGAATCCGGCCATCAGCACGACCTCGACCGCCGAATTGTTGACGCTGTAGGTGCCGATGCAACAGAACACCAGGATGATCGGAAACAGCAACCGGTACGGCATCTGCAATAGCTTCACCCACACCCCCACCAGCGGCAGGTTGACGATCACCAGCATCAGATTGCCGATCCACATGCTGGCGATCATCCCCCAGAACACTTCGGCGCGTTCGCCCATCACCTGCGGCCCGGGCTGGATGCCGTGGATGGTCATGGCGCCGATCATCAGCGCCATCACCGCGTTCGAGGGAATCCCCAGCGACAGCATCGGAATGAAGCTGGTCTGGGCGCCGGCATTGTTGGCCGCCTCGGGCCCGGCCACGCCCTCGATCGCGCCCTTGCCGAAGCGGCTGGGGTCCTTGGCGATCTTCTTCTCGAGCGTGTAGGAGGCGAAGGAGGCCAGCACCGCGCCGCCGCCCGGCAGCACGCCAAGCACGCCGCCGAAACCGGTGCCGCGCAGGATCGCGCCCCAGGCGGTCTTCCAATCCTCGCGGCTGGGGAACAGGCTGCCGACCGGCGCGGTCTCCTTGTCGCTGGTGTCGGTGCGCCGCGCCAGGTTCATCACGATCTCGGCCACGCCGAACAGCCCCATCGCGATCGGCACGAAACCCAGCCCGTCCGACAGCTCGTGAATGCCGAAAGTGAAGCGCTGCACGCCGTTGTTGACGTCGGTGCCGATCAGCCCGAGCAGCAGCCCCAGCACCACCATCGCCACCGCCTTGACCAGCGAGCCGTGCGCCAGCACCACCGCCGCCGTCAGCCCCAGCACCATCAGCGAGAAATACTCGGCCGGACCGAAAAGCTGGGCGAAGGCCACCAAGGGCGGCGCCAGCAGCGCGATCGCCACCGTGCCGACGCAGCCGGCGAAGAACGAACCGATCGCCGCCACCGTTAGCGCCGTACCGGCCTTGCCCTGGCGCGCCATCTGATAGCCGTCGAGCGTGGTCACCACCGAGGCCGCCTCGCCCGGCAAGTTGACCAGGATGGCGGTGGTCGAACCGCCGTATTGGGCGCCGTAATAGATCCCGGCCAGCATGATCAGGGCGCCGGTCGGATCGAGCTTGAAGGTGAACGGCAGCAGCATGGCGATGGTCGCCAACGGCCCGATCCCCGGCAAGACCCCGATCAGCGTGCCCAACAGGCAGCCGATCAGCGCGAACACCAGGTTCCAGGGCGTCAGCGCGACCGCGAAACCGATGCCGAGATTCTGGATCAGCGCGTCCATGGCCTAGCGCTCGCCCGGCCAGAGCGGCATGGTCAGCCCCAGACCCTTGATGAACAGCAGCGCGCAGAATCCCGACAGCGCCGCGGCCAGGATCAGGATCTCGATCCAGCGCCGCTCGGGCGCGCCGGCCCGGCACACCGCCACCACCAACACCACCGACAGGAACAGGCCGATGCGCTCGACCAAGGCGGCAAAGCCGACGATGCTGCCGGCGATCCACAGCAGCGGAATCCAGGGCGGATTGGTCTTTTCCAGCGGCGTCGCCGGCATCAGCCATGCCCGCACGATCACGATCAGGCCCAGGCCCGCCAGCAGAATACCCAGCAGCCGCGGCACATAGCCCGAGCCCATGCGCGTCGCCGTGCCCAGCCCGAGCCCGCCCGAAAACCAGGCGAACGCCGCGCCCATGGCCAGGATCAATGCGCCCGCGGCCAGCTCGCGACCGCGCACCGTCTGGATCATGCCTCCCCCGAACCCTCGCCCTTGTGGGGGACTCTCTTAACAGCCCCTCGCAAGGCTGTCATCCGCCGGCCGCGCGGTAAGGCGCGCGGCCGCGATCGCCGTTCCAGGCCGCAACCAGCAAAGCCCATCGTCGCTTGCAATCAATTCAGCCAGCGCACCAGGGTCAGGCTCAGCGCCGGAAACGTCACCACCAGGAATACCCGCACCGCATCCGACATCAGGAACGGCACCACGCCGCGGAACGCCACCGCCATCGGGATGTCCCGCGCCAGGCTGGAGATGATGTAGACGTTCATCCCCACCGGCGGCGTGATCAGCCCGATCTCGACCACCATCAGCGCGATCATGCCGAACCAGATCGCCTTTTCGCTGCCGCGCAGGCCCCAGAATTCCAGCCCCATCACCACCGGGAAGAAGATTGGGATGGTCAACAGGATCATCGACAGGCTGTCCATCACGCAGCCGAGCAGGACGTAGATCAGCACGATCGCCGTCAGCACCAGCATCGGCGGCAGGCCCGAACCCTTGACCCAGTTCGCCAGCTCGACCGGAAGCTGGCTGAGGGCAAGGAAGGAGTTGAGCAGATCGGCCCCCAAGAGAATGAGGAAGATCATGCCCGCGGCTTCGGCGGTCGACAGCACGCAATCGACGAAGTCCTTCCAGCGCATGCCTTTGAACGCCGCCAATATCCCGGTCGCCACCGTGCCGACCGCGGCGCCCTCGGTGGCGCTGAACACACCGCCATACATGCCGCCGATCATGACCACGAAAATCGCCGCCACCGGCAGCACGGCGCGGCCGGTGCGGCGCCTGGCCGCGCGATCGGCCCGCGGACCGGCCGGGCCGGTGCCGGGATAGACCCGGACATAGATGCCGATCGCCGCCATGTAGCCCAAGGTGGCGATCACCCCCGGCACCAGCGCGGCGGTGAACAGCTTGGCGATGTTCTGCTCGGTCAGGATGGCGTAGATCGCCAGCACGATCGAGGGCGGGATCAATATCCCCAGCGTGCCGCCCGCGGCCAGCGCGCCCGCCGCCAGCTGGGGCGCGTAGTTGTAGCGCCGCAGTTCGGGCAGCGCGACCTGGCCCATGGTGGCGGCGGTGGCCAGCGAGGAGCCGCAGATCGCGCCGAACCCGGCGCAGGCGCCGATCGCCGCCATGGCGATGCCGCCGCGGACATGGCCGATGGCGGCGTTGGCGGCGGCGAACAGCGCCGCCGACAGCCCGCCGCGCGAGGCGAAATTGCCCATCAAGAGGAAGAGAGGCACCACCGACAGGTCGTAATTGGAATAGCGCGCATAGGCCACCAGCTTGAGCTGGTTGAGCAGCGGCGCCCAGCCCGCCAACGTGACGAAGCCCACCATGCCGGTCAGCGCCATGGCGATGCCGATCGGCACCCGCAGCGCCAGCAGCGCCAGCATGCCGGCGAAATAGAGTCCGCCCAGCTCGATGCCGCTCATCGCCTGGTCGCGCCGATCGCATCCATCGCCGCGCCGTGACACGCCGCCAGCGCCAACAGCGCGAAGGCCGGCGCCATCGGCACATAGCCCCACCAGATCGGCATGCCCAGGATCATCGAAGTCTCGCCCGCGGCCTTGACCGCCAACAGGCCGGCGCCGGTGCGCCAGGCCACCAGCCCGGCCACCGCCGCGATCGCCAGCGTGCCCGCAGCGTCGAACCAGAGCCGCGTCCGGGGCGGCAGGCGGTTGGTGAAGAAATCGACCAGGACATGGCCGCGCCGCATCTGGCACCAAGGCAGGAAGCAGGTGACGCAGCCGGCGCAGGCGATCTGCACCAGTTCGAAATCGCCCTGGATCGGCTTGCCCAGCAGCCAGCGGCCGAGGATGCTGACCACCGAGATCGCGGCGATCGCGGTCAGCAACACGCCGCCGAACAGCGCGAAGCCGCGCGCCGCCCGGTCGATCAGCCGGCCGATCGGGTCGGCCGGCGGCGTCACTTGCCGCCGTGCTTGGCGATCAGGTCCTGGGCCGACTTGATCAGCGCGCGGCCGTCGACGTTCTTGGCCTTCATCTCCTCGACCCAGCCGTCGATCACCGGCTGCGCCGCCTGGCGCATCTTCTGCACCTCGGCCTTGGCGATGACGTTGATCGGATTCTTCTGCGCCACCGCCAGCGCCTTGCCCGGCTCGTCGGATTCGCGGAACACCTTGCCGATGAAGGCCGACAGCGACAGGCCCGAATTGTCGTCCAGCACCTTCTTCAGGTCGGCCGGCAGGCTTTGGTACTTGGCCCGGTTCATGGCGTAGATGAAGGTCGCGACGTAGACCGCGGGCTCGCCGGGATCGGTCTCGCTGTGGAACTTGACCAGTTCCTGCAGCTTGAGCGAGGGGCCGACCTCGTAGGGCACCACCGCGCCGTCGATGGTGCCCTTGGACAGCGCCTCGGGCACTTGCGGCACCGGCATGCCGACCGGGGTCGCGCCGAACGCGCCCAGCATGCGGTTGGTCAGGCGGGTGGGGGCGCGGAACTTGAGGCCCTTGAAGTCGTCGACCGAGGTGATCGGCCGCTTGACGACATGGAACACGCCCGGGCCGTGAACGTGGAAACCGAGCGGGTGATAGTCCTTGAACTCGTCCTTGGCATGGGCCTGGACGTAGTCCCACAGCGCCTTCGAGGTGGCCTCGGCGTCGCGCGAGGCGATGAAGGGCAGCTCGAAGGCCTCGACCAGCGGGAAGCGGCCGGGGGTATAGCCCGGCAGCGTCCAGACGATGTCGACCACGCCGTCCTTGACCTGGTCGACCAGCTGCGCCGGCGTGCCGCCCAGCTGCATGGCGGGGAAGATCTGGAACTTGAGCCGGCCGCCGGATTCGCGCGTCACCTTCTCCGACCACGGCACCATGAACTTGGCGTGCGCCGGCGCCACCGGCGGCAAGATGTGATGGATGCGGAGCGTGACGTCCTGCGCCAGGGCCGAGCCGGCCAGGATGGTTGCGCCCACCAGCGCGGCGGCGAGCGTGACGGTCTTTTGCATCGTTTCCCCCCTACGTGAAACCCGGGGGAATCGACCAGAAGGCGCCATGCCTGTCAATCGCGCGCGCCGCGCTCGGGCTTGCTCGCCCTGGAGCGCGATTCGCGACCCGAATGGGACCGGTCGTGCGATTCCATCCCGGTCGATCGCGCTCTATAATCATGCCATGCCGCTCGATGCCGACGATCTCGACCCCAAGCCCAAGGCGCCCAAGCCGGTCAGCCTCGATCTGCTTTCGGTCGACGAACTCGAGGCCCGCATCGCCCAATTGGAGGCCGAGATCGGCCGCTGTCGCGAGGCCATCGGCCGCAAGCGCTCGGCGCGCGGCGCCGCCGACACGTTTTTCAAGAAAGCCTGATCCCCGAACCCGTCCACCGCCATGAACCCTGACGCCGTCGAATGGTTTGCCCAGCGCCGCCTGACCGGCCGCGCCGTGCTCGATCTGCCCGATCGCTTCAAGCCGCGGGACGCGGCCGAGGCCTATGCGATCCAACGCGCGGTGCGGACGCGGCTGATCGCCGAGGGCCGCGGACCCCAGCTCGGCTGGAAGATCGGCATCACCACCCCGCAAATGCGGGCCCATCTCGGCGTCGAGCAGCCGATCGCCGGCGCCGTGCTGCGCCAGGGCCGCCACGAGCCGGGCGCCACGCTGGCGCGGGCCAAGTTCGCCCGCCTCGGCATCGAATGCGAGGTGGCGGCGGTGCTGGCGCGACCGCTGGCCGGACCGGTCGGCCGCGACGAGGTGGCGCTGGCGGTGGGCCAGCTTCATCCCGCCATCGAACTGGTCGACGACCGCTATGGCCGCGACTATCGCGGCATGGGCGTGCCGACCCTGATCGCCGATTTCGCCTTCCACGCCGGCTTCGTGCTGGGCCCGCCGGCGGCGGATTGGCGGCGGCTGGATCTGGCGGCGGCGATCGGCACCACCGCCCAGGACGGCGTCGTCCGCGTCCAGGGCCGCGGCGCCGACGTCATGGGCCATCCCTTCGAATCGATCGCTTGGCTGAGCCGGCTTCTGGCCGAGCAGGGCGAAAAGCTCGAAGCCGGCGCGATCGTGCTGTGCGGCAGCCTGCCGGTGCCGCTATGGGTCGAGGGCCCCGGCCGGATCGAGGCCGCCATCGCCGGCCTGGGCAAGGTCGGGCTGACCCTGACATGAGCGGGCTGCGACCGCGCGCGCTCGACGCCATCGTGCTGCGGGCACCGCTGCCGCGCCCGGTCGAGGCGCCGATGGGCCGCATGACCCATCGCAGCGCGCTTTTGGTGCGGATCGAGGACCGGGACGGCGCCGTCGGCTGGGGCGAGGCGTGGTGCAATTTCCCCGCCGTCGGCGCGGATCATCGCGCCGCGCTGTTGCGCACGGCGATCGCGCCCTTGCTGCTGGGGCGCGAATTCGAAAATCCGGAAGCGGCTTTCGAGCATCTCACCCGCGCGACCCATCTGCCGGCGCTGCAGGCGGCCGAGCCCGGCCCCTTCGCCCAGGCCATCGCCGGAGTCGACATCGCGCTGTGGGATTTGTGGGCGCGACGCCAGGGCCTGCCGCTGTGGCGGCTTCTGGGCGGGGCATCGCCGCGGATCCCGGCTTATGCCAGCGGCATCGGCCCAGGCGAGATCGAACCCACCATCGCCCGCGCCCAGGCCGAAGGCTATCGCGCCTTCAAGCTGCGGCCCTGGGGCTGGCAGCCGGGCCATGTCGCCGCCATCGCCGCGGCGCGGGCCCAGATCGGCCCCGAAGCGCGGTTGATGATCGATCCCAACCAGAGCTGGACCGTCGACCAGGCGCTGGAAGCGGTCGGTGCGCTGGCCGGGCTCGGGCTCGATTGGATCGAGGAGCCGATCCCGGCCGATGCCCCCGAGGCCGATTGGCTGGCCTTGGCGCGGCGCGCGCCGATCACGCTGGCCGGGGGCGAGAACCTGCGCGGCGCCGATTTCGTGCGCGCGCTCGATCTCGGCGCGCTGGGCGTGATCCAGCCCGACATGGCGAAATGGGGCGGCTTCAGCCGCTGCGTCGAATTGGGCAAGCGCATCCGCGCTCGCAGCCGGCGCTTCTGCCCGCATTACTATGGCGGCGGGGTCGGGCTGCTGGCCTCGGCGCATCTGTTGGCGGCGGTCGGCGGCGACGGCATGCTGGAAGTCGATGTCGCCGACAATCCGCTGCGCCGGCGCCTGATCGCGCTGCCGGCATTGGTCGAGGGCGGCTGGGCGCTGTCGGACGCGCCGGGCCTGGGCGCGACACCCGATCCGGCAGTGCTGCGCGAATTCGGGCGGGCCTTGGAGAGCGGCCCGGCTCCGGTCTAAGCTGGCGCTTAGGGGGCCGGAAAAGATGCGCATCGCCATACTCGACGACTGGGAGCGCGCGGCGTTGGCTTCGGCCGATTGGTCCGAGCTGCGCCGCGATTGCCAGATCGTGGTCTTCAACGAGCCGATCGCCGACCGCGCCGAGCTGATCCGCAAACTGGCCGATTGCCAGGCGGTGTGCCTGATGCGCGAGCGCACGCAATTCCCGGCGGCGGTGATCGAGGCGCTGCCGCAGCTGCGGCTGATCGTCACCACCGGCATGCGCAACGGCGCGATCGACCTCGCCGCCGCCACGCGCCGCGGCATCGTCGTCTCGGGCACGCGCGGCTCGAGCGGCTCGACCTGCGAGCTGACCTGGGGACTGATCCTGGCGGCGACGCGGCACATCCCCGCGGCCGATGCCCGCCTGCGCCAGGGCCGCTGGACGGTGCCGATGGGCATGGGCTTGGAAGGCCGCACGCTGGGCGTGGTCGGGCTGGGCCGGATC